>JAKITT010000081.1 GCA_021647945.1 Candidatus Polarisedimenticolaceae bacterium
TGGTGAAAGACGTTGTTTTTTTGGCGCGGTGTATTTTCGAGTGTCAGAAAACACCAACTATATTAGAGTATCCTTATGCTTTGGGCTGTTTTTTTGAGCACGTTATTTTCTATGTGGGGATTTGGGCTATCGGCAACGTAGCGCCAACCCCGATATTGCCATAGGGTTAGAGACTTGGCATAGCGCACTCAAGCAGCACTGGCAGCAGATCCACTTTGGCAACGTCAGTGCAAGAACGGAAAAGGATGGCCATCACTTTGAGGTACAGGTCTATCTTGATGATATGCCGGTAGAGTCGGTGACTGTGGAGTTGTATGCCAACCCTATTACGGGGAGAGAGGCAGTGCGCCAGCCGCTGACACGGAGTACCATGCTTGCAGGCACTGCCAGCGCCTGGCTCTACACCGGAACCGTAGCCGCTGACCGACCCCTCTCCCACTACACGCCGCGGATCATACCGGCTCATCCTCAGGCCAGAATTCCTCTGGAGGCCAACGCCATTCTCTGGTATCGCTGAAGAGAACCAATTAAAGGTAACTAATAAAAGTCATGCACACATCAAAAAAACCGATAGGTTTCTGGTCAGCTGTCTCTATGGGGATAGGTGCAATGGTGGGTGCCGGGATCTTTGCGCTGCTTGGTGAAGCCAGTGCCATCTCTGGCAGCGCTGTCTATATCTCATTTATTATTGGCGGCATCATTGCACTGTTTAGTGGTTACTCATTAGGCAAGCTGGGGGCCAGATTTCCCTCCGCAGGCGGTATTGTCGAGTATCTGTCACAAGCCTATGGTATCGGTTTTTTTACTGGCACCATGAGCATCATGCTCTTCTTCTCTGCCATTGTTTCTTTGAGCCTTATTGCCAAAGCCTTTGGTAATTATGCCATAACATTTCTGCCTGTTGGCGCATCACACTTGTGGCACCATTTTTTTTCAATTGGCATTGTCATTGTGTTTGTTGTGATCAACCTTGAGGGGGCAAAAGATGTGGCAATTTGGGAACGGTTAACGGTTGGCATTAAATTTATTGTGCTCAGCATCCTCTCCATTGCAGGGATCGCCCATTTGAACCCAGCACTACTCTCTCCAGATCACTACCCACCTAGTAGCGACATACTCTTTAGTCTTGCTATCACTTTTTTTGCGTTTGAAGGGTTTCGGGTCATCACCAATACCGCCGAGGATATGCCTGACCCCGCGAAAACCCTGCCAAGAGCCATCATGACGGCCATTGCGTTAGTCATGGTGCTTTATATAGCTATAGCTTTTGCAGTTTTTGGTAACTTACCGACAGAAAAGGTTATTGCAGCCAAAGACTTCGCATTGGCTGAAGCTGCACGGCCCATCTTTGGGCAAATGGGTTTTACCGTCGTGGCAATCACCGCATTAATCGCCACAGCATCAGCCATCAATGCCAATCTGTATGCCGTGACCAATGTGACCTATCAATTGGCTAAAGATGGTGAACTGCCCGCCATCTTTGGTGAGCCCATTGCGCATAGTCGGGAGGGATTGGTCATCAGTGGTATTTTAATTATCATCTTATCCCTACTGTTTGACCTGACCGAGGTTGCCGCCATCGGCTCCATATCCATTCTGTTTATTCATGCAGTCACCCACATCGGGCATCTAAGGATCATCTCCAAAACAGGCGCATCACGCTGGGCAGTTTCACTGGCTGCAATACTGAGCCTAGTTGCCATGGTACTCGCACTGATTTACGTCAGCCAGACATCAGGCCATGTGATCATGATCCTTATTGGTTTTGTCATTGTGGCGGCAACAACAGAGATTACCCTGCAAAAAATCGCCAAAAGAGAGGTCAAGCCAAGAACCGAATAATGTGTAATTCAGGTAGCAGAAAAGCTGTTTCTGGTATGTGAAAATTCTTTCCGGCAGAGTGGGCACCAAGAGTGCCCAGGAATACTCATGAAAAAGAGAACAGATGATTTTTCCCGGCAACCCATTGATGAAACGATAGGTGCATTACATAGCGATGCCGAACAAGGGTTAAATAAAGCAGAGGCGGCCAAACGCCTCCAACAATACGGCTACAACGAGATTGAGGAGAAGGAAGAGTCCCTCTTACATCGCATCTTCCGTCGCTTCTGGGGGCCAATCCCCTGGATGATTGAGGTGGCAGCTCTGCTCTCTGCTCTGGTGCAGAAGTGGGAAGACCTCATCATTATTCTGGTTATGCTGCTAGTGAATGCCGGTCTGGATTTCTTTCAGGAACACCGCGCTCTGAATGCCCTGAAAGCGCTGAAGCAGTGCCTGACCAATGAGGTCATCGTATTGCGTGAGGGTGAATTTCAAACCATTCCCAGCCGCGAGCTGGTGCCCGGCGATATTGTCAAACTTAAGATCGGCGATGTCGTACCCGCCGATCTCCAGCTGCTCAACGGCGATTACCTGCTGATCGACCAGGCAGCTCTCACCGGCGAGTCTCTGCCGGTAAGCAAGAAGAGCGGTGAGGTGGTCTACGCCAATACCATTGTCAAACAGGGGGAGATGTTGGCGATAGTGGTCAATACGGGTGCAGCCACCAACTTCTCCAGCGTAGTTTCACTGGTGGCCAAGGCCAGCCTGGAAGAGCGCAGCCACTTCCAGAAAATGGTAATTCAGATCGGCAATTTTCTGATCCTGATCACCATCGCCCTGGTACTGCTAATCATCATGGTTTCGCTGTTCCGGCATGAGCCACTGATGGAGATCGCCCGCTTTGCCCTGGTACTAACCGTAGCCGCTATCCCGGTGGCACTACCGGCGGTGCTCTCAGTAACCATGGCGGTGGGGGCAATCAATCTGGCCCGACGACAGGCAATCGTCTCGCGGCTCACCGCTATCGAGGAGCTGGCCGGAGTAGATATCTTCTGCTCTGACAAAACAGGCACCCTGACCAAAAATGAGATGAAGGTTGCAGACCCGATCACGTTGGATGGTTTCAGTGAGCGGGAGCTGTTTCTCACCGCCGCGCTAGCATCAAAAGTGGAGAATAATGACCCCATCGAGCTGCCTATTTTCCACTACCTGGATGAGAAACTGCCGGATGTGGATTGGCGAGCCTATAGCCAAAAGCAGTTCATCCCCTTTGACCCAGTACGCAAATGCACTGAAGCGCTGATCGAACACAATGGGCAATCTTTTCTGGCGGTCAAGGGGGCCGCACAGGTGGTGGTGGAGAGGGCTGAACTCAGTGATGCCGCCGCCCATGATCTGGCTGTTACGGTGGATCTGCTGGCCTCCAAAGGCTACCGCACCCTGGCGGTGGGTCGTAAACAAGGAGATGCCCCGCTGGAGCTAATTGGCCTGATCCCCCTCTATGATCCACCGCGTGATGACTCAAAAGCAGTTATTGCCGAGATGATCAACTACGGTGTGCAGGTCAAGATGGTCACTGGAGATAACCTGGCAATTGCCAAAGAGGTGGGCCGCCTGCTGGATCTGGAGCAGGAGAGCATCCGCTCCCAGCAGCTTTCAGGCAGTGGTAGTCAGGAGATGTTGGCCCTCACCTCAGCGTTGGCGGCAGCCATCTACCAGAGGCTCAACGGTGAGGCATCCCAGCGTGAGGCGCAACGCTTTGCCGACGATGTGATGGAGACCATGCAGGCCACCTACGATACTCGGCTGCTGGATCGGGAGTTCATCCATACCCACGAATCAGCCATCGTCGAGATGATCACCGACGTGGACATCTTCGCTGAGGTGGTGCCCGAGGATAAATACCGCATTGTGGATACCCTACAAAAGAGCGGCCACATCATCGGCATGACAGGTGATGGTGTTAATGATGCCCCGGCACTCAAAAAGGCGGACTGCGGTATTGCTGTCTCGGGCGCTACCGATGCGGCACGGGCAGCGGCAGACATCATCCTAACCGCTCCCGGCCTGGGGGTGATTAACGAGGCGATCAAACAGGCACGCATCACCTTTGAGCGGATGAAGAGCTACGCCACCTTTCGCATTGCTGAGACCATCCGCATCATCCTCTTCATGACCCTCTCTATTGTGGTGTTTGATTTCTACCCGATTACCGCGCTGATGATCATCCTGCTGGCGCTGCTCAATGATATCCCTATTCTGGCTATCGCCTACGACAACACCAAAGTAGATCGCAAGCCGGTGCGTTGGAAGATGCAGGAGCTGCTCACGATAGCCAGTGTGCTGGGCGTTGTCGGGGTCATCTCATCATTCCTGCTATTTTTTATTCTCCAGGAACGGGGGATCCCTGAAGATGTGATACGCACCCTGCTATTTTTAAAGCTACTCGTGGCGGGACACAGCACACTCTATATCACTCGGGCCGAAGGCTGGTTCTGGCAACACCCATGGCCTTCGCCCCTGCTGTTTGGCGCCACCTTTGGCACCGAAGTCCTGGGCACATTGATTGCCGTTTATGGCCTCTTTATAACCCCTATCAGTTGGGAGTATGCACTCTGGATCTGGGGCTATGCACTGGTCTGGTTCGTGATCAATGATGCCATCAAAATGGGAACCTATAAGATGCTGCGCAGCAAAGGCTTGCTTGCCTGAAGCTGGGAGGAGTTATGGATCAGGGACTACCGCTCACCAGCTACATCAAAGGCGGCACAAGATAACCACAGGAAAGTGGCGTATGCCGTTTTTGTAGAAGCAAAAAACGGTTAATTGAACTACGGCAAACCAAAAGGAGAATACACATGTATGGCACAATGCATCCTCGAAAATCCCTATTCAGGATCAGAAGCACTGCAGACACTGTCCGGGCAGCCATTTATCTGCTGATCCTGATACTCTTCGCCAATCCCCTGCAAGCTCAGGTGGATGCCGTTTTAGAGAGCAGCAGCATTACAAGCCGACCGAGTGCCGCCGTACCTGAATTTGCCAGCTTTGCTCTGATGGGGCTTGGATTGTTAGGTCTTGGTTTCGCACGTAAACTGCGTCGATTCAAATCACGATAGCAAATTGTCCGCATGATACTCTCCAAGTCCGGTAGGCTGATGCTGCAGGTAATATCTCCAGAGGAGGGTGCAGGGGCAGACCGGAATGGTACTAACTTAAGCTTGTTCATCATGGATTAACAAGTGCTGCGAGTCACTGAAAATGCGATAATCCAGCATGAAAAACAGCACGCTATATCTACCCGGTTTCCACCTGGCTACATTGCGCCGCAGGCCTTGCTCACCCAGCCAGAAACTAGCTGCAAAACTACAAAAAATCAGAGACAAATCCATCAGTCAGTTGGGTTATTCAGGCATTGTAATGATGAAGTCACAGGGTAGTTGAAACAAAAAAGGGCATTCAACATTCAATACTCCTGTTCTTGATTTTAAAGGAGGGAATTAGCACCATTTTTCCCTCACAGTAGGTGGCTCGGTACAGAGGAGTTGTTCATATAGCTCATCTAAGGTGAGCATGGAAAATATTTAATCCTGTCAAAACGACTGCCGAAGTTTTGCCGGAATGAGTTATGCATTGTAGTGCACTGTTATGCAAAATTGGGCAACGGACGCACCGCATATTGCTGATATATATAGTAAAAATATGCACCCATGTAGCTACGAACCAGGTGGTCGGAGGTTCGAATTCTTCCGGGCGCGCCATATAGATCAAAGGCTTAGCTGTTCCAGCTAGGCCTTTCTCTTTTTCTGAGCCTCTATTTTTCACAGCTAGACCTTGAATTGCTTAACCGCGTTCTGTAGCCCATTCGCTAACGTGGCCAGTTGCTCGCTTGCTGCGCTAATCTCCTGGACATTATTGGCGCTGTGATTGGCAATATCATTGATGTTATTCATGTTTTTATCTATTTCAGATGCTACGGTGGTCTGCTCTTTTGCCACCCCTGCTATCTGATCGTTCATACGGTTAATAATGGTAACAGCAGAGGTGATCTGCTTAAGTGATAGCCCCGCCTCCGCCGCCTTCTCAACGCAGCTACTGGCTTGGCATTGGCCAGCCTCCATCACCTGCATAGCGCGCCCTGCACCATTTTGTAGGCGCTCTATCATGCTCTGAATCTCTGTTGTTGACTCTTGGGTGCGCTGCGCTAGTGTGCGAACTTCATCGGCGACAACAGCAAAACCTCGGCCTTGTTCACCAGCGCGGGCCGCTTCGATGGCTGCGTTTAGAGCTAATAAATTGGTTTGTTCAGCAATGCCACGAATGACATCTAATACGGTGCCGATGTTGTTACTATCATCCTTCAGCTCTTTGATCACTTGGTTGGCATTCTCTACATCGCCAGCTAGTGTCTGGATGGTTGTAATGGCGTCACTGACAACATTATGTCCCTTTTTTGCTTCATCATCGGCATTGTGTGCTGCCGTTGCAGCATCCAAGGCATTTCTGGAAACCTCCTGCACAGTTGCGCTCATCTCATTGACTGCGGTGGCTGCTTGCTGGGTTTCACTTTTTTGACGTATCACTGCTGAGTTGGCCTCTTTGGTCACGTTGGCCAATTGATCTACAGCACCTCCGAGCTGTGAACTGGCGCCGATCACTTCGGAGACGATGAGATGCAACTTGGTGTTCATCTTACGCAGGGCGGCTATTAAATGGCTCACCTCATTGTTGCCTTCCGTCTCTTTAACCTCAATTTTGCTGGTGAGATCGCCACTGGCGATGGTGTTGGCGATGGTTAATGCTTGGCTTAGGGGGAGGACTACACTGCGTGTGATCAATATGGCGAGCAGTGCAGCAGCAGCTATTGCAGCAATAATAGTGACCATGTTCCAGAAAACGGCGCTCTCCCGAGCCTGCTCTGCGTTGTTAATAAATGTCTCGGCTTTATCAAAAGCATAGTCAATAAGGTACTGAGTGGATGCCGTCATCTGTTTGACATGCTCCGCCCCTTTGCCTTTGGTGATCGCTGCAGCGGCATCACGTTCACCATTGCGCATAAATGCAACCACTTCGTTGCGAATAGAGCGCCAATTGGTGAATAGTTTGAGCGCCTCTTCTACTCGACTTTTGTCGCCTAGAAAACGCTCATTAACCAGTTCAAAAGAGGTAAATACCTGTTGCTCGTACTCATCGACTTTGCCAATGGCACTGTTCATCTGTGCGCTGTTCTTAGCGAGCGCAACATCCTTCATTGAACGGTGCATTTTTGTGATATTGCCGTTGATGCTGAGCATTGAGGTGCTGACAGCAAAGGGGTGTTTGTAGAGTTTTTGTGTTAATCCTGCTGCTTCATTGACACGGTTGGTGCCTAATACACCAACGATAACAATCAAGATAATCATCACAAAAAAGCCAAGAGCTAGGCGCTGCCCAATCGTTAGATTTTTCATCTCACTTTCCCTGTTTTTATTTATGGCCACCTCAATTAAGTCATGGATGAGCAGCTTGAGCCCATAATTCTCAATGGCAGCGTTGCTAAGTGCTTGCAGTAGAAAAACTATTACAAGCACTTAGCGCCTTGCCCTTGAAAGCTATGAATCTCAAACTGTCTCACCCAGAATTAATAGAGGTGGCCTTATGAGTCCATTCTGTATAAATATAGCTAAAAATTGCTATTCATGTGGGGGTTGTAGGGGTAAATCGGCAGTTTTAGCCAACCTAAAACAATCATGACTTATTCAGAGCTTCCCTAGGTAAGGGGGACGACTTGCTGCCAGCTTATAGTATGGTCTGTCGTAGGCCACTTGGCTGCCAGGCTGGGGCGATCACATTGGGCATTTTTGATCGCTTGATTAATCGGGCAGGGGCGAGTGAGAACTCGCCGTAACGGTTGTTGATACGGTCCATTGCGGCATTGAGTTGCTCTAGTTTGATGTTCTCTTGAGCAAACAGTTCGATCTGCTGGCTGGCTTTGGGGTTGAGTGCGGTCACTTGAACTTGATGGATGCCCTCGCCTCGCCACAGTTTTATTAATAGTTGGTCACACAGCAGCATAATTTGTCGTCCATCATCGGTGGGCTGTGGGCAGTGCCATTTGCCGCTGATCCACGCCTCTTTTGTGCGCAGACCGATGAAGAAGTGGTTGGCCTGTAGTGCATAGCGGCGGAGGCGTCTGGCGACCTTTTCGCTCATGTGCATGAGATAGATGCGCAATATCTCCCTGTCACGCGTGTTGGGAGGCATCACCTTACCGTGACCGACTGACTGCGGTGCTTTGATACCTATTTTTACATGCTCGGGATCTAATCCCTGTGCCATATACCAGATGCGTCGGCCAAGGTTACCGAAACGGCGTGCCAATACGCTGATGGGTAGCTGCTTCATATCACCACAGAGAATCACGCCATATTGGGCCAGAAAGGCACCGATACCTTTGCCAATGCCGCATAACTCAGTGACGGGTATTCCACTGAGGCGCTGCTCGGCTTGCCAAGGTGGGATCACGGTAAAACCGTCTGGTTTCTGTAGTTTAGCGGCATATTTTGCGGTGGTTTTGTCACCTGAGAGGCCGACGGAACAGAGTAGACCAGAGGCCTCAAATACGCGCTGTTTGGCTCGTTTGGCGATCTCTTCTGGTGGCCCCATCAAGCGCTGGCAGTGTGTTACATCGAGAAAGGCCTCATCAACGGAGAAGATCTCCATATCGGGTGTGATGCTATTTAATGCCGCCATGATGGTGGTTGATACTGCCGCATAGCGGTGTGGGTTTGAGGCGCATTGGATAAGCTCTGGGCAGCGCTGATAGGCTTCTCTCAGACGCATGCCTGTCTTGATGCCATAGGCGCGCGCCTCGTAGGAGGAGGTGATGATACAGGTGCCTTGTGAGCCATTGGTGACGGCGATAGGTCGTCCACGTAGTTCGGGGTGGTCAAGCTGCTCGACAGAGGCGAAAAAGGCGTTCATATCGACCAGGATGATCGCCCTTGGCCAGAAGTGTTGATCTGATATTGTCACTGTTTAGCGATACCAGCGCAGCTGGCCTACGACGATGCCCTGAATTTTAACTCGCTCAGCGGCGTAGATCATCGGCGGCATGGTGCTGTTTTCGGCAATCAGTGCCAAGTTGCCATCTTGGCGATATTTCAGCCGCTTGAGGGTGACATCTTCACCATCAATGAGGGCGACCACGATCTCGCCATCATTGGCCATCTCTCGCGGCTCAATAATGACGGTATCGCCATCCATGATGCCACCATCAATCATTGAGTCGCCAGTGACGCGCAGGGCGTAGCGGTTGGGGCCGTAGAGTGTACTCAAATCGAGCATATCCTGACCAGAGATAGCTTCAATCGGGTGCCCCGCAGCAATCTTACCCAACAACGGAATGGTCAATCTCTTATCGCTGGCAGGATTGACCAGCTCAATTCCCCGTTTCCGGCCAGGGTGTAGAAAGAGCAGCCCCTCTTCAGCCAACGCTTTTACATAGCGGTGAGCCACCCCCTTTGACTGGATACCAATACCCTCGGCAATTTCAGTCAGGCTCGGGGCGTGGGTATGGTGGGCGATAAATTGTTGAATGAAGTTTAGGGTTTTGTGCTGGCTGGGGGTGAGCATTTAGTTCTCCACTTGTTCTCTTAAATAGCTTAGAGAACATTATGAGAACTATCAAGTGGAAAATATTGCATTGCCAATACCAGCCCACCGATTTTGTACTGCGGGCTATTCGAGCTGTCATTTTAGATGACACGGCCATTGGCAGGAATTGACGGCGGGCTTAACGGATCAACGTTGGTGTCAACTATATAATGAGTGTACGGTGTGCTCTCTCTCTGGACCATTCCTTTGCAACTGCAACCAGACGTCAGCAACAGATCTTGCAGCAATGATCAATCTCAAACTCCAGGGTCGAATGAGTGATGGAAAAGCGCTTCTCAAGTGCTGCTTTCAATGCCATTTTGATCTGCTCTGTTTCACTGAAATCGGTGATAACCACATGGGCCTCCAGGGCATTTTTATGTTCATCAATTTGCCAGATATGGAGATGATGGACATTGGAAACACCGTCAACCGATGCCATAACATTAATCACGTCCTTAATGGAGATGCCCTCTGGCGTACCTTCCATGAGGATATGAATAGTCTTTGGCAATAGGGTGGCAGCCTGATAGAGCACATATCCCGCGATAAGCAGGGTCAGTAGCGTATCGCTCCAGTACCAGTCATAAAGCAGAATCAACGTTCCGGCGACAATGACCCCCACCGAGGCTAGAGCATCTGAGACGTTATGCAGAAAGGCGGCCCGGATATTCATGCTCTGTTTCGACATGCTGTAGGTCAGTATTGCTGTCGCCACATCGATCACCAATGCGATACCGGCAACAATGATCACTGTCCAACCTTCAATAACCTGTGGCTCAAATAGCCGCCATAGCCCCTCGTAGATCAGATAAAGTCCCACCAACACCAGCGTGACAAGGTTGATCAGCGCAGCAATCACCTCAGCCCGTTTGTAGCCAAAGGTTTTGAAGTGGTCGGCGGGTTGTCTGCCAATCCTGCGTGCCACCCAGGCAATCAGCAACGAGGCGGCATCACTAAAATTGTGCAGGGCATCGGCAATCAAAGCGAGACTGCCAGAGATTATGCCGCCGATCACCTGCGCCAGCGTCAATAGCATATTGATGGTGATGGCGGTAAGCAGTCGCCGATCTCCCATTGTCTCCAGGTCGTGGTGATGGTGGTCGTGACTCAACTTTATATCACTCACTCACTCAGTCTGTTCATGGTTATCTATAGAGGGCACTGCATCTCCTGATACAATCGCCAAATGGAACTTCTTCATCCACCTGTCAGTCGTATTTGAAACTTATACAATAATGCCGAAACTTATACTATAATGCCGAAACTTATGCTGTTAAACCGCTTTATGATTATTGCTTGAAATCAACCGGCACATTAAATGATCCATCGTCTCATCATCACATGGCTTGTTATATCCATCCTGGGATACGGAATGGTATTTGCTGCTGATACGCATTTTGGAGAATCACCAATTGATCAGGTGGCAGTGCTTGATGACACCCATAATATCCCTAGTGATGATCCACACGATCTATCAGCCAATGACCATTGCAGCCACGGATCTTTCCATCTGCTTGGATTGAATTTTACACCAGCCAAGCCTTCAGCATGCAGTACCCACAGCACTAAAAGTGCTTATTTTGTCAGCTGGAACTCTTTTCTCGATTCACCTCCCGCTCGCCCCCCCAAAGCCTGAGTCTCATTTTTATTTTATCGCTGGTATGCCTACAAGCATATAGGTAAGAAGCGGAAGCTTTGCCAGTGGTTTCTTGTTCATCTGAACTTGTGAGATTCATACTATGTCGTTCTTTACCTGTTTTCGTGCAGGCCTGTGTGCCTGCTTTTTAGCCAGTACCGCTAATGCCTGGTCGTCAATTAATCCATCTGGACAGCCATCTCCATCCATTGGGCGTGCTTCCAGCCTTGGCCTGTTTATCAATCAAATCCTGGGTAAAAACCCAGAGATCCAGGCTGCAGAGGCTGCCATTGAAGCTTCTCGTGCCCGTGCGCAGGGTGCGGGTCTGCCCATTTATAACCCAGAACTAGAGCTGGAAGGGGCAAAAACAGAGCACACTAATTTCTATGATTTTGGGGTTGGGCTGAGCCAGACGATTGACATGCATGACAAGCGCGGTGCGCAGGAACGGGCAATCCAGGCCAATTTCGAAGCCACCCAATCTGCCCTTAACGCACTCAGGCAGACAAAGGCCGTAGAGCTGCTGGATGTGATGGTTCGCATCCTGAACAATCAAGAGATTACCTCATTGGCCAAGCAACGCTTTCAGTTGCTGGAGCGATTCCAGACCCTTGCCGAGCAGCGGCACAGTGCCGGTGATGTACCGCTGATTGAGGTGGAGTTGGCACGCATGGCGGTCGCTGAGGCCGCGATGGTTCATGCCCAGGCTGGAGCCGAGCTGGTGGAGGCAAAAGGAGATTTCTTCGTCCTGGCTGGTGAGCCACCACTGCAACGGCTTAGCTTGCCCTCCACCCTGCCTGCCAGTCTGCCTGATGCTAGGGAAGATGAACAACGGGCTACGGCACACCCCAATGTCCAACAGGCTCATCTACTGGCGTTGGCAATGCGCAGACAGATTGATGCCACCGATCGGAATCGGAGGGCTGATCCCACCCTGGGGGTGATGGCTGGGCGCGAAGATGAGGCCAATAAGCTCACCCTCTCTTTCTCGATGCCACTACAGATCAGTAATAATTTTCGCAGCAGTGTTACGGCTGCTCGAAGCGATGCACTTCAGGTGGAGCAGGAAGCACAGCAGGTCTACCGCACCACCTTGGCTCAGCTACAAACGGCTCGCAATCGTTACACCCTGATCTCTCAGGCCTGGCGGGTATGGCTCTTGCGTGGCCAAAACAGTCTGAAACAGCAGTCTGAGCTACTGGAGCGACTATGGCGAGCCGGTGAATTAGAGACAACAGATTATCTGGTTCAACTACAACAGACCCTGGATACCCGTATTGCCGGAGCGGAACTACATGGCTCCATGTGGCAGGCCTGGATTAAATGGCAGGCAGCCGCTGGTCAGGTGTTTGAGTGGGTTAACAACCCAATTACCAAACAGCCTGATGCAACGGCTACATCCTACTGAATACCGGAATGAGAATGACATGAACAAACAAATCACCACACTTATATTTTGCAGCCTACTTCTCTCGCTACCCGGTTGGGCAGTTGCGGAGCAGGGGCATGAGCATAATGAAAAACAGCAGGCAACCCACGAACAGCATACCCAGGAGCAAGATCACGCCAATGAGGGTGCGCTTGATGATTTCTCAGATATTGATTTTGGGGAAGACGAGCATAATGACCACGGCGAAGAAGGTCATGATGACCATGATGCAAAGAAGGAAGACGGCCATGGAGAGAGTCATGACGACCACGGTGGTCACGATGAAGAAAAGAGCAGTGTCGAGCTAAGCAATGCCCAGCGCAAGACCGCCGGGATTGCCGTCGAAGTGCTGCAAATCAAGCCCATGATGGCAGAGATCCAGGCGCCGGGTGAGATCCATCTCAATGCCTACGCCACTACCAAGGCCACCCCCCGTATTGCTGCCCAGGTATTGGCTCGGCATAAGCGTTTGGGGCAAACTGTAAAAAAAGGTCAGCCGTTGGTCACCCTCTCCAGTGTGGAGATGGCCGAGGCCCAAGGCGCATTGCTGGTGGCGGATATCGAATGGCGACGGGTCACCAAGCTGGGGCGCAAGGTAGTCTCTGAACGGCGTTATGTGGGGGCTCAGGTGGCACGCCAACAGGCCTACGCCAAGGTGCGGGCCTTTGGCATGACCAAGGCTCAAACCGACCAACTGCTCAGGACTGGCGACCCCGCCAAGGCTACCGGCGAATTCAAGCTGCTCTCCGGGCAAAATGGCATTGTCATCCATGATAACTTCACCGTGGGTGAGTTGGTGGAGCCAGGCCGAGTGTTATTTGAAATCACTGACCCTAGCTTCGTTTGGGTGGAGGCAAAGCTGTCGCATGAACAAGAGACTTTGATACGCCCCGGTGCACTAGCCAGAATCAAAACCGATACCGGATGGGTCAACGGAAAGGTACTGCAACTCCATCCAATGATGGATGAAACGACCCGCACCCAGGGGGTACGGATTGAACTCAGAAATGAGGACGGACACCTGCACCCCGGACGTTTTGTAGATGTGCGCCTGCAGACAAATGAGGCGGGGAAACCAGCATTGGTTGTGCCTGATACAGCCTTGATGCGCAGCCCCGATGGTGACTGGCAGCTCTTTATCGAAACCAAACCGGGTGAATTTGAACCCAAAGAGGTGGAGGTTCTGCGCCGCAATGCCGGAGTGGTCGAGATCGAAGGGCTGGAGCCGGGAGCCAGAGTAGTTACCCAGGGTGCATTTTTTCTGCAATCAGAGCTGGCCAAAGCCGGTTTTGATGTGCATAACCATTAGGAGACAACCATGCTGAATCGAATTATCGACTGGTCGGTTGCCAACCGACTATTGGTGGTGCTTGGGCTGATCGGCTGCCTGGGTGCTGCGGCTGCCTTTATCCCCAAGCTCAACCTGGATGCCTTCCCGGATGTCACCAATGTTCAGGTGCAGGTTAATACCGAGGCCCAGGGGCTTGCTGCCGAAGAGGTGGAGCAGCTCATCACCTTCCCCATTGAGGCGGTGATGTATGCCCTGCCCGATGTGGAGGAGGTACGCTCCATCTCCAAAACCGGCCTCTCTGTCATCACTGTGGTCTTCAAAGAGGGGACGGATATCTACTTTGCCCGTCAGTTGGTCTTTGAGCGGTTACAGGCGGCAAAGGAGCAGATCCCCGACGGCATCGGCACCCCCGGCATGGGGCCTAATACTTCGGGTCTGGGACAGGTGTTCCAATATGTTCTGCTAGCCGAAGATCACTCAAAATATGATGCCATTGCCCTGCGCAGTCTCAATGACTGGGTGGTCAAACTACTATTGATGCCGGTTCCCGGTGTCACCGAGGTACTCTCCTTCGGTGGTGAAGTGCGCCAATATCAGGTGCAGCTCGACCCGCAACGCCTGCTGGCCTACGGACTCTCCAGCAATGATGTGGCCGAGGCGATTGAGGCTAACAACCGCAATGCGGGCGGCTGGTATATGGATCGTGGCGAAGAGCAGTTGGTGATTCGCGGCGTGGGCTGGGTGCGCATTGGTGAAGCATGTTTGCGTGACATCGGCAATATACCGCTAATGGACGTGGATGGTGTGCCGATACGGGTCAGTGATGTAGCCAGGGTCGATTTTGGCCCTGAGATTCGCCAGGGCGCAGTGACCATGACCCGCCGTGATGCCAACGGCAACCCTGAGCCACTGGGTGAAGTGGTGGCCGGGGTGGTGCTCAAGCGCATGGGAGCCAATACCAAGGCGACTATCGAGAGCATCAAGGATCGTTTGCCCGCTATTCAGATGGCACTGCCAGACGGAGTGACCATTGAAACAGTCTACGATCAGTCAGATCTGGTGGATCAGGCGGTGAACACCGTCTCCAATGCACTGATGGAGGCCTTCGTTCTGATCACGGTGGTACTCCTGCTATTCTTGCTCAACCTGCGGGCAGCCCTATTGGTGCTCATCTCAGTGCCCCTCTCCCTGGGGTTGGCGCTTACCTTGATGAGCTACTGGGGACTCTCTGCCAATCTCATGTCTCTAGGTGGACTGGCCATTGCCATTGGCATGATGGTGGATGGCTCGGTGGTGATGATGGAGAACATCTTTAAGCACCTGACCCGACCCGATGCAGAGCATCGTGAATTCATCCAGCGGGAGGTGGCACCGGGAGATCAACATCCCTATGACGCGGCTCATGACCAGAGTGGTGGTATCTCACTTCGCATTCAGGAGGCCGCCAAAGAGGTGGGGCGGCCTGTCTTCTACGCCGTTGTGATCATCATCGTGGTGTTCGCCCCGCTGTTCACCCTGGAAGGGGTGGAGGGCAAGCTGTTTCAACCGATGGCCGTCTCCATTGTGCTGGCGATGGTCGCATCATTGGTCGTGGCGTTGGTGGTGATCCCTGCGCTGGCTACCTACGCCTTCCGCAAGCCGGTGAAGCACCGCGACAGTCCGGTCTTTATTCCCATCGAGTGGCTATATAAACGTCTGCTTCGCTTGTCACTGAAGATAAAGCCCGTGGTGGTATTGGTGGCTCTGGGGCTCTTTGTCTGGTCACTGACGCTGGTGCCAAAACTAGGTACCGAGTTTGTGCCGGAGCTGGAAGAGGGCACCATCAATGTCCGCATTACCCTCGCCCCCTCATCCAGCCTCG
>JAKITT010000008.1 GCA_021647945.1 Candidatus Polarisedimenticolaceae bacterium
TTGGTGAAAGACGTTGTTTTTTTGGCGCGGTGTATTTTCGAGTGTCAGAAAACACCAACTATATTAGAGTATCCTTATGCTTTGGGCTGTTTTTTTGAGCACGTTATTTTCTATGTGGGGATTTGGGTCCTCTTAGGGCACCTCTATTAATTCTGGGTGAGGCAGATTGGGAATTATGGGTTCAAGCTGCTCATCCATGAATTAATATGAGGTGCCCTTTAGTCCGTCAGGGGTTCCCTTGCGGGCGCCGGTCAAATTTTCGGTAGCTGATCGCTTCACTCAGATGGGCAGTGCTGATCTGCTCGCTACTGGCTAGATCAGCGATGGTGCGTGCCAGTTTGAGAATACGGTGATAGGCGCGAGCGGAGAGCCCAAGCTGTTCGCAGGCTTGGCTGAGAAGGTTTTGGCTTTGATTCGATAGTGAACAAAATTGACTGATTTGGCGGCTGTTCAATTGGTGGTTGGAACAGCCGTTGCGCTGCATCTGTCGCTGATGTGCTTGGGAGGTCCGTTGGCGTACTTCAGCGCTGGAGGTGTTGTTGTTATGTGGGGCTTGCATCAGTTGATCGATGGGTAGACGGGGCACCTCAATCTGCATGTCGATGCGGTCTAACAGTGGGCCGGAGATCCGATTTCGGTAGCGGCTAACTTGATCCATGCTACAGCGGCAGCGCCCGTTGGGGTCGCCAAGATAGCCGCAGGGACAGGGGTTCATAGCGGCAATGAGTTGGAATTTGGCTGGGAAGTCGGCCTGTCTGGCGGCGCGAGAGATGGTGATTTTGCCGCTCTCCAGTGGCTCACGCAGCACCTCAAGTACACGGCGGTCAAATTCAGGCAGTTCATCGAGAAACAAAACACCATTGTGACTCAAGCTTATTTCGCCCGGTCGTGGATTGCTGCCACCACCGACCAATGCAACACCGGAGCAGGTGTGATGGGGTGATCTAAAGGGGCGCTGCCGCCACTGTTCGATATTAATAGGTCGCCCGCTGATGGAGGCGATAGCAGCCGTTTCGAGTGCCTCTTGCTCGCTCATCTCCGGCAATATGCTTGGCAGGCGGCTGGCTAACATCGATTTTCCGGTACCGGGTGGGCCGATCATGAGCAGTGAGTGACCACCTGCGGCGGCGATCTCTAAGGCGCGCCGGGCCTGTTGCTGCCCATGTACATCGGCTAGGTCGGGTTGAAGGCGCTCAGTCGTTGATGGTTGTGGTGCATCGCCATGGTATGTGGCGAGAGGGGCGGTGCCATTGAGTTCACCGCACACCTCCAATATATGGCTGGCGGGATGGATGGTTAACCCCTTCACCAGCGCTGCCTCGGCGGCATTGGTCAGAGGCAGAATGAGGGCGCGACCACTGTTTCGTGCGGCCAGAGCCAGTGGCAGGATGCCCTGTACAGGTCTCAAGTCACCTGATAGGGCCAACTCACCGATAAACTCATAACGACTCAGTGGCTCTTTGGGCAGTTGCCCCGAAGCGGCAAGAATGCCGATGGCGATGGCGAGATCAAAACGGCCGCCCTCTTTGGGCAGGTCTGCGGGTGCGAGATTGATGGTGGTGCGTCTGGGAGGAAACTCAAAGAGGCTGGTGAGTAGTGCGCCGCGGACGCGATCTTTGCTCTCCCGAACGGCCATTTCAGGTAGGCCGACAATGGAGAGTGAGGGGAGGCCATTGGCTAGATGCACCTCAACGGTGACCAGTGGTGCATCGACACCTTCGCTGGCGCGGCTATAGGTGACCGCGAGTGACATTTAAACCATCCATGGCAGAGTAATTCCGTTGCTTATTTGTTGGTCGCTGTACCGCTTAATGTCTGTTCAAGCTCCGCCACATCTTTTTCCAGCTTTTCCAGCTTCTCTCGGGTGCGTGCGAGGACGGCGCTCTGCACATCAAAATCATTTCGAGTCACTAGATCAAGTTTTGAGAGGTTGGCTTCAAGCGTGGCCCGTAGGTTGCGTTTCAGATCATCCTGCAATAGCTGAATGCCTGAGGGCACGCTTCCGGCGAGTTGCGCGGCTAAATCATCGAGTAGTTTTGCATCAATCATAAGGGGTGAAGATACCAGACTGAGAGGGCTTGTCTACTTCTGAATCAGATGGCTGTTGATGAGTGGTATCGGCAAAAGACACGCGCTATTTTGGTGCGTTGTCTCACTGATGTAGGGCATATGGTGTTATGTGGTTTTTCAGTGCACGGAAGAAAATTCTCTTATCTTGTTGTTATAGAAGGGGATTTGTAGTTTGGCATGTGCTGTGCAAAGGGAGGTGTAATTGGCCACTGTAGCCAGCGATTTTGCATAGGAGAGAAGAGAGATGAAATTAGTTTCCGCTGTTATTAAGCCCTTTAAATTGGATGATGTGCGTGAGCGCCTTTCAGAAATTGGTATCACCGGTATTACCGTTGCTGAGGTCAAAGGTTTTGGCCGCCAGAAGGGGCATACCGAACTCTATCGTGGTGCTGAGTATGTGGTTGATTTTCTGCCAAAAATTAAGGTTGAGATTGCCGTTGATGACGCGCTGCTTGAGCAGACCATTGAGGCGATAACCGTTGCGGCTAAGACCGGCAAGATTGGTGATGGCAAGATTTTTGTCTACGAGCTACAGCATGTAGTGCGTATCCGTACCGGTGAGACAGGTGCTGAAGCGCTCTAACGGCCGCAGCCAATAACTTAATTTTAGGAGAAAATTGTGGATGAAATAATTCAACTCGCTTATGCATTAGATACCTTCTATTTTCTAATGTCAGGTGCACTGGTCATGTGGATGGCTGCCGGATTTGCCATGCTTGAGGCGGGTCTTGTCCGTGGTAAAAATACGGTTGAGATTCTGACCAAAAATGTGGCGCTGTTTGCCATCGCTTGCATCATGTACCTCTTGGTGGGGTACGGCATTATGTACCCGGCTGATGGCAATGGTGTTATCCCCTATATTGATCTGAGCTTTATGTTTGGTGGTGATCATGCCACTGCCGATGTACTAGCGAGTAAAGGTGAGACCTACTACTCCAAAATGTCAGACTTCTTCTTTCAGGTGGTCTTTGTAGCGACTGCTATGTCGATCATCTCGGGTGCGGTTGCCGAGCGTATGAAACTCTGGTCATTCCTCGCCTTTGCCGTGGTGATGACGGGCCTGATCTATCCACTACAGGGTTACTGGAAATGGGGTGGGGGGTTTCTTGATGCTGCTGGCTTTAGCGATTTTGCCGGATCGGGTGTGGTTCATCTTTGTGGTGCATCGGCTGCATTGGCGGGTGTATTACTGCTAGGTGCGCGTAAAGGCAAATATGGTGAGGATGGTTCGATTCGGGCTATACCAGGTGCCAATATGCCACTAGCTACGCTAGGTACCTTTATTCTCTGGCTGGGTTGGTTCGGTTTCAATGGCGGCTCAGAGCTTAAGCTCTCCAACATTGAAGAGGCAAATGCCGTTGCGTTGATCTTTGTAAACACCAATGCAGCAGCAGCGGGTGGTGTGATTGCCGCACTGTTGGCTGCTCGTGCCATCTTTGGTAAAGCCGATCTAACCATGACATTAAATGGTGCATTGGCCGGTTTGGTTGCCATCACCGCTGAACCATTAGCGCCTAGCCCTATTTGGGCCACAATTGTCGGTATGATCGGTGGTGTCATCGTCGTTTTTGCCATTCTTGGTCTTGATAAGCTGAAAATTGATGATCCTGTTGGTGCCATTTCCGTTCATGGTGTGGTGGGCACCTGGGGTTTGCTCGCTGTGCCACTGTCGAACAGTGAGGCCACCTTTGGTGCACAGCTACTCGGTCTAGCCGTTATTTTTGCATGGACCTTTGGGGCCAGTTTTGCTACTTGGTTCATCATTAAAAAGGTCTTTGGTATCCGCGTCACGAAAGAGGAGGAGTACAATGGTGTTGATATCAGCGAGTGTGGGATTGAGGCCTATCCAGAGTTTACGGGTGGTCGAAGTCCTGGCATGTAATCAACCCCCACGTATGTGAACTATTCAACGGGTGCTTCGGCACCCGTTTTTTTTGCGCTATATTAGGAGGTATAATCTTTATTTGGGGGAAAGGGTGGTCGTGTGGCAAGGTTTTTTGTGATCGTACTACTGACGCTATTTAGCGGCGTGCTTTGTAGTGCGGTCTATCGCTGGACAGATGCGGACGGCAAGGTACACTTTACAGACCGGCCCGTAGAAAATGCCGAGCAGATGCGACTTAAAGTCTCACCCATAACAGTTAGGCCGCCTGCAAAGTTGGCTGTTGAGAGAAAACAGCTACAACAGCGACTGTTGGATGTTTTTCGTGAAGAGCGAGAAGAGAGAGAAAAACGTCGGAATGAGCAGAAAATAGAGCGCAAAAAAAGCAAGCAGAAGTGCCTAAAGGCGAAGAGTGAGCTTGTGAAATATCGAGATTCAAGAGCGATCTACAGCACGACAGATCGCGGTGAACGAGAGTACTACTCACTAGAGAGACGTAAGAAATATATTGAACACCTAAAGAGCAGGGTTGCTAAGTGGTGTGGTTAGGGTAGATGCAGAAGAGAGATAAAAAAAAGCATAATCAAGCAGCCTCTCATGCGTTGACGTTTGAGTTCGCGATGGAGATGGCTGATAGATTGACCCTACAGCCAGACTACCTGTCGCTGACGGAAGAGCTGTTAGCACAACTACACATTATACCTACGCTACAGTGTGCCCGAGTATTTGAGGTGCATAGTGCAACAAAGAGTGTTGATTATAGTGTTGTTTCAACCGATGACTTGATTGTCAGAGAGGTGGTGAATGATCTTGATGATCTTCGTCCGTTTAATGACATCGCCTCGCTCAGCCGCTCTATTCAACGAATGAAAACAGGTGCTGACCAGGAGCTACCGACCTCCTTCCAACAGATTCTCTTACCTGTTCCTGGTGAAAATGGTCAGATGCGTGTTCTGCTAATTGAGGCAGATTATGTCGATGTTGAGTATTGGGGTTTGATCCATTGCTTGCTAAATATCTATCGAAATCAGCTGCTAATATTTGATGAGAAGGAGAGAGATCAGCTGACGGGGCTATATAATCGCCAGACGTTTGATGAAAAACTCTCTCGGGTGATGAGTTTCTATCAGAAAAGGGCGGGAATCGCAGGCAGAAATACAGACCATAAAAGCTGGTTGGCTATTCTTGATATTGACCATTTTAAGAAGGTTAATGACACTTTTGGTCATCTTATTGGTGACGAGGTTCTGCTGCTGTTTGCTCGAGTTATGGAGCAATCATTTAGACATACGGATATGCTGTTTCGGTATGGTGGTGAGGAGTTTATTGTCATACTTAATGGCACAGATGATGAGGGGGCACGAGTGGCGTTGGAGCGCTTTCGTTCCTGCGTGGCCAGTTATGCATTCCCTCAAGTGGGTCGGGTCACCGTCTCAACGGGTTATGTGCAGGTGGAAAAGAGCTATTTGCCGATATCATTAATTGAGCAAGCAGATAAGGCTCTGTACTATGCTAAGGATCATGGGCGAGACCAAGTCATCTGTTATGACCTTATTGCGGCAGAGGACTCGGCCAAAGAGGGTGATATTGAGTTGTTCTAAAATAAGCAGACTTAAGATAGATATTTCCTAGTCGTACTGAAAGGTTTTGGTGGAACGCATGGATGAAAAAAAACGTATTCTTGTAGTTGATGATGAGCAGTTTAATGTAGCCATCCTTGAAGAGCTACTGGAAGATGAGGGATTTGAGGTCACGCCTGCGTACAGTGGCGAGTCCGCCATTGAAGCATTTGAAGAGTGCCATCCGCATCTGGTTTTACTGGATGTGATGATGCCAGGGATTGATGGCTATGAGACCTGTCGCCGGCTCCGAGAGTCTGGCCATAGCCAGATACCCGTAGTCTTCCTCTCTGCCAAAGCCTATCTAGAGGATAAACTCAAGGGCTACCAAGCGGGGGGTGATGACTACATTACAAAGCCCTTTACCAACGAAGAACTTATCGCAAAAGTGACGGTGCTGCTGAATAAAAAGCAGCAGCTTGAGCAGCTTAAGCAGAGCAGTGACGAGGCGACATCACTCGCCTACTCCTTGATGAGCACCTCATCCAAGGTTGGTTTCATTGGTCGATTTGTCAGTGAGAGCATGCGCTGTAAGGATGTTTCCTCCTTATGCACACTCTTTTTTAAAACTACGCAAGAGGGGTTTGGCATGCACGGCTTGATCCGCGTGGTCGCGGATGATGGCATCCATCTCTATAGTGATGATGGCGATATTCGTGCGTTGGATAGGGAGATTTTAGAGAGCTGTCGAGCAGAGGCTAGAATCACTCAGTTTGGTAATGATCGTGCCCTATTTTCATGGGGTGATGTGACGCTGTTAGTGCGTAATCTGCGTGAAGATGTCGATACACTCGCTATCCTGTTGGACGGCTTCTGCAGTAGTCTGAATACCATTCAGTCGAGAAATGAGATGTTGCGGCTGGTTGATGATTTTCGTGAGAAAAATTTGTCATTAAAACAACAGGCTATGAAGCTGCTGGATGAACTCACTGATGATCTAAGAGAACTATTTATCCATAGTGGGTCGCACTCAAATATTTCAGAAGAGGAAGAGGAGGCGTTGGTGACCGTCGTGGACAAGACCAGTGATCGCTTGGATAAACTGTTGGTTGAAGGTGAGGTAATGGAAGGACAGTTGGCTGCCGCACTGCAAAGAATGGAGGTCGCTGAGTCGACTGAGGAGGAACCAGAGCTCTTCTAATCGACCTCTCTATTGCGGTGATGCAGATTGACGTGCCTCCTAGCCGTGCTAAATCTGTGATAAAAAGCCCTGAAAAATTTTGTTAGATTGATTTTCTCGAGCACCTAAGTTGCTCTCATTTTCTTCCGTTATCCCGCGCTATTCTGGACAAGATCTTCTCCCCCTTTGTCTCACTTGTAAATCTTAAATAGCAGCCCAAATAACCGCATTTTTAGTGGGGTAATGTGCGGTTGAACAGATGATTTTTCTTTATGCGAAGTTATGAAAAAAAACTTTAATCATCGACCATATCAAATCGCATAAAAAACACCTCGTGGTAATGTGTGCTCTATCCTGTTGTTTTTAATGACTAATAGTGAATTTTGATTTGTTTTTAAAATTACTGTTGGGATAGTCAAGAGCCAATACCCGACTATTTCCCTATGTTGTACGGGGTTGAACTTTGTGCAATATTTCATGCCGCTCTGCCAGATCGTAGTTGAGGGGTTGAAAAATCATCTCCTCAGCTCTGGTAAGAAAAGCACCAGTTTTTAACAGCTGCTTTAGGCAGGATTTTGCAAGACAGCTGCAATAGAGGTAGATCGGGTATGTTAATTGAACCGCAAGGTCAGAGCCTGACCGCGATACAAGAGCTAGAGCGGTCGACAGGTGAGAAGATCACCGACTGCTATCAGTGCGGAAAATGTACCGCAGGTTGTCCAGCCTCAATGGATCCGCCGCCAAGCGTGCTTATCCGTAAGCTTCAGCTGGGCATGTTTGATGAGGTGGTGAGCGAACAGTCAATCTGGTCATGTATGGCCTGCCTAACCTGTTCTGAGCGCTGCCCTAAGGGTGTCAGTCCCGCTGCCATTATTGAGGGGCTAAAGCTCATCCATCTCCGCGACATGGACCCACAGGTTCAGGCCGAAGAGCTGGGGCAAGAGTTCCTGGCCCAATCGACCCAACAAGCCGTTGTCAGCGGCTTCCGGAAATTCATCTGAGGAGTATGCATGTCATCCGAAGGTAACATCCGAGTCCCTTATTACCCAGGCTGCACCTTGAAGACTAAGGCGCAGGGGTTTGAGCGCTCCGCCATGGAGTGCTCTGAGGCACTTGGTTTCGTATTGGATGAGCTGAAGGATTGGAACTGCTGCGGCGCCTCCTTCCCGCTCACAAAAGATAATCTGATGGGGCTGGCTGGTCCGACTAATGTATTGATCGAGGCCGAAAAGCACTGTCAGGAGCATAATGTCGCCCCAAGTGTCGTGACGCTCTGCTCCTTCTGCTACAACACGCTGAAGCGCACCTCGCATGCCTTTAAGGAAGATCCGAGCAAACGTACCACGCTGAACGCCTTTCTTGAGCGTGACTATCAAGGCACCATCAAGGTTGAACACTACCTTGAGTACCTGCGCGACACATATGGTTTTGACAAGCTTGCTGAGCAGGTCAAGGTTGATATGAGCAGCATTCGGGTCGCCCCTTACTACGGCTGTCTGTTGTTGAAGCCGGGTAAAGAGATTGGTCTGGATGACCCAGAAGAGCCCACCATCCTGCACGATTTCCTTGATGCGATCGGCGTCACCGTTGTCGATTTCCCCGCTCAGGTGGATTGTTGTGGTTCCTACCTCGTGATGCGCGAGCCAGAGAAGGCGATGAACCTCTCCTCAGGCATTCTCGATGAGGCGGGTGAGTATGGTGCGCAAGCGCTTGTCACGGCCTGTCCATTATGTCAGTCCAATCTGGATAAATGTCAGCGCAGCAAAACATCGACAAAAGATGGCCTGCCCGTCCTCTATTTCACTCAGTTGTTAGCCATGGCACTTGGGCTAAGCACTGAAAATCATCAGTTTGAAGATCACCAGATCGATCCTCGGCCTGTTATCACAGCCTGCGGCATCGGTTGCAGCGAAAAAAGCGAATAGGAGTCAGCCTGTGGAAACAAGCTCTCAAGATAAACCCATGATGACCGGTGACCGCACCATCCCGCCAGAGGGTGCGCGTTACATCACTATATATATTATGGGACAGGCTTATGAAATACCTGAAACCCTAACCATCCTCAAGGCACTAGAGTTTGCCGGATTCCAATACAAACGCGGTTGCGGTTGTCGTGGCGGAATCTGTGGCGCTTGTGGCACCTTCTATCGTAAAGAGGGTGACCATACCCTGTTTACCGGCCTCGCCTGCCAAACGGTCGCTGAAGATGGCATGATCCTGGCTCAACTCCCCTTCTTCCCCGCAAATCGGGCAGATCATGCGGGTGTTGATATGGATCTCTCTCCCGATGAGCAGATCAATACTCTCTACCCAGAGATCTTCCGTTGTGTCGGTTGTGGAACCTGTACCCGCACCTGCCCTATGGATATCGATGTGATGGGATACATTGCCCACTTCAAACGGGGTGATGTGGCACGCGGTGCTAAGACCTCCTTTGATTGCATCATGTGTGGACTCTGTGTCAGCCGCTGCCCTGCAAACATCTCGCAGATGAATGTAGCCATGGCAGGTCGTCGCATCTATGCCGCGCAGATGATGCCACGCTCGGAGGCCACCAAGAGCCGTGCCGATCAGGTACGCGAAGGGCGCTACGAGCCAGCACTGGCCGAATTGGCTCAGATGAGCAAAGAGGAGCTGAAAGAGCTCTACGTCGGTCGCGAACGCGAACCTGATCTCTCCAAGCCAGGCGAGTGGATGCCGGCTGATACGACTAACTTATAAAGGGTAAACCCATGCAACACGGTTACACTCCTGAAATGCTGGAACAGATTAAACGCGTTGAAGCGAGCCGCCCTGAGCGCCTTGCAGAGTCGCAAGCGGGCAAAGCGTTCCAAGCTATGTCAATGGATCAGCGCGATGAAGTGCTGAATGCCTATCACCCAGATTACACCGAAGAGGGGCGCAGAGCGCTCGGCATCGGTGCTAATAAAGGCGAAGTCTACCCAGAAGAGCTAGTCGATCTGCTTGAGTCACGTAGTTTCATCGAAGGTGTTGAGGTCGATCTCAGCAAGCCAGATATTGAGACCGATGTACTCGTGATTGGTGGCGGCGGTGCAGGTACAGCCTGTGCGTTGACCGCAGCCCAAGCGGGCCTCAATGTCATCGTCTCAACTAAGCTACGCCATGGTGATTCAAACACCGTCATGGCCGAGGGTGGTATTCAGGGTGCTGATCAAGAGCCTGACTCTCCCTACTTCCACTATCTGGACGTAATCGGTGGTGGTCACTTCAAAAATGACCGTGGTTTGGTTGCTGCAATGACCAATGACGCACCGCTCATCATCGAATGGCTGGAGAGCCTCGGCATGATGTTCGACAAACACCCCGATGGCCGCATGCAAGTGCGTCATGGTGGTGGTACCAGCCGTAAACGTATGCACTCCGCCGGTGATATGACCGGTGCTGAGATCATGCGTGTGCTGCGTGATGAGTCACGTGACCATAAAGATAAAATCAAAGTTCTTGAGTTCTCACCAGCCGTTGAGCTGCTGATGGATGAGAATGGCCGCTGTGCTGGCGCCATCTTGAACAACATTGAGACCGCTACTTATCAAGTGGTCAAAGCCAAATCAGTCGTTATCGCCACTGGCGGTACTGGTCGTCTGCACTATCGTGGTTTTGCTTGTACTAATCACTACGGTGCAACCGGTGATGGCCTGGTAATGGCCTACCGTGCTGGAGCCAAATTGGGTTACATGGAGTCTGTTCAGTACCATCCAACCGGTACTGCATTTCCAGAGCAGAACGTTGGCTTGCTAGTGACCGAGAAAGTACGTGGTCTTGGCGGTCAACTGCTTAATATTGAAGGCGAGCAGTTCGTATTTCCACTGGAGCCGCGTGATGTTGAGTCCGCCGCGATTATTCGTGAGTGTGTCGGCCGCAAAAAGGGTGTTCGCACCCCAACTGGTCGCCTGGGTGTCTGGCTTGATTCACCGCTGATTGATCAGCTGCACGGTGCTGGCACCGTTGAGCGTGAGCTGCCTGCCAAGTACATTCAGTTCAAACGCTTTGGCATCGATATCGCCAAAGTGCCAATGCTGATCTACCCAACACTGCACTATCAAAATGGCGGCATCACCATTGATGATAAATCACAGACCACCATTCCAGGCCTCTATGCGGCTGGTGAAACCACAGGCGGCGTGCATGGTCACAACCGTCTGATGGGCAACTCACTGCTCGACATTCTGGTCTTTGGTCGTCGCGCTGCCCTGGCTGCCGTTGCCGCTATTGAGGCTGGCGACCTGCCTGGTGCAGCTAATCTCAACCATCTGACCACCTATGCAGATGAGTTGGAAGCAGCAAATTTGGATCGTGGCATTAAGAGTCCAATGATTCTACCTAACTACGCAACCGATGAAATTCGCGCACATCGCTGGAATGTTGACTCTCCAGTTATCTAAACGAATCGGTGGTTAAGGAGTAAATATGGCTAAGATCGGTGTCTTTGTCTGTCAATGCGGCAACAATATTGCGCGCACTGTCGACACAGCAGACGTAGCAAAAGATGCCAGCGAGCAGAGCGGCGTAGTCTTTGTAGAAGACTACAAGTTCATGTGTTCTGCACCTGGTCAAGAGGCGTTCAAAAAGGCGATCAGAGATCACGATCTTGATGGCTGTATTGTCTCTGCATGTAGCCCAAAAATGCACGAAGCAACATTTCGTAATGCGGCTGAAGCAGCAGGGCTGAACCCTTTTAAGGTTGAGATCGCAAACATTCGTGAGCAGTGCTCATGGGTGCATAATGACAAAGAGATCGGCACCGCCAAATCGAAAGATTTGACCCGCATGATGATCCAGCGGGTTAAGTATAACCGTCCGCTTGAGCGTTATCGCATGACGATGACTAAACGTGCGTTGATTCTTGGTGGCGGTATCGCCGGTATCCAAGCAGCGCTCGATCTGGCTAACGCCGGAACGCCGGTCACCATCGTTGAGAAAGAGCCTTCATTGGGCGGCAATATGGCCCGTCTCTCTGAGACATTTCCAACCCTCGATTGCTCGCAGTGTATCCTCACACCAAAAATGGTGGAGGTGCAGAATCACCCGCTGATCACCATTCGTGCCTTTGCTGAACTAGAGAAGCTAGATGGTTACATCGGTAACTTCAAAGCTACCATTCGCCAAAAAGCGAAAAGTGTTATCGACAAAGATTGCACCGGTTGTGGTGACTGTTGGGAGAAGTGTCCGTTCACTGTAGAGAGTGAATTTGACATGAACCTGATCAAGCGGAAGGTGATCTACATTCCGTTCCCTCAGGCGGTACCGACTGTTCCGGTGATTGATCGTGCCAACTGTCCAAAATTTCTCAAAGACAAATGTGGTATCTGTGCCGATGTCTGTGGTCCAGATTGTATCGATTTTACTCAAGAAGATGAGATCATCGAAGAGGAGTTTGGTGCGGTTATTGTAGCGACTGGCTTCGAATTGATGCCGAATGTCTACAAAGAGTACGGTGGCAGCAGCATGCCGCAGCATCTCATCCCGAAGAAGATGAACAAGAAGCAGCGCGCTGCACAGCCACGCTCCACCTCGGGTCGTCTGCCAGATGTGATCAATGGCTTAGAGTTTGAGCGTCTTGCCTCTGCTTCTGGCCCAACGGGTGGTGAGATACGTCGTCCATCGGATGGCAAGAAACCTAAAACTGTTGTCTTTATCGCCTGTGTTGGTTCGCGTGATGCCAGTAAAGGTGTCGAGTACTGCTCAAAGATCTGCTGTATGTACACTGCCAAACACACCATGCTCTATAACCACAGCGTGGATGATGGCAAAGCCTACGTCTTCTATATGGATATCCGTGCCGGTGGTAAAGGGTACGAAGAGTTTATCAATCGCGCCCAGGATGAGGGGGCCGAGTATATCCGTGGCCGCGTCTCCGCTCTGAGAAAGAAGGGCGATAAGATTCTGGTCAAAGGTGCAGATACCCTACAAGGGTGCGCCGTTGAGATTGAAGCCGATATGGTTGTGTTGGCAACCGCCATGGTGCCGCAGGCTGATGCGATAGATTTCGCTAAAACCCTCGGTATTAGCTACGACAAACACGGTTTCTACTCAGAGCAGCATCCAAAACTGATGCCGGTTGATTCATCGACCGGTGGTATCTACCTCGCTGGCGCCTGTCAGGGTGTGAAAGATGTTCCAGAGACGGTTGCTCAGGCCTCAGCCGCCGCATCAAAGGTGATGCAGCTCTTCTCCAAAGAGGAGTTGATGCGTGAACCTGAAGTGGCGATTGTTGATAAAGAGCACTGCATGAACTGCTGGGATTGCGTCACGGTCTGTCCTTACTTGGCGATCAGCCCAGAAGAGGTCAAAGATCGTAACGGCAACGTGGTGAAGATGGTCGCAAACGTCAACCCAGGCCTCTGCCAAGGTTGCGGACTTTGCAACACCGTTTGCCGCTCGAAAAGTATCGAACTACAGGGCTATACCGATCAACAGGTCTACGCCCAGATTACCGCCTTTGAAGGAGCTTTTGTCTAATGAGCAAAGGTATCGTACGGCACGATTTTGAGCCGAAAATCATGGGCTTTGTCTGTAAGTGGTGTACCTATTCCGGTGCCGATCTGGCTGGAACCAGCCGTATGGACTACTCGCCTCATGTACGCATGGTGCGCTTGCCATGTTCCGGTCGAATTGACCCGCAATTTGTTATCAAAGCCTTTGAACAAGGTGCAGATGGCGTCATCATCTCAGGTTGTCACCCAGGTGACTGCCACTACAACGAGGGTAACTATTATGCCCGTCGTCGTAATTTGGCCTTCCGTAATTTGATGGAGTTCAATGGCATCGATATCAAACGCCTGGAGTTCTCTTGGATCTCCGCCGCTGAAGCGATCAAATTTACGCAGATCATCGATAAATTTACCAATCAAGTGCGTGATCTTGGGCCCAATGAAGGATACAGAGCGCTGCTTGACCCCTATGCATCTAGATTGGTTAAGTCCTCTGAGGAGTCCGCCGCATGATTGAGCAGATTCGAGAAAAAGCCCGCGAGCTACTAGAGAGTGGTGAGTTGGATGTGGTGATTGGTTACGCCGAAGGGAGTGACCCGACCCGCACCACCCCCATCTTCTGCCGCAAACCAGAAGATACCGATAAACTGGTTCTTGATGGCCGCTGCGTTAATACGCTGCCCGCTTATCTAAATAAGCGCCATGAGTATCCAAAAAAGGGTTGGAAGAAGACCGGCATCATCGGTAAAGGGTGTGATATTCGCGCCATTACGCAGTTGATCGCTGAGAATCAGTTGAAGCGTGATGAGGTCTACATCTTCGGTGCCGAGTGTGAAGGTGTCGTTGCCCATCCCGAGAAGTGGGATGGCTCACTGCATGAAGGCAACTGTGCCAGCAAATGCAGCGCATGTGATGTGAAGATTCCGCTGGATACCGATTTCTATCCTGGTGAAAAACCGGAGGTGGATCGTTCTGGCCCCTACATGGTGTCAGCGCCTGCACTGGCTACCCTAGTGAAGATGGATGATGAAGATCGTTTCGCCTTCTGGCGTGATGATTTCGATCGTTGCTTCAAGTGTTACGCCTGCCGCGAGGTCTGCCCTCACTGCTCCTGTAACATCTGTATTACAGATCGCACCATGCCAAGTTGGGTTGATCAGGCCGCACATACCAAGGGTGTGTTTGGTTGGCATCTGACCCGCGCTATGCATCTTGTTGGCCGCTGTACCGGCTGTGGTGAATGTACCCGCGCCTGCCCTGTCAACATTCAAGTCGACCTCTTCAATCAAAAAATGAAAGAGGTTATTCAGGAGTCCTTCGATTATAAATCGGGTTACTCAATGGAGGTCAAGCCACCGCTGATCACCTATAACACCGACGATCAGGAGACCTACATCCGTTAGGATTGTTTGAAGTTATGAGAACAGCTACCCTACAAAAAAACGATCTCGACCGAGTGATCGACCTGCTTTCGCAGGCGGACTACCGGGTCATCGCGCCGCAAAACCAGCCGCGTTTAGATGGGCCAGACTCGATTGATGTCGCTGTCTTTAAAGAGATTCAGTCAGGTGACAGCCATAATATTGGTGAAGGCCTGAGCACAACTGGAATTAAACCCTTTCTCTTCCCGAAGGATGAACCACTGTTTGCCTACGAAAATCGTGGCAAAAAGGTGGTGCTTACTGAGGTGAGTCTCGACTTTCCAAAGACCGTTATTCTCGGTGTGCGCCCTTGTGATGTCGCTTCGGTCAGCTCACTGGATGCCGTTTTTAGCGATAAAAATGCCGGTTTTAACGACGAGCTTTTTACTAAGCGCCTAGAGAAGACCACCTTCGTCAGCTACTCTTGCACTGAACCCGATGTGAGCTGTTTTTGCACCTCCGTCGGCCTAGCTCCAGATAGTGACAAAGGCTCCGATCTGCACATGACAGAGCTGCCTGATGGCACGCTACATGTTGAGGTGAAAACCAAAGCGGGCGAGAAGATTGCAGCAGTCATTGACGCACTACTCAGTGGTGATGGTGATGCCGTTGCTCGCCAGCAGGCTGGGGTTGCAGCAGCAGAGAAGATTACCCGGCTGCGCGATTCAGCACCGATTCTGCCCTGGTTGCAAGACCTGGGTAACTTTGGTGATGAGATGTGGCAGCGCCTGGGCGAGAAGTGTCTCGGCTGTGGTGCATGCACCTTTGAGTGCCCCACCTGTCACTGCTTTGATATTGTCGATGAGAATAGCGGCAATAAAGGCTATAGGGTTAAGTTCTGGGACTCTTGTCAGTTTGATCACTTCACCCTACACGCCTCCGGTCACAACACGCGTAATTCGCAGTTTGAGCGCTATCGCAACCGTTTTAACTGTAAGTTCAAGATCTATGAGGATGTGTTTGGTGAGAAGGGTTGTGTCGGTTGTGGTCGATGCATCCGTGGTTGCCCGGTCAACTTAGATATTACCGAGTATATGGCAGAGGTGGCGCATAAAGCGGCCATACCAAACGCCATGTCAGCCGATCCCGATTTTGAGTAGTTGCCGAGGACCAGATTAGTGCCAAACATCTACCAACCAAACTTAATGACCATCAAAAAGGTCATTAATGAGACACCTGATACCAAGACTTTCCATCTGGTCTTTCAGGATGAAGAACTGCAAGAAAACTTTGAGTTCGAGACCGGTCAATTCGGTGAATACTCCTGTTTTGGTGCGGGCGAGAGTACCTTCTGTATCGCCTCTTCACCGACCCGCAAAGGGCATATCGAGTGCTGTTTTCGTAAAACAGGCAAGGTGACTAACGCACTGTTCGAACTCTCTGAGGGTGACACCATCGGTTTTCGTGGCCCATTTGGCAATACTTTTCCAATTGAAGAGTGGGAAGGTAAAAATGTCATTTTTGTGGGTGGTGGTATCGCATTGCCTCCACTGCGTTCTGTGATTTGGAACCTACTTGACCTGCGTGATAAATATAAAGATATCTCCATCGTCTACGGTGCACGTAGCGTGGCTGATCTTGTATACAAGCAGGAAATCGCTGAGTGGGAAGCGCGTGATGACGTCAATATGGTCAAGACGGTTGATCCCGGTGGCGAGACGGATGATTGGGATGGCTATGTCGGTTTTGTTCCGCACATTCTTGAGAACGATTTCAAGCCCGATCCAGAGAACACCGTCGTGGTTGTTTGTGGTCCTCCGATCATGATTAAGTTCACCTTTGAGGCATTAGAGCGTCTGGGTTTCAAACAGGATCAGCTGATTACCACATTGGAAAATCGTATGAAATGCGGTCTTGGCAAGTGTGGTCGTTGCAACATTGGCTCAACTTATGTCTGCATAGATGGGCCTGTTTTCAAAGCTGCTGAGATAGATCTACTTCCTCCCGAGTATTAAGGAAGCGCTGATTAAGAAGAGGCAATCAAGGTCATTTAAGAGGCGGGGTGCAAATGCACCCCGCCTTTTTTATGGATTAAACCCAATGACCGTTCAAATTAACTGAAGGGGGGTATCCACTTCATTGGTCTTTTTCCGCTCCAGACACTTTATGCCCGTGTAGGGTTGCATTTATGCGACCAGCCGAACCTGCAAACGTGCACATGAATGTGCACCTACAGCCATATTAGGCCAATGGAGTGGATACCCCTTTTAACTGAAATAATCTCGAGAGAGTTTGAATACGACTGGGGCGAGCAGTATGAGTGCGATGAGGTTCGGTAGTGCCATAAGCGCGTTGAGTGTATCGGCCAATAACCAGATGAAATCAAGCTGAGCCATGGCGCCCAAAGGGATAACAGCTACCCATAAAATGCGGAATGGTGCGATCGATTTGACGCCAAATAGATATTCGACGCAGCGTTCACCGTAGTAACTCCAGCCGAGAATGGTGGTGAAGGCAAATAGCGATAGGGCGATGGTGACGAGATATTCACCCCCGGGGATGGTGGTTGCGAAAGCTGCTGAAGAGAGCGATGCACCAGTCTTCCCTGTTGTCCATGCCCCCGAAGTGATGATCACTAAACCGGTGATGGTGCAGATGATAAGTGTGTCGATAAAGGTGCCCAACATGGCGATCAGGCCCTGCTTTACCGGGCTGTTTGTTGTGGCAGCGGCATGCGCAATGGGGGCACTGCCCAGCCCCGCTTCGTTAGAAAATATTCCACGCGCCACACCAAACTGAATGGCTGCCCACACTGCGGCACCGGCAAATCCGCCAGTAGCGGCGGTGCCTGTAAAAGCGCTGTTGAAAATAAGTGCAAAAGCAGCAGGAATGGCCTCTGCATTGATAATTAATACAATAAGACCGGCAGCGACATAACTGATGGCCATAAAAGGGACCAGTTTTCCGGCCACACTTGAGATGCGTTTAATGCCTCCCACAAGCACGGCACCTACGAGTACCATCAGTGTCAGGCCTGTTAGCCAGGTGGGAATGTTAAATGATGCATTCAGCACGTCAGCCACTGAGTTGGCTTGTACGGTGTTGCCAATCCCGAAACCTGCAATGGCGCCGAATAGCGCGAAAGCGCTGCCCAGCCACGCCCATCTGCTGCTGAGTCCATTCTTTATATAGTACATCGGGCCGCCAACATGCATGCCGCGCTCGTCGGTCTCACGATAGTGTACGGCACATACCGCCTCGGCATATTTGGTGGCCATGCCAACAAGTGCAGTACACCACATCCAAAAGAGTGCGCCAGGCCCACCCAAAAAGATGGCGGTGGCGACTCCTGCAATATTGCCTGTACCAATGGTGGCGGCCAGTGAGGTCATCAAGGCGCGAAATGGAGGGATATCGCCCTCGCCGCTGGCTGTTCTGCCTTGCCAGAGTAGTTGGATGCCGAGTATCAGTTTTCTGGGTGGTAAGAACCGAAGCCCAATCATTAAAAAGAGGCCAGTACCCAAAATGGCTATGAGCATCGGGACGCCCCAAACGATGCCATTGATTGACGAAATGAGTTGTTGTAGTGCTTCCAATCCCTTGTCTCCCTAGTGTGGATGTTGTTGCAGGCATTATAGTCAGATTGTTTGAGTGATTTTTATTTGTCCCTCGTCTTGGAGGGGGCAAACAAAAGATAGAAATGGTCGACTTTTGGGGTGGTGTGAAGGTGCATATTGCCCTCTATTACTGATTTCCAGAGGCTTCATAGGGGCTTCTACAGTCGAAATGTTTTGTATTTAGACGCGATTGCCTTAAAATGCAGCAACCTAAAATTTTTAAGAGCTGAATCAGGACGCAAACTACAGAGGTTACTTCGAACCGCTCTCACGAGATCTGTTTGAATACACCAATCAACGTAAGCACACCCTAATCAGAATTCCTGTTTTTCATTAAACGAGAAGCGGTAGGGTTGGTCTGCGCTGGGTTGCGTCCTTCATTTGGAGGAGAGTACATTGACTAAAGGTATGAAGGTTACTTATGACGGTATTGAAGCTGCCGCCTATGTTGCCCACAAAACGAACGAAGTAATTGCTATTTATCCCATCACCCCCTCTTCAGGTATGGGTGAGTTGTGTGATGAATATTCCTCCCAAGGTCAGAAAAACATTTGGGGTACTGTCCCTAATGTTACCGAGATGCAACATGAAGGTGGCGCTGTAGCGACCGTTCATGGCGCACTTCAAACCGGCGCAATGACCACAACCTTTACATCATCACAGGGTCTCCTGCTGATGATTCCTAGCATGTACAAAATTGCTGGTGAGTTGACGCCTTCTGTTATTCACGTTGCAGCTCGTTCAATTGCAGCTCAAGGCCTCTCAATTTTTGGTGATCACAGTGATGTGATGTCAATTCGTATGACTGGTTACGCCATCTTGGGCTCTAACACCCCACAAGAGGCGATGGATAACGCGCTAATCAGCCAAGCTGCCAGTCTGAAATCTCGCATTCCTTTTCTTCACTTCTTTGATGGTTTCCGTACCTCTCATGAAGTAGCCAATTGTGAACTACTGGGTGACAAAGTCATTCGCGACATGATTGATGATGAACTGGTTCGTGCTCACCGTCTGCGTGGTATGAGTCCTGATCGTCCCGTTCTACGTGGCACCTCACAGAACGCTGATGTCTACTTCCAAGGTCGTGAGACGGTCAATACCTATTACGATAAGGTTCCTGGCATCGTTCAGGGGACTATGGATGAGTTTGCTGCCATGACAGGTCGACAGTACAAACTGTTTGACTACTATGGTTCAGCCGACGCCGAGCGCGTGCTTGTTCTGATGGGGTCGGGCTGTGAAGCGGTTGAAGAGACGGTTGAAGCACTGAATGCTCAAGGCGAAAATGTTGGCATGATCTGCGTTCGTCTGTTCCGTCCATTCTCACCCCAGCATCTTATTGATGCGCTGCCAGCCTGTGTTAAGAAAATTGGTGTGCTTGATCGCTGTAAAGAGCCAGGTGCCGATGGCGAGCCCCTCTACAAAGATGTGATCACCGCGTTGGCTAACCACAGCATCACCGGTGGTGAGAAATTTGCCAAATTACCACGCGTTGTTGGCGGCCGTTTTGGACTCTCCTCTAAAGAGTTCAATCCTGCGATGATCAAAGGCATCTATGAAGAGCTAGAGAAAGACGCCCCTAAGAATAACTTCACTGTGGGTATTATTGATGATGTTACCCACACTAGTCTTGAGTGGGACAGTAGCTACCACACCGTTGACCCTGATCGCGTCAACCAGTGTATCTTCTTTGGTCTTGGTTCAGACGGTACTGTTAGTGCTAACAAGAACTCGATCAAAATTATCTGTGAAGGCACAGACCTTTATGGCCAGGGTTACTTTGTATACGACTCTAAGAAAGCGGGTGCGGTTACCACCTCACATCTGCGTTTCGGTCCAGATAAGATCCGCTCAACCTATCTAATTGGTAAAGGCCAAGCTGGGTTTGTTGCCTGTCATCAACCTATCTTCCTTGATCGCTACGAGATGCTTGATTTCGCTAGAGAGGGTGGCATCTTCCTGCTCAATACGCCTGCTTCACCTGCAACCGCTTGGAGTACGCTACCGAAGAAGGTTCAGGAACAGATCGTTGAGAAGAGTCTCGATGTCTATGTAATCGACGCCTATAAAGTGGCTGAAGAGAGCGGCATGGGTCGTCGTATCAACACCATCATGCAGACCTGTTTCTTCGCTATCTCTGGCGTTCTCTCTAGTAAAGAGGAGGCGATTGCCAAGATTAAAGAGGCTGCTGAGAAGACCTACGGCAAAAAAGGCCAACAGGTTGTTGATCAGAACTTTAAGGCAATTGATGCTTCTGTTGCCAGCATGCACAAAATTGATGTGCCAAAAGCTGTCAGTTCTAACATTCCTATGATTCCACCTATCATGCCATCTGCACCAGAATTTGTGCGCGATGTTGTTGGTGCAATCAGCGCCGGACGTGGTGATGAATTGCCTGTTAGTGCTATCCCAGCTGATGGTACATGGCCAACCGGTAGTGCTGCATTTGAGAAGCGCAACCTAGCCCTAGAGATTCCTGTATGGGATGAAGATCTCTGTATCTACTGTGGTAAGTGTGTATTTGTCTGCCCTCACTCCGCTATTCGAAGCAAAGTGTTTGATGTTGCGCTGACTAAAAATGCACCTGAGACCTTCAAGCACATCCAGGTGACAGGTAAGGAGTTTGCTGAAGGTGAGCACATTACCTATCAGGTCGCGCCTGAAGATTGCACGGGCTGTACGCTCTGCGTAGAGATCTGTCCTGCCATCGATAAAGAGAACCCAGCACATAGAGCGCTGGATATGATGCCACAGCCTCCTATACGTGACCAAGAGCGCGAAAACTGGGAGTTCTACCTGACACTGCCTGAGTATGCTCGCGATAAGATCAAATGGGGCACCATGAAGAGCGCCATGCTAGCAGAGCCACTGTTTGAGGCTTCTGGCGCATGTGTTGGCTGTGGTGAGACCGCTTACATCCGTCTTGCGACCCAGCTATTCGGTGACCGTATGGTTATCGGTAACTCAACCGGCTGTTCATCAATCTACGGTGGTAACCTACCAAGCACGCCTTACTCTAAAAATGCCCAGGGTAGAGGGCCAACCTGGAACAACTCACTGTTTGAGGATACGGCAGAGTTTAGTCTTGGTTTTCGTGTCTCTATCGATCGTCAAGAACAGTACGCTTTAGAGCTACTCGAGAAGATGCGTGATCAGATTGGCGGTGATGTGGTTGATGAGATCAAATCTGCTGACCAGACAACTGAGCCAGGAATTTTTGAACAGCGTGACCGCATTGATCTTGTTAAAGCCAAGTTGAGGGGTATTGACAGCAACGATGCGCGTAACCTTGAGACTGTCGTTGATATGGCGGCTAAGAAGAGTGTTTGGGCCTTTGGTGGAGACGGCTGGGCATACGATATCGGTTATGGTGGATTAGACCATGTTCTCGCTTCTGGTCAGAATATAAACATTCTGGTTCTGGATACTGAGGTCTACTCCAACACCGGTGGTCAGATGTCAAAATCGACCCCACTCGGCGCAGTCGCTAAGTTTGCTGCTGGCGGTAAACCAAGCAAGAAGAAAGATCTTGGTATGATCGCAATGGCCTATGAAGGCGTCTATGTTGCACAGGTCGCCTACAGTGAGAAAGATGTTCGCACCTTGAGAGCATTCCAAGAGGCTGAGTCTTACGAGGGTGTCTCTCTGATCATCGCTTATAGTCCTTGTATTGCGATGGGCATCGATCTAACCGACAACCATCAGCAGCAGCATCTTGCGGTTACTAGTGGTCACTTCCCACTCTACCGTTACGATCCACGTCGTGTTGATGAGGGTAAGAATCCACTGATCCTAGACTCTAAGCCACCAAGTATCGACTATAAGGACTTCAGTAAAACAGAAGGACGCTTTAGCATGCTGGCTCGTTCTAAGCCTGAGCAGGCTGCTAAGTTTGTTGAAATGGCACACAATGATGTTCGTCGACGTTTCAAATATTACGAATCTCTAGCCGCTATTAACTTCGATAAACCTGAAGATAAGTAGCTATATAACTAGCAAAGAGAAACAGAAAAGCGGCCTTCGGGTCGCTTTTTTTATGTGCTACGATTAATTCCACACTCCAGTAAAAATGACGTTCATTTAGGTTGAGATAAAAATATGGCAAGAGAGTTAAATGCAATCGTTAGTGAGACCATCCTGGTTAATGCTGAGACACTGATCGTGCGAGTTGTTCCTGATGGCTGGGAGTTAGCTGAACACCAGCCTGGCCAATATTGTGTGATAGGACTTCCTGGTAGCGCACCTAGATGTGACCTCTCCGAACCAGATGAGAAAGAGGTTGACCCAGATAAGATGATTATTCGGGCCTACTCAATTGCCTCTGGTTCAAACCAACAGAAACACATGGAGTTCTATGTCACCTTGGTTCGGTCAGGCGCCCTAACACCCCGTCTATTTTCACTGAAACGTGGTGATCGAATTCACCTAGGCCAAAAGGTGACAGGGGTGTTTACCCTGAAAGAGATTCCGGAAGATGCCAATCTCGTATTGATGGCTACCGGCACAGGTTTAGCGCCCTACATGAGCATGATTCGGACCTTTCTCACGCCAGAGTCTAAACGACGCTTCTGTGTTATTCATGGGGCTAGGCACTCATGGGACCTGGGCTATAGCGCTCAACTCTCTCTGCTTAACGGGTTGTTGCCACATTTTGACTACATTCCTGTGATCAGTCGACCTCAAGATGAGATCACCCCCTGGGGTGGTGAGTCAGGATATATCCAAGATATCTGGAAACGCGGTTTAGTCGCTGAACGTTGGGGTGAGAAGCCCTGTGCAGAGACAACCCATGCTTTTCTCTGTGGTAACCCCAGTATGGTGGTTGATACGCTGGTGCTACTGGAGGCAGAGGGTTTTTCCGAGCATACGCGTAAGGTGGCTGGTGAAGTTCACCTTGAGCGTTACTGGTAGTTTAAAATGGGCGGTATCTCCTCACTCATCGTGCTTGCACTGCTCTGGGTGGTCTATGGCTTGATCCACTCACTGCTTGCATCAGAGCAGAGTAAAGTAGGTTTCGCCACAAAATGGCCAGAGGCAGCACGATACTATCGGCTACTGTTTAACGCCTCCGCGCTATTTCTGTTGTTGCCACCCCTCTATTTGACCTACTCACTCGCCGGTGAATCAGTCATTGTTTGGCACGGGGCGTGGCGCTGGGTATCACACCTAATGGCCATTATGGTTGTGGTTGGCTTTCTCTGGTCATTGAGATATTACGACTCAGCTGAGTTCCTCGGTCTGAAGCAGATGCGTGAAAACGGAGAGGGTGATGGTGATGCTTTTGTGCTTTCGCCGCTGCATCATTATGTGCGCCATCCTTGGTACGCCCTTGCACTGGTTTTAATCTGGACAAGAGATATGGATGCTGCGACGTTAGTGAGTGCCGTGGCCATCACGCTCTATTTCATTATCGGCTCTCGTTTTGAAGAGAGGAGCCTGGTCAGGGTTCATGGTGAGAGGTATCGTGAATATATGCGGCTGGTGGCTGGATTGATCCCGCTTCCGTGGAAGGTTATCTCGCCAGAGAAGGCCGCTGAACTGACGCGTTATGAGTGAGGTGGTCTCAGGTTTGGCCGTTTGATTTTGACGCCTGTTTGGCTGCTGTTGTCTTCTCTGCCAGTTTTCGTGCGGTGATATCCCATGTGATACCAATCATGCGTTCGATTTGGTTGGCATTTGAGCGAAACACTTCACAACGGTCAGCTAAAAAGCGGGTTGTGCCGTCTGGTCGAATGATTCGATACTCCACCTCATGAATAAAATCTTCGGCATTTTCGGTGATGCTACTAAGTTGTTTGGTAAGAATGCCTCTGTCATCAGGGTGCAGAAGCTTCAAGAAATCATGATATTTTCCGGAAAAACTCTCTGGTTTTAGTCCATACAACCGGTGAGTTCGGCTATCCCAGCTGAGCTGGTCGTTGATTAAATCCCAGTCCCATGTGCCAAATCCCCCTGTATTCAGTGCAAGATTTAGTCGTTCCTCACTCGCTTTTAAGGCCGCCTTAGCCCGCCCTTTGCGAATGAGCCAAGCGTTTGCTTGCTTGAGCAATTGCTGGGTTTCGGCGTATTTTGGCTGTAGGGGAGTATCATCTTGTTGGTCTGTTGGATGGCTGAAAATGGTGCTGATCATCTTTAGCTCATGGCTGATTATGTGGTTGAGATAGGAGCTGCATAGGGTGGCAATGATAACGCTAGCAATAAGGGGCAAGCCGATATGAAATAATGCAATATTCTGTAGATTGTCTCTGGAGATGTAGAGCACAACAAGTAGAGCGGGAGCGGCTGCAACCATAGTCAATACAATAAAAAGCGATGGTTTGAATGAGTTCTTCTTATGCATGCGGATAACTCTAACATTAATAATATCTGGCGACTCTGGATAACGTAGCTGAAAGGAGTTATTTAAGGTATGGTTGCCCTCCTTTATATAGCTCTGATCTATCAGGATAAAGAATATGTCTAAGAGATTTGTTGCGGTGCTTATGGGGTCAGATTCTGACCTGCCGGTGATGCAAGCAACCCTGGATGTGCTGAAAAAACTTGGCATCACTTATGAAGTTAAAATCACCTCTGCTCATAGAACACCAACGGCCACCCATGCTTATGTAAAAGATGCGGATAGCCGTGATTGTGCAGTCTTTATCTGTGCAGCTGGTTTAGCTGCTCATTTAGCCGGAAGTGTGGCTGGTTTGACGCTAAAACCCGTGGTCGGTGTGCCGCTAGATGCAGGTCCATTACAGGGTATGGATGCACTTCTATCAACGGTGCAGATGCCCGGTGGTATCCCAGTAGCAACAGTTGCGGTGGGCAAAGCGGGGGCAAAAAATGCAGCCTATTTGGCTGCTCAGATGATGGCATTGTCAGATGAAGCGCTGGCTGGGCGTCTTGCCGAAGAACGGCAGGCGAATGAGGCGGCGGTGATTGAAAAAGATAGGCAGTTACAGATCTCGTTAGCAGATTGAGCTTGAGTTGAGGCGTGTCTCCCTCTATTCATCCTTGGCATCTACGGCGGGTCAAGGCGATTGTGCAGGCGGGTGGGGTGATCGCTTACCCAACCGAGTCCGTCTACGGGCTTGGTTGTGACCCGCTTAATCGGCAGGCGGTAGAGCGCCTGCTGAGGCTGAAACAGCGGCCACTCAAAAAGGGGGTTATTCTCATCGCGGCGGACTTTAGCCAGCTGGCCCCTTTTGTGGGTCGGCTGCCTGAGGCGCGTTTACAAGAGATCTTTGCCACATGGCCAGGGCCTAATACCTGGCTATTCCCTACTCGGCCAGAGACGCCCAGTTGGCTATCGGGCCAGAACAGGTCACTTGCTGTGCGGGTGACCAACCATCCAGTCGCGGCCTCATTATGCAGAAGCTGTGACTCTCCGCTGGTCTCGACGAGCGCAAATCTGACCGGGCAGCAGCCGGCCAAAACGGCTCTGCGTGTACAGTCATTACTGGGTCATGGTGTTGATTACGTGGTACATGGCGAGACATTGGGTGTGCGGCGTCCCAGCACTATACGGGATGGCCTGACAGGCAGAGTATTACGCGCATAAAAAAACCCATCCTGTATGGGATGGGTTAAAACGAACTGACCCTGGAGGAGGTAGAAATTCGTTGATTAACTGATGTAACGGCATCGGTAGAGATAACTTTAGTAAAAGTGGCGATAAACCGTCACTCTTAATATTCCCGACACCTGGAGCGTTTTTCTGCTCTCAATAGTTGTTAGTCACTAATTTCCTCTCAGGGTTCATACTATAAGGTTTTTCTTAGGTAGAGTAGCTTTTGGCCTAAGTCGAGTCGTTTTATTCCTGTCGCACACACTCTTTGCAAGGCGTGATAAAATGGTCGCCATATCGTAATAATTTAGCGTATGGAATCCACAATGCAGATCAATAACAGCCGCCCCAATTTCCCCGCTTCTCGTATGCGCCGTATGCGCCGTGACGAGTTCTCTCGTCGACTGATGCGTGAGACCACCCTGACGCCCGCTGATTTTATCTACCCAGTTTTTGTACTGGAGGGATCCAATGCGCGTGAGCCTGTGACATCGATGCCGGGTGTTGAGCGGATGAGTGTCGATCTATTGGTGAAAGAGGCGAAAGAAGTGCATGCATTGGGCATTCCTGCCATGGCACTTTTCCCCGTAACACCGCTATCGGCCAAGAGTGAAGATGCTTGTGAGGCGTTCAATCCCGATGGCCTGGCACAACGGGCGGTACGTGCCATTAAAGATGCAGTACCTGAGTTGGGTGTGATCACCGATGTAGCGCTCGACCCTTTTACTACGCATGGTCAGGATGGTTTGATTGATACCAGCGGTTATGTGCTTAATGATGAGACGAAAGATGTACTGGTCAAACAGGCGCTGTCACATGCTCAAGCAGGTGCCGATGTGGTCGCCCCCTCCGATATGATGGATGGTCGTATTGCCGCCATCCGTGAAATTCTTGAATCAGAAGGGCACCCGCACACCCGTATCCTCGCCTACTCCGCAAAATATGCCTCCAGCTTCTACGGCCCGTTCCGTGATGCTGTCGGCTCAGCCGCTAATCTTGGTGGAGGAAATAAATATAGTTATCAGCAAGACCCTGCCAATAGCAATGAAGCGTTGCATGAGGTCGCCCTTGATATTCAGGAGGGGGCCGATATGGTGATGGTCAAACCCGGCATGCCCTACCTTGATGTGGTACGACGTGTGAAGGAGACCTTTGGTGTCCCCACCTACGTCTACCAAGTGAGCGGTGAGTACGCCATGATTATGGCCGCTGCACAGAATGGCTGGTTGGATGAGAAGGCCGTCATTATGGAGGCGCTCGTCTGTATGAAACGTGCAGGTGCCGATGGTGTTCTGAGTTACTTTTCTAAGCGTGCAGCACAATGGTTGGGTGAATAATGAAAGATCTATACGCAGTAATTGGAACACCGATTCAACATAGCAAATCTCCACAGATTCATCAGGCATTTGCAGAGCAGACTGGCGAGGATATTCACTATGACCGTATCCTCGGCCAGCCTGAGAAGCTACCTCTCTATATTAAAGCCTTCAGGGAGATGCGTGGTTTAGGGCTTAATGTCACCGTGCCTCTAAAAGAAGAGGCTTTCCAGCTGGCTAATGAGCGCAGTGATCGGGCAGAAAGAGCGGGCGCTGTAAATACACTGATCTTGCTAGAGGATGGGCGCATTCAAGGTGACAATACGGATGGCATCGGCCTAGTGCGAGACCTCAGCCTCAATCATGATTTTAAATTTAAGGGCAAACGGGTGCTGATTCTGGGTGCTGGTGGCGCTGTTCGCGGTGTGGTGCAACCGTTGATGGAACAGGGTATTTGTGAACTGGTGATCGCAAATCGTACTGTATCAAAGGCTGAGACAGTAGCTGCTACCTTTGCAGATTTGGGCTTAATCAGTGGTTGTGGTCTTGATGCAATAACAGGTGAGTTTGATCTGATAATCAATGGCACCGCTGCCGGTTTGAGTGGTGAGCTACCCGCTATTCCAGATGGCATTCTGGCAAAAGAGGGTTGGTGTTACGACATGATGTATGGCGATCAGCCAACGCCCTTTGTCCGTTGGGGCGAAGCGCAGGGTGCGGTTGAATCACTCGATGGCCTCGGTATGTTGGTTGAGCAGGCGGCTGAGTCGTTCTATCTCTGGCGTGATGTGCGGCCAGAGACAGCGCCCGTTATTCAGATGTTACGGGGTTGATGCGGCGCTCGTTGCCATCCCACTGGCCATCTTTAGCTCGCGCTATATAAGGACGAGCAGTGATTGTCTGCTCTTTAAACAGGCTGCCATCAAGCTGTTTGATTAGGGCCAATCCTGCCTGGCTTGATTCGGTATGGACGACGAGAAAATGGTAGTCCCGATCAAAGCAATTTCGCCCCATATGACGCTCAAAACGGGTGTGAACCTCCCGGTTGCCCAATAGCTCGTTTAGCTCAATTAATGTGCCGTCGGCGGGTAAGTTGCCGATGAAGACATTCATTAGAAACGCCGCTGTCCACGGTGGCGCATCATTACGCGTACATAGTGGGCGGCGGAGTATTTGAGTCGCTCCAGTTCATCGTCGGTCAACTTTCGCGCCCTGCGTGCCGGGGTACCCATCCAGAGATACCCCCCCTCCAGTCGTTTGCCCGGTGTTACCAGGGTGCCAGCCGCCAGCATGACGTTAGGCTCCAGTACAGCGCCATCCATCACTGTCGAACCCATGCCGATGAAGCAGTTATCCTGAATCTCGCAGGCGTGTAGCGTAGCGTTGTGGCCAACGGTGACGCGGCTGCCAATGATCAATGGCAAGCCACCTGGGCTGTAGGGGCCATCGTGGGTGACATGCAGCACGGAGCCATCTTGAATGTTGGTTTCAGTGCCAATACGGATTTTATTGACGTCGCCGCGTAGTACCGCCATTGGCCAGACGGATGAACGTGCGCCAATGGTGACATCACCAATGATAACTGCGGCCTCATCGACCCAGGCGTCATGTGCAATACGGGGGAAACGGTCTTCAAAAGGACGGATGTTTGGCATTCAAGATCACCATTGTGCTAAATGTGAGAACTTGATCCTATCAGAGTTAATGCAATATGGGTGAACTCTGCCGTTCAATTAGCAACGTGATAGACTCCGCTGATGATCAATTTTGGACGTTAAAATGATAACCAGATTCTTGCTTCTCCTGTTTTTGGTACTACAGACAGCGCTGGGTTTTGCGGCAGGCCCATTCTTTGATGAATATGGGCAGAGTGATGGATATGTCGACGATGATGCGGCAGTTTGGCAGGAGAAAAAGCGTGAATTACCGGCGTTACCCCAAGAGGAAAACCTACTCGCTTTTGATGTGGATGAGCCAAAAAGACGCTTTAACTACACGATAGATCGTACGTCATTAGTGGCGGGTGAGGATGGCGTGATGCGCTTTAGTTTGGTTATCGAATCGATGAGCGGCGTAAAAAACAGCTCCTATGAGGGGATTCGCTGTAGTACTAAGGAGTATAAAGTCTATGCCTATGGCTCAAATGGGCAGTTTAAAACGGTTAGAAAGCCAATATGGCGGCGCATCATGCCGCGGCATCTTTACTACAACGCACTCTATCTCGACTACCTCTGCCACAGTCAGGGTGTTGTTATCGAGCCACTATCGCCCGAGCAAGCAGTCAAAAGTATTCTCACTAAAACCCGCCGTCAGGAGTATTAATTATGAGCAACCCACTGCTTGATATGGGCGGACTGCCAGCCTTCTCGAAAATTGATCCCGTGCATGTTGAACCCGCTATTGATGAGCTGTTGCGGATCAACCGTGAGCAGATTGCCAAGCTGCTAGAGGGTGAAAGTGACTACAGCTGGAAAAACTTAGTAGAACCCATTGAACGGTTAGAGGATCGATTAAGTCGTGCTTGGTCGCCAGTCAGCCACATGAACTCGGTGGTCAATAGTGAGGTGCTGCGGGAAGCCTACAACGCCTGCCTGCCAAAGCTGAGTGAATATGGTACGGAGATGGGGCAGAACGAAGCACTCTTTCGTGCCTACCAATATGTTGCTGAGCATGACAAAAGTCTCGATGAGGCACAGCAGAAGGTGATGCAGAATGCCTTGCGTGACTTTCGCCTCTCGGGTGTTGATCTGCCACAAGAGAAGAAAGCGCGTTATAAAGAGCTGAGCCAGCAGATGAGCCAGCTGACCAGCAAATTTGAAGAAAATATCCTCGACTCAACCAACGCCTGGAGCAAATTGATCGCCGATGCCGAGCAGCTTGCGGGTCTGCCAGAGTCGGCACTGGATCTCGCCAAACAGAATGCCGAACAGCGCGAGATGGAGGGGTGGCTGCTCACCCTGGAGTTCCCCTCCTACCTGCCGGTGATGACCTACGCCGACAATCGTGAACTGCGCCATGAACTCTATCAGGCCTTCTCCACCCGCGCCTCTGACCAGGGGCCACAAGCGGGCCAATGGGATAATAGCGAGGTGATGGAGGAAATTCTGGCCAATCGTCATGAGAAGGCGCAGCTGCTTGGTTTTGATAACTATGCTGAACGATCACTGGCCACCAAAATGGCCCGCAATCCCGATGAGGTGATCAGCTTTCTGCACGATCTGGCGGAGCGTTCTCACCCTCAAGCACAACGTGAGTTGGATGAGCTGCGTGACTACGCTAAGCAGCAGTTTGGTGTTGAACAGCTAGAGGCTTGGGATATTGGCTACTACGCCGAGAAACTGCGCCAGTTTCGTTACAACATCAGCCAGGAGGAGTTGAAACCCTACCTGCCTGAAACCCGTGTTGTCCCTGGCATGTTTAAGGTGGTCGAACGCCTCTACGGCATCAAAGTGAGTGAGGCGAGTCAGGTTGATGGTTGGCACCCTGATGTACGCTTCTTTGAGATCCGCGATAGCCACGGTGCGCTACGTGGCCAGTTCTACCTTGACCTCTATGCCCGCCGTTTCAAACGTGGCGGCGCCTGGATGGATGAGTGTGCCGGTCGCTTTTTCAGTGATGAGATGGATCAAATTCCGGTGGCGTACCTCACCTGCAACTTCTCACCACCCGTGGGTGATAAACCCGCTCTCTTTACCCACGATGAGGTGGAGACCCTGTTCCATGAGTTTGGCCATGGTTTGCACCACATGCTGACAAAAATTGACTACCCCGCCGTTTCAGGCATCAGTGGAGTCTCCTGGGATGCGGTTGAACTGCCGAGTCAGTTTATGGAGAACTGGTGCTGGCAGCATGAGGCGCTACAGCTCATCTCTGGCCACTATGAGACGGGAGAGCCGATTCCTGATGAGCTGTATGACCGTATGATTGCCGCAAAGAACTTCCAGTCAGCGATGCAGATGGTACGGCAGCTGGAGTTTTCTCTCTTTGATTTCCGTATGCACCGTGAATATGACCCGGTGAAGGGCGGCCAGGTCTACGAGGTTTTGCAGCAGGTGCGAGAACAGGTCGCTGTGGTAGAGCCACCGAGTTGGAATCGCTTTCCACATGGCTTTTCACACATCTTTGCCGGTGGTTATGCGGCGGGTTACTACAGTTACAAGTGGGCAGAAGTGCTCTCGGCTGACGCCTTTTCACTCTTTGAAGAGCAGGGGATCTTTAATGCTGAGGCGGGTGCATCATTCTTGCAGAACATTCTTGAGATGGGTGGTTCGAAGGATGCGATGGAGCTGTTTGTTGCCTTTCGTGGGCGGGAGCCGAAGATTGATGCGTTATTGAGTCATTGTGGGATTGGGGTTTAGATGCAGATACAGTTTGTATCGCTGACGTAGGGCTCTGATGTCTTGGGTTTCGCCCTCTGGCGAGTGTCTTTTCTTTGCGCGGCCAAAGAAAAGGCACCAAAAGAAAGGCCGCCCCTATATCGCTCCCCTATCGGGGTTCCCTGCGCTGCTCACAAAATGACGGTCACTCAGGAACTCGCCCTGGCAAACAGCGCCAGGACTCAGACAGCCTTCGCTCTCTCCGTCATTTTGATCCGCTGCTCGGAGCGATATAAAGGGGAAGGTATAGAGTGACCAAATGAAAAGGTACTAAGCACACTCTTTTTCATACCTTACTTACCCAACAACACCCTTATCTTCATGCCCGGAAGGATCTAGTATTTCATTGTTATTTTCCTTTTGAGCATCCCCAATTCCATTATTGTCAGCATCTGAGGCATTATTCATACTTTTGACTTTGGGTGGTCGTGGCATCCATTTATTAATATGTTGGCCTACATCCCGATAAAAGTCTGGGACTGATGACAACATAGACTCAACAAAAACTTTGCTCCCATTGAACTTCCTGCCTAAATCAATCACCCGTGTAACAATCAAAAAGCGAGGAATATCTTTCATTCCATCTGGGACTAATACATTTGGGTCTTCGAGAACAGCTGATAAATCTGCCTGAGTATCTGTAACCCTGCCAGGCCAGATGGCTTTGACGATAAGATCCTTAGGTTCTATTGACTTTAATTGACGAGTAAGCCAATTGATTGCGGCTGTGGATCTAGATCGATCTTTTGGCGCTTCCAGCTTCATGCTGAGTACTACTACTCTACGCATAAAATCTGCAGTTACTGAGATATTTGAGGCAGCATTAGGAATACACAGTTCATCCGTTAGAGTGTGTTGGCTGACAATCTCATCAATATCTTCATGGAGTTTTGCAGTTGGGTATTTTACATGAGTCCGAGTGAGCGAAACTTCCACTTGGCTATTTGTAGACATTGAAAGTTCTAGAGCAATATATCGAAAAAGCTGCTGCCAGCTTTCTACTGTTGACTCACATTCAAGAGAGTTCTTTTTTAATGCAGCTCCTTGCTGGATATGAGTGCAGATATCTTTCCATTCTGTGTTCATCTGACTCATAGGTGACACCCCAGAATATGGGTGGTTTAAGTATCGCACGAGCTCTTTAAGGATGATCGCTTGCTCTCTATCACCAACACTTTTTGAGCTTGACATGATTGCTGCTTTAGATAGAACTGCCATCCATGAGAAATGAAAGAGATCAACTGTACGAGTTTTATGTTTTGACACTGTAACAGGATGATGTGTAGGTATAGTTGCGAACTGATTAGAGATAGTAATTAATGCATTAACTCCAATCGATTTTGATAGATCTAAATATTTTTCAATTTGTTCTTTATTGAGCTCGTTATTGCCAACTTTTGCCTCAACAAGAGCGGACCATGTTTTTTTGCCACGCGAAATAACAATCAAGCCATCTGGTCGCAACCCATTAAACTCTTTTTCATTAAAAGTAACTTCGGTATAGCATTTGATTTCTGATCGTTGGCCTATTTTTGCACCGGCCTCAGCTAATATTGATTCGGCAAACTGAGGAACAATCATAAATGTAGAAAGTAATACTGATGTTGCCCGTTCTTCTTTTTTTGAATCTGCAACTACAGGGATGAGACGAGCCTTTGAGCCAGACTTAATATGAGATGTAATATCACTGTTAGACATTTACCTACCCTCCTTGATTCTTATGGCTTTCTTCTAGATATATCTCAGCCCAAGGATAAACGACTTCGATATTCATTTGAAGTTACCTGCAACCCACTGAGAAACCACCCAGGCTATCAGTATGCACCCTAATCCCCTTTATATCGCTCCGAGCAGCAGAGCAAAATGACGGAGTGAGCGAAGGCTGTTTGAGTCTTGGCGTTGTTTGCCAGGGCGAGTTCCTGAGCGACCGTTATTTTGTGAGCAGCGCAGGGAACCCGAAGGGAGCGATATAGGGGCGGCCTTGACGTGCAGGGATGCACTAATGCCGTGGAGCATATGGATGTGCGGGAGCGGCGCTTTTCGTTAGTTTTTCTTTGGCCGCGCAAAGAAAAGTAACTCGCCAACAGGCGAAACCCCAGCCATCAGTCTCTAACAACAAGCCTTCATCACCCAGAAACCTAAAGGCAGCACCAGCCCCCTCAACTGATAGTGGTCAACTCCCTCAAAAAATCCCCCCACCCATGAGAGAAAATCACCATAAACACCGTCAACCCAAGAAAGATAAAAAAGATACGTCGAAAACGCGCGTGGGCGAAACGCAACTCCATATAGTGATCAATCACCATCCCCCCCTTAAATCCAATCAAGAGTGCAACCGTCAACGTCAACGGCCATCCAGCATGACCGGTCTCAGCAAGCCATGTACTGACCAGCGTCAGACCAATAAGCAGAAACCAGATTTTTTCGCTATGTTGGATCATCGCAGGATATAGAACAAAGGAAAGATAATCAGCCAGATCACATCGGTGGTGTGCCAAAAAAGAGCTGCTGCCTCAAGACCTTGATAATCCTTTGATGAATAGATGCCAAAACCTGTTCGAATAGCGACCCAAAACAGCCCTAGCAGGGCCCAGCCGACATGTACTAAATGGTTAAGGGTGAGGTAGTAGTAGATGGTGTAGAAGGTGCCCGTCTCACCATCGATACCGTTTGCGATATTCCAGCGTATCTCGAATATCTTCACGATGGGATAGCCAAACCCCAATACAATGGCGGCAATAATCCAGCGCAGTGTTACTTGCTTATTGTCTCGCCGAATCGCTTCAATGGCTTTGACCATGCAGTAGCCGCTGGTCAGTAGAAAGAGGGTGATCGTGATGCCTGCTGTGGTGAGCAGTTTGTCGGGGCCGCTGTTGAATGCCTCGGGGTTGTGGACTTTGGCGATGAAGTAGACTGCAAATAGCAGCGTGAACTCAACCAATACACAGAATATACCGACCCATATCCCACCATTGCCGGGTATGCGGCTGTAGAGGGGGGGCGTAGTTACTCTCTCGACTGTAGTATCAGAGTGGCTCATGTTTTATAGAACTTCATCATGCCCTGTCGTAACGGTGGCATGGGTGTCGCACAGGTGTGAGCTAAGATGCCAAATAGTTGCTTTACTGATCCATGACCTAAGTCATATCGAGTGATATTAAGTGTGGAAAACTACGGTTTTGAAAATGAGCTGCTTTTTCCTGCGCTAGGGAACCTCTGATTAAGTCTGGTTGCACTAAAGCATAAGATTCGCTAAAGCTCAGCTAAAATTTAGGGTGAGATAAAACTGTTCCGATTTGTTTCGAAGTGAGCTGTAATAGTTGTTCTATTGCAGCGATCTTCGGAGCGAGTCGGGGTGGTTTTAGCCAGTCTAAAACAATCATGACTTATTCAGAGGTTCCCTAGAGCTGTGGATCAAATGCGATGTCACCCTCATCGACCTCACTCTCCTGTGTCAGCCCTTTAAAATCATAGAGGTCACTATCCAACAGATGTGATGGCACCACCTGCTGCATCGCGGTAAAGATTGACTCGGTACGGCCAGGATAATCTTTCTCCCAATCGGTCAGCATCTGTTTAACCCGTTGCCGCTGTAGATTATCCTGTGAGCCACAGAGGTTGCAGGGGATGATCGGAAATTCCAAGGCGCGTGCATAGCGGGCGATGTCCTTCTCTTTGCAGTAGGCGAGCGGTCGGATGACGATATTCTCTTTGTCATCGGTGACCAGCTTAGGAGGCATGGTCTTCATTTTGCCGCCAAAGAAGAGGTTGAGAAATAGCGTCTCAACAATATCATCGCGGTGATGGCCGAGAGCGATCTTGGTGGCCCCTAGCTCTTTTGCGGTACGGTAGATGATGCCGCGACGTAGACGTGAGCAGAGTGAGCAGGTGGTTTTACCAACGGGGATCTTCTCCTGCACAATTGAGTAGGTGTCCTCTGCGACGATGTGATATTCAACGCCGAGTGTCTTTAGGTATTCTGGCAGGATGTGGTCGGGGAAGCCGGGCTGCTTCTGGTCAAGATTCATGGCGATGATCTTGAAGTCGATCGGTGCGCGTTTTTGCAGGGCGGTGAGTACTTTGAGTAGGGTGTAGGAGTCTTTGCCGCCACTGAGGCAGACCATTACGACATCATCCGCCTCAATCATGTTGAAGTCGGCGATCGCCTTGCCAGTATTGCGCTCTAACAGGCGCTCTAACTTCTTACTGTTTCCACTCAGTTTCATAGCTCTTTGAGACTCTCTTTTAGTGCAGGCAAAACACGGGTGACGATCAGACGTTGCAGCCCTTGCAGCTCTTCATATCCAGGGGTGACTTCAACGATGTAACTCAGCGTGAGGGGGATATCTTTCAGATAGCCTGGTTTGCCATCACGCTGGTTGAGGCGGGCGAAGATGCCACTCGCTTTTAGGTGGCGTTGTACGCCCATCATGTCAAACCAACGCAGAAATCTGCGTTGTGGTTTGTCGATTTTGTTGGCCGGTCGCATTAGTGCGTTAAGACGCCAATCGGCTGGGTGGTCAAACATCTCATCCAGTAGCCCAGCTTGTGCGGCCCGGTGGTAGTAGGTGAGTGCCCACGCTTTGACCTGTTCGGCAGGCCACTTGATGTAGCAGTCGCGAAAGAGTGAGACCACATCGTAGGTGATGGGGCCGATCACGGCGTCCTGGAAGTCGATGATGCCTGGGTTGGGTGGTGGTGTGACCATCAAGTTTCGAGAGTGGTAGTCGCGGTGTACGTAGGTCTGAGGCTGCTCTAGTGCGCTATCGGCCAACATCTCAAACAGGGTGTCGAGCATCTGCTGCTCTTCATTGGTGAGTTCTAGCTTAAGCTGTTCACCAATGAGCCATCCGCGGAACAGCTCCATCTCACTCATCAGGAGTGGTCTGTCGTAGTGAGGTGTCTTCTCTTGTGGCCCACCTTTTTGTAGGGTGATCAGTGCGTCAAGTGCCTCGCTATAGAGACGTTCAGCATTCTCTTCGTTGAGAATATCGAGATAGAGGGTGGTGCCGAGATCGGTGAGCAGCAGAAAACCTTGTTCTAGATCCTGCGCCAAAATTTTTGGTACGTTGAGGCCTGTTTTAGCGAGTGCGGTGGCGACCTCAATGAAGGGGCGACAATCCTCCTGCTCGGGCGGAGCATCCATGGCGATGAAAGAGTCGTTATCAGTGCAGATACGAAAGTAGCGGCGGAAGCTGGCATCGCTGGATGCGGGGTCAAATGAGAAGGTCTCAAGGCCCGGCTGTTGGTGTAGCCACTGTTGTAACTGTTCGATTCGTTCCGGCATGGTGGACGGCTCTCTCTAGGCAAAAGGCGCAGGAAGAGTAATCGAAAAGTGAGATTAATAACAGTGGCGGTTGCTGTTTGAGGTCCAGTGTCTGAATAGTGCCTGACACGCCTCTTGCAGTGGGCCGTGAATCAGCTCGACGTTGCTGCCACCTTGTTGCAGTAAAGTACTGGCAGAGAGGGTGAGTTCATTGAAGCCGGCACCCTCTGCATCAGCAATGGTGGCACCATAATAGACCTGTTTTACACGCGCCCAGTGTAGTGCCGACATACACATGGGGCAGGGTTCGCAGGTGGTGGCAACAATGGCGTTGCTGAGGTGGATATCGCCTATCTTTTGGCAGGCGGCCCTGATCGCATTGATCTCAGCATGGGCGGTGGCATCGGTGTCGGCAACAACACGATTGTGGGCGACAGCGATCACTTCACCATTGAGGCTGATGGTACAGCCGAAGGGTGATTGCCCGGCGGCAATCCCTTTTTCAGCTTCACTGATGGCTAAACGCATCAATGTTTCTGCATGATCCATCTTGGCGCTTTCAAGGCCCATATTTGGCTATCTCTCTCTTAGAACTGAACGGCGAGTTGTAGGGTGGTGGTGTCGGTATCATCTCCACTACCGCCTTCATTTTCAGCGTAGTCCTCTTCATGTTTCCACTCGAGTGCTATTGCGGTGTTCTCCAGTAGATCGACCGATAGGGCGGCAGCGGTGCGCTGCTCAGCAAGCCCTAAAGCAAGTGCTTCATCGGTGCTTTGTATGGCGACAGCGAATGTTGCGGCATGGCCTGTGATAGCAAAGTCATAGGCGATTTCGAAATTGGAGCTAGAGGGCTGTGCGCCGCTTTTATTAAAAGTGAGGTCAGAGGCCTTAAAGCTGGTGGCAGCGCCTAGATACTCACCCGTGAGTGTGATGGATCCCATTGAGAAGCTGACCTGTGCCGTGACGCCCGCGATAGTACTCTCCATTGCGCTGTTGTCTGTAACGCTATCCTGAAGTGTGTTGCTGTCGGCAATGTTACTTAGGAAGCCGAGGCTGGTGCTGAGTAAGTAACCATGACCTTCATGGTTAAAGCCGATGTTAGCACCGTAACCATCAATCTTTTCATCATCCCCACTCTCCTCTACGCTGCCATTGAAGATGAAGGCTGAACCGTATAAAGCCCCTTGTTCAAAGTTGAGCTGGATGGCGCTTTCACGTGTTTCGCCCAGTTCAAGAGTGAGTGGGTCAGAGATAAGATTGGAATCAAATGTCCCAAATGGCAGGTAGAACTGCCCTGTTGTAATGGAGAAGGGGGAGTCACCAAACTGCATGTTGATGAATCCTTCGTCCAGTTCAGGTGGGTCGGTATCATCCTCTTCGAATAGGAAGAGCAGATGGGCAGTAACCCCCTTGGTGATGGCCGCTTCGATCTCAAACTGTGCGGTTGATAGGGTGATATCGCTCGTGTTGCCACCAGGGGCATCGACAAAGCTGGCATCAACCTCAACAGCGCCGCTGATGGTCAGCCCGCTGTTGCTCTTCAATTGCTGCTCAATTCGGTCGAGTCGTTGGTCAATGGTTTCATTGTTAGCGCTGTTTTGTGCAGCAACATGAGTGGTGGATAGTGCGATGAAGAGTGCGGCTGGAAGAGTGAGCGTGGCGCCCCTTATATTGAACTTCATTTGGTTTTCCTATGATTAAAAGCATTTGATCCACAGCATGTATCAATGGGAGTAAGCGTAGTAGGAAGTAGACCGTTTGTTAAGAGAGGGGGCTTAAAAAGAGTGAGGCCCGACCCGATCGGCCCTGTTTTGTCATATCTGCTGACTTGATACGATAGCCGATACTTCGCCGCAAGGAGGTCGCATTCACAATCTTCCAACAGTAGGTCACGAAGCGTTATCTGTTTGCCGGGTATGGTCCCCGTGATCATGTAATAACCCATTGATCGATCGCTCAATGTGAATCGATTGGACTAAGCGTAGTAGGAAGTAGACGAATTTGTTAAGCATGTAATGCTGGGCCAGGCTTTTCCTGTAGATTCAAATGCCCTCTTTGTGCCGTGCTGCAGCCCTGTCTGATGCCATATGGTGGGACTTCAGATATTTGGTAAAGAATCCTGCTCACGCGGCTCAGTACAAAATTTCACTCGGTTCCATGGTCAGCTGCTAAAGCTAAAATCCAAGTTGGGTTGCGTTCAAGCGTTGTATGCAGAGGTCAATTATGGCTTCTTGTATAGGATGTTCAGAAAAAGGCAGCAACCCCAAACAATATGCTTGACATGGAATGTGGTGCGTGATAGCCAATAGTGGCAATACTACTTAAACTGAGGAGGACATAATTATGGCAACTCAGCATTTGATCAAGACGCTTATCTGCGTGGCACTGTGTACTACCGTTAGCCTATCAGAGGCCGCTCTGATTAACAGGGGGACTGACACGGTAGGCAATCGGTTGATATATGATGATGTATTAAATGTCACTTGGTATGACTTTACCTACAACGAATATGATTTTACAGATACAGCAGGCATTACATGGCCATTGAATGCCTGGAATGATGTGAATGCATGGGCGACTGATTTGGTCGTTGACTTTGGTGGTAACAGCTACACGGAGTGGCGGCTGCCAACTACTGGTGGCAATTGGACGGGGAGTGGTTGGAGTTTCCCTATGGGATACGATGGTCTGAATTCATGGGGCTATAATGTCACCTCTTCCGAGATGGGGCATCTATTCTATCTCTCTCTTGGGAATAATGGCTTATATGATACCAGTGGCAATCCTCTTGGTGGGGCAGGTTTAACAGATGTCGGGCCATTTTTGGATCTCGATGAGGCGATGTATTATTCATCAACCCTAACCACTAGCAGTGCATGGTCGTTCGATTTTAGTTCTGGTTACCAGTATCCCAGAGATACGACAGATGGGGCCAGGGGGTTGGCGGTTCTGGACGGTGATGTTGCTGGAATCCCAGAGCCTGCCAGCCTGTTACTGCTTGGCCTCGGCATTGTAGGTCTTGGTATGAGCAGAAAGTGGATGCTTTCGCATCGTTGCTGATAGGCATCTACCTTTTCACACTTATGGAATGAAGGCAGAGTAGCTTGACTGCCCTGCCTTCTCTTCAACTCTTCCTGATTTATTTAATCCTTAAAACCACGTCCTAAGGAGGTGGTTCTTTACTCGGCTGCCCAGGCCATGAGGCGTGAGTAGAAGTAGGTGGTCTGTTACGTGAGGGGAAAAGAGTGAGGCCGATGGTTCGCTAGTAACCATCGGCCTCACTATCACTACAACATCTGAAATAAGTTTCAGGTGTCAGAGATCAAACCTTATACCGCATCAATCAAGGCATTGAAGGTTGCGCTTGGGCGCATGACCGCAGTGATTTTTGCTTCATCAGGCATGAAGTAACCGCCCATGTCGACAGGTACACCCTGAACGGCATTCATCTCACCGACAATCTTCTGCTCGTTCTCAGCCAGAGTTTTTGCCAGTGGGGCGAATTGTGCTGCCAGCGCTGCATCATCACTCTGATTGGCCAAAGCTTCTGCCCAGTACATGGCCAGGTAGAAGTGGCTGCCACGGTTATCCAACTCGCCACACTTACGTGAAGGTGATTTGTTGTTATCCAGCAGTTTGCCAGTCGCTTGGTCAAGTGCAGTTGCCAGCACTTTAGCCTGAGTGTTGCCCGTCAGTGTGCTGACCTGCTCCAGAGAAGGTGCCAGTGCCAGGAACTCACCGAGTGAATCCCAACGTAGGTGATTCTCTTTAACCAGCTGCTGAACGTGCTTAGGTGCAGAACCACCTGCGCCGGTCTCAAACAGACCGCCACCGTTCATTAGAGGAACGATAGAGAGCATTTTCGCACTGGTGCCCAGCTCGAGGATTGGGTAGAGATCGGTGTTGTAGTCACGTAGTACGTTACCGGTGACAGAGATGGTGTTCTCACCAGCACGTTGACGCTCTATAGAGAGCTTGGCTGCGTCATAGACAGACATGATGCGGATATCAAGACCACTGGTGTCGTGGTCTGGTAGGTAGGCATCAACCTTTTTACGGATCTCACGACCATGGCTGCGATCTTCATCAATCCAGAAAATCGTTGGCCAACCCGTCGCGCGAGCACGAGTAACTGCCAATTTCACCCAATCCTGAATGGAGGCATCTTTGACCATAACCATACGCCAGATATCACCCTCTTCTACTGCATTTTCGAGGATGGTGTCGCCGTTAGAGTCAACCACGCGGATGGTGCCGTTGGCTGGAGCTTCAAAGGTAGTAGGGTGTGAACCGTACTCTTCAGCTTTGTTTGCCATCAGGCCAACATTAGGCACGGTGCCCATGGTGGTGACGTCAAGTGCACCGTTAGCAATACAGTTCTCAATGGTTGCGCTGTAGAGCGGTGAGTAGCAGTGATCAGGGATGACGAACTTGGTATCTTGCAGTTCGCCAGCAGCATTCCACATACGGCCAGAGGTACGGATAGCGGCAGGCATAGAGGCGTCGATGATGACGTCACTTGGAACGTGCAGGTTGGTGATGCCTTTGTCAGAATCAACCATGGCGATAGAAGGACGTGTGGCGTAAACAGCCTCAATGTCCGCTTTGATCGCAGCTTGTTGATCTTCAGGCAGGCACTCGATTTTGGTGTAGAGATCGCCAAGACCGTTGTTGAAGTTGATGCCTAGTTTTTCAATAACAGCAGCATTTTTCTCAATCGCATCTTTGTAGAAAACCTTGACGCAGTGACCGAAAACGATAGGGTCGGCGACTTTCATCATGGTCGCTTTCATGTGCAGTGAGAAGAGTACGCCTTTGGCTTTAGCATCTTCGATCTGCTCGCCAAGGAATTTTACCAGCGCATTTTTGCTCATGAAGGTGGTGTCAACAATCTCACCAGCTAGCAGAGGCACACTTGCTTTCAACACGGAGATGCTGCCATCTTGAGCAACAAACTCAACTTTGGCATCGGTGGCGGCAGCCATGGTGGTTGAGCGCTCGTTAGAGCAGTAATCACCGCTGCTCATGGTGGAGACGTGTGACTTAGAATCTGTGCTCCAAGCGCCCATTGAGTGAGGGTTCTTTTTGGCAAAGTTCTTAACAGCACTTGGGGCGCGGCGATCAGAGTTACCTTCACGCAGTACAGGGTTTACAGCAGAACCAAGCACTTTTGAGTAACGCTCTTTGATTTCAGCTTCAGCTGCGTTCTGCGGATCTTCTGGGTAGTCAGGTAGGTCGTAACCTTTGCCCTTCAGCTCAACCAGTGCCGCTTTTAGCTGTGGCAGTGAAGCAGAGATATTAGGCAGCTTAACGATGTTAGCTTCTGGGGTTTTAGCCAGTACGCCTAGACGAGCCAGCTCATCAGGGATTTTCTGATCTTCAGAGAGGTTATCAGGGAAGTTGGCGATGATACGGCCAGCCAGAGAGATATCTCTAGATTCAACATCTACGCCAGCCGCTTGGGTGAAGGCGTTAACGATGGGTAGAAAAGAGTAGGTTGCCAAAGCGGGCGCTTCGTCAATCTTTGTCCAGATAATCTTGGATGTAGTCATGGTATTTCCTCAGTTTTTAAAAAATAAATAATCTATTTAATAGGCCAAAGTTTGGCCCTACCGGAGAACTACTGATGGTGGGGTGTTGCAAGCGCGTCAGTGCGTTCGTTGCATAGCTGCCGTTTGGCAAACCGTTACCACCATCATTGCCATTAAAAGTTACTCAGGTAGTAAAAAAACTTAAAAACCGGGCCGGCATTGGCTGGCCCGGTTAGTTGCTTTAGCCAGCGTATTTACACTTGCTAGCAGCGGTACGCGTATCCATATTCTTACCACGGTTGGTGTGATCATCAATCTCTGCAGCGGAGCCGATCATACGACCAAACAAGAATGTGGTGAACGCAGCTGATTCCATGGTGTTATCACTGATTTTGCCTTCAGCATACGGCTGCCAAAGCATTTTCAGTAGAAGAACAGCAATCACAGCATCAACATTTACACAGAAAACATTCTTTGTCACGCCGGTATCAAAGAGTGACTGTACGAGCTCTTTATAGAACTCGTGGAAAACATTGTAGTCGCCACGCTCTTCAAACAGCTTACCAACAAAGGCTTCGCGAGGATCATAGTTAACAGCCTCACCCTTGAAGACCGGATGGCCTGTACAAGGAATTTTGGCGTAACCGATGTTGCCGGCTGCTTTTGCTTTGATCTTGTACGCGAGGTACTCCTTCGCGTAGGTGGTTGCCATCGCTTTCAGATCTAAACCGTGATCTTTACTACCAGGATCGGTCAGGCCAGAGTCTTTGAAACGATCAACCAAGAAGGAGATCGCCTCATAACCGTTACCACCGTGTGCATAACCGGTGTGAGTCAGGAAGCCGATGTAGCCTTTATTGATCTGAATACGCTCTGGAACCTCAGGGCCATCCGCAGAGACAGCGCCTTTAGCGCCCTGTGCAGAGATGGTGCCTGGGCCGTTGGTGATGATCAGGCCAAGCAGTACAGAGAAGGAGTAGAGTTCCTCTTCGTTTGGACGTTTGCCCAGCAGTGCCAAATGAGCTGTTTCACTGAAACTCCAGCTGTTGAGCAGGTCACTGTTAGCTACACCACAGAAGGTATCAGCACTCTGCTGATCGCCAGCGGCGGCAGAACCGACCAGGGTACTGAAGATCTTGAAGTGCCAAGGGATATTTCTGACGGTGATGGCAGAGATGCGCTTACGCATCAGAGCCTTCCAAGCGACGTGCGTGGTGGTGGCAGCCATCAGCGCAGCAGCGCTCAGCTGAGCACCCGCTTTCTCGGCAACCGCTTTGACGAAGTTGACGAAGATTGAGTTGGCACCACGTGCTTCAAATGCAGCAGCGATGTTGTCGCTCAAAGCACAAGGCTCGCCCATGGTGAAGAGTGATGCGTCAGCTTCTGCAACCTGAGAGCTGAAATCATAGCGGGTGTCAGAAGCATCTTCGATACCGCTCTTCTTGAACAGCTCTACCAGAGCAGCCGCAGCAGTACGTGCATTGGCAACCTGATTAGGGCCAACCAGCGCAACAGCGCTTGATAGTGAGGTGTTAGGGCTGTTGCCCGCTTCACGTGCAGCATCAGCTGCCGCTAGGCCAACTTTGCCTGCTTGATTAACAAAGGCGTTGAGCATGACGTTGGTCATAGCGGTGCCGTTTGCATCGGGGTATTCGCGGGTCAGACTCTGTACCAGATTCTCTTCGAAACTGTGTGTGGAGGCATCTAGCACGGTGGTGCCGTGGATACGCGTGACCTGGGTCTTCGGATCCATCATTGATGCGCCAGAGGTATCTTTCATCGCTTGGCGAGGGAAGACAGCGCCGACCTGTTCAGAAAGCGCAGCGATCTGATCATTGTAGGGTTCAAGTGCTTCAACCAATGCAGGCTTCAGCGCGGCAGGAAGATCAAGTCCCTGGGTGTTGCTGAACCAGCATTTGAGTGAGAGATCACCACGAGGGGCGAAATCTGGCTCTGCTTTGCCGAGTGCCATCACCGCGGTCATAGCGGCTGGGATGTGGGCGATGTTGGTAACAACTGCACCTTTAGCGCTACAGACTGGATTCTCTGGAGAGAAGATGTCATCGACTTCGAACTTCTCTTTGAACCAATCTTCCTTGGCTTCAGCGTTATCACCAGTACCGGCGATAGCACCGGCATGGCCACACGCTTTGGTCAGTTTGGCTTTCCAGCGACCAACGATACAAGCGACAACAGGCTTGTTGAACTCAAGCTTGTGCTCATAGTAACCACCAGGCTCAATGTACATGACGGCACATTTGGAGCGGTCATCATTATGGAATGCATGGGTCCACTCTAGTGCGCCAAAGTGGATGTAGACATCCTTACCTGATGAGTAAGATACGGTGGTTCCCCAACCGCCAGTCAGCAGATAGACTGCGATGGTGGTGGTGAAGTTACCGGAGTTTGAGTAGATCGCAACAGAACCAGGAACCAAAGACTCAGCAGGATGACTACCACCCAGTGCGCCGCCGATACGGATCTGTTTGTGTGCATCAGCTAGACCGAGGCAGTTAGCACCGAAGATGTCGACGCCGTGCATCTGGCCTACCGCGCGGATGATACGTGCATCATGAACCGGCACTTTCTCGGTCAGGATGACGATTTTTTTCAGGTTCGAGACGACGCGAATCGCTTCGATAACGCCGTCACGTACGCCACCAGGTGGCAGGTAGACAACAACGGTGTTGAACTCATGACCAGCAGCCAACGCTTGTGGCAGGTTATCAAATACTGGAATGTTGCCAATTTTGGTCTTCATTGAAGAACCAGAACGGCCTGGAGCGGTACCACAAACAATGTTGCCACCTGAGAAGACATGGCTTACAGGGGTAACGGTGCGGCTTTCGCCACCGGTGATATTGAGAACGCAGATGCGATCATCTTTGCTGACTAAATCGTCTAGCGAGTTAACGCCCACATAGTAGTGGGGGAATGCTTCAACGCCTTGCGGATGCATAATATATCCCTCTTTAAAATCTATATTCTGAGACCCTTTCACGATTCATGTTTTTCGCTCCAGCGGCGTTAAAAACTTTCTCAAAACCCTCATTTACTCCAGTAAACTCCGGTTTTGCGACTGTTTTTGCTTTGCTGGAACAAAAACTATTTCTCGTGCAAAGGTCTCATTCTATGAGTGTCGTTACCGATTTATTCGGTAATGCCCAGTTTCTTGGCAATCTGCTCACGACCACCCTTCTTCATCCACTCATCAGCGGCTTGAGCGTAGTTAACTACTTCGCTCATGGCTGAGTCGTAACCAAACATCTGGTATGGGATGCCGAGAGAATCTAGGGTGTCACGCAGGTAACCGAGGCCACGAATCAAGTTCGGGCCACCACGACCAACCACAACATAAAGTGGGGTAGGGCCGTACTTGTTGAAGTGGTCACGCAGGGCATCAGCCATGGCGCGGAAAGTCTCATAGATATCGGTGTTGTTAGCTTTACCACCGATGATGAAGAGCACGTTGGACTGCTCCAACCAGTATTTGTAAACAATACGGCTGATGTCGTGCATCTTCTCGTAAGGAGGGTTACCGCCAAAATCTGAAGAGAGGTTGGCTGAATCACCCAGAAGTTCAGTGACCAGCGCGTTGGCACCACCACCGAAAGTCATCGCTGCTATAGTGCCTTGATCATTGATGACGTAGACGTCAGATTGACCCTGGTAGGTACGCAGCTGGTTAACTTCTTGCTCAAAGTCAGAGTAGCTGGAGGTGTCCAGATCGTCTGGCAGGCCAAGACGCGCAACCGATGGGTCATCGCCATCAAAAGCACATTTGAAGTCACAAGCGACAGGGATCAAGCGCCCATTTTTGCCTGGCATCATGCGAATAGGGTTGATCTCTAGGGTGGCCATACCGTAGTTGTGGTAGAGATCCCAGAGTTTAGGCAGGTTCTGTACCAGTGGGCTGATCAGCTCTTTTGGGGCACCCAGTTTGTGCAGTGCATTGGAGATAACAAAACCCTTCAGGCCAGTGAGAGGATCGAATGGGATGACTGCAATCTTCTCAGGTGGCAGCTCTTCGATATCAACACCACCATGATGAGTCAGGGTGATGACAGGGGCACGAAACTCGGTGCTGTCGCTGATAGAGAAGTAGATTTCGTACTCAGCCGGCACACCACCTTCAAAGGTGACGCCTTCAGCTTTAGAGACGTTGTTGTTTTGGATATGTTCGGCAAAGTAGAGACGCTCTTTCTCTTTCATCGCGTCAGCCAGATTAGTGCAATTGCCCATGAGGCCAAGTTTACCTTTCTTGCCAACACCGCCTTTAAAGATCGGTTTGATAAAAACCCGACCACAACGGTCGATCAGATCTTTGACCTGCTCACCGGTGGCTTCTGGTCCCAACACCTCTGACGTGGGGAAACCCACATATTTAAGGAGTTTAGACCCCCATAACATGCCTGTAACTTGCATATGTTTAGCTCCTAGATTCCTGTTTCAGCAACAGTTGTCTTCACTGCGTTTAAGGTAGTTTCAAGTAAATTCTGTTCTTCGGGGGTTAGCTCGAACTCAAGGATCTTTTCGATGCCGCCTGCGCCAATCACGCAGGGCACGCCCATAAAGTAACCGTCGATCCCATACTCACCCTCACACAGAGCGGCGGATGGAATGACGCGTTTTTTATCTTTTAGATAGGCTTCAGCCATCTCAACCACGGCGGCTGCCGGGCTGTAGAAGGCGCTGCCATTGCCGAGTAGCTGCACGATTTCAGTGCCCGCTTCGCGGGTACGTTCAGCGATCTCCTCGATCTTCTCAGCAGAGAGCAGATCGGTGATCGGTACGCCGCCAATAGTGGCGGTGCGGATCAGTGGGATCATGGTTGGGCCGTGGCCGCCCATCACCAGTGCGGATACATCCTGCACTGAGAGGCCAGTCTCCATCGCCAGAAAGGTCTTGAAGCGAGCAGTATCAAGACTGCCTGCCATGCCGACGATCTGGTTTTTAGGGAAACCGGTAAATTTATGGAATGCGTAGACCATCGCATCCAGTGGATTGGTGGTTAGCACGACAAATGCATTAGGTGCGTGGGTTTTGATCGATTCGGCGACGGACTTCATCACCTTAAGATTGATCTCTGTGAGGTCATCACGGGTCATGCCCGGCTTGCGTGGTACACCCGCAGTGATCAGCACGATATCAGCACCTTTCAGTGCTGCAAAATCACCACTGCCGGTGAGTTCAACGTCATAACCGTCATGAGGGCGTGAGGCCATCAGATCCAGCATCTTGCCTTTGACCGTTCCTTCCATCTGAGGAAGATCGATCATCACAACGTCGCCTAGCTCTTTCTCTGCGCATATCATAGCCAGGATGCCACCGATCTGGCCTCCCCCAATCAACGCAATCTTTTTTCTACCCATGTTATTTCCTCTTTCTAATCAATGGCTTGTCATCGCTACAAATGAAGCGGCAAGAGGCCTTTTGACAAGCTCGAATCTTCTGCCTGGAATCGCTACAAAGCCCATTGGGCTGGGCGATTCGGACTAATTGGGACGCCATATCATACGGATATGTTGTTCGGTGTCTATTTTTTATTCAATTTTGACCGGAGAGAGGTCGATAAATGCAAGTATTAGATAGCCTGCTACTATCTTTGTACCAGCTTAAAAGAGAATATAGATCCCAGTATTGCTGGGAAAAATTAATAGAATTTACGGTCGATTATCGGCTTTGAGGAGTCTCAACCATGGCAGCAAAAACCTTCACACTTACGGATAACAGTAATAACAGATCAATGGAGTTGCCCGTCCGGCAGGGTACCCAGGGGCCGCCGACCATTGAGATTGCCAGCCTTTATAAAGAGATGGGTGTCTTTACCTATGATCCTGGTTTCCTTGGAACCGGCAGCTGCAACAGTGCTATTACCTATATAGATGGTGAGGAGGGTATCCTTCAGTACCGTGGTTACCCGATTGAGCAGCTGGCCGAGAAGAGCTCGTTTCTCGAAGTGGCCTATCTGCTGCTTTATGGTGAGTTACCGGCGGCTACTGAGCTGGCAACATTTGAGAATATGATCATTCATCACACTATGATCAATGAGAACCTGAAGAACCTCTATAACGGTTTTCATTATGATGCCCATCCAATGGCGATCATGACCGGTGTGGTTGGCTCTCTGTCGGCGTTCTATCACGATTCACTTGATATCCATAACCCGCGGCACCGTGAGATCTCTGCGCATCGGCTGATTGCTAAAATGCCTACCATTGCTGCGGCTAGCTACAAGCACAGTAAATGTGAACCGTTTATCTACCCCAGAAACGATATGGGGTTTTGTGCCAACTTTCTGCACATGATGTTCGCCTCACCCTGCGAAGAGTATGTGCCAGACCCCGTGGCGGTTAAGGCCATTGAAGTGCTCTTTATACTGCATGCTGATCATGAACAGAATGCCAGCACCTCTACCGTGCGTTTGGCAGGTAGCTCGCAAGCTAACCCATTTGCCTGTATCGCCGCCGGTATCGCCTCTCTTTGGGGGCCAGCGCATGGTGGTGCCAATGAGGCGGTACTTAACATGTTGGAAGAGATCGGTGATGTTTCACAGGTTGAGAAGTATGTTCTCAAAGCGAAAGATAAAGATGACCCTTTTCGTCTGATGGGTTTTGGCCATCGGGTCTACAAAAATTATGACCCGCGTGCCCGTATTATCCGCAAGGTGTGCCATGAAGTATTAGCAAGTACCGGTCATGCCGATAGCCCCTTGATGGAGTTGGCGGTCAAATTGGAAGAGATTGCACTGAAGGATGACTACTTTATCGAGCGTAAACTCTACCCTAATGTCGATTTCTACTCCGGCATCATCTATCGGGCGCTTGGTATCCCTAATAATATGTTCACGGTGATGTTTGCCATCGCCCGTTCGGTGGGTTGGACCGCACATTGGATGGAGATGATTGCTGACCCAAGCCAGCGTATCGGTCGGCCACGCCAAGTCTATGATGGCGCACCAAAGCGGGATTATGTTCCTGTAGATAAACGATAATTAAGTCGGGGTTTTGCTGTTAGTCTTGGCGGTATGCAGCGTCATACCAGCCTCTTTCTGAGCTGTAAATCACAATAAAGCCGGTGAGTTTTACTCTCACTGGCTTTTTAAATGGGTGATTAGGTACAAAGCTCAGTCATTCAGATGATTCACTGTAGGAGCGGCGCCTCGCCGCGATGCCTACATGGATGTAGGTAAGGAGCGTGAGCAGGATGCGGAAGCTTTGAATCCCGCTGCCAAGCCCAATCGCGGCGAGGGTGCCGCTCCTACAGGCTCTTTACATAGACATGCTAATCACCATTAATTATGGGTTTAAGCTGCTCATCCATGAATTAATAGAGGTGCCCTTATTTTGAATGTGCTGCTGCGAGTCTAAATGTCTTGCCTTTGTAGTGAATATGCCCGGCTTCATCTAAGCGGCGTAGGCTGCGGCTGACCGTTTCAGGTGTGAGCCCTAGATAGTTGGCAATATCCTCTTTGATCATCGGCAGGGTAAGTTCATCGCATGCGGTCTGTTGCCGTTCCAGTAATCGTTCGGATAGGTCACCGAGAAAATCCAATATCCGTTGATCAGCCGTTCGGCCCCGGACATTTATAAGATTCAGATGAGTGCGTGCGTGTCGTCCAATCAGCTTGAAGAGGTCATTCAGGGTCTTTGGATGCTGTTGGCAGAGACTGTTGAGTGATGAGATGGAGAGTTCACAGAGCCAGGTGCGCTCAATCGCATAGGCATCGTAGACATGGTGTGTTTCGCCTAAAGCCTCAATGCCAAATATCTCTCCACGTAAGTGGAAGCCCGTTGTCTGAATGTAACCTTCATAGGTAATGGTTTCTGTCTTAACGCTTCCAGAGGTGACGGCATAGATTGCATTGAGAGGCTCGCCGCTCTTGTAGACGCGATCACCCGGAAGGAATGGTCCGCGACATTTGATGGCGTTGGTTATTTCAGATGATTGCTTATCGATATCGGAGGTTTTTAGTAGCAGTTTCTTGATATCACAGATGCTACAGGTGTGTTTTACATTAACGTGGTGAAGATTTGAGACGGAGGTTAATGGTGTACCCATAAATTTAAAGACCTATTGCCTGCATGTTGTATGAAATGCGCCAAAGCAGGAAGTAATGTCCTTATGTTATGCATGTGAATCAGCTGCTTATACTCAATTAGGCGATTCTATAGTGCTTCTTCTTGATGTGCAATTTATATAGCCGTTCCTGATTACCCGCCAATCTCAGCCATTGAAAAGCTAAATTGTGTGCTAAGGGCCACTATAAACACGAATATGTGCATGAAACTCCACTCCTTGGTAAGGTGAAAGATCAAAATTCTTGCTTATACTATTACGGGTTATTTGCTTTAAGGGGTATCCACTCCATTGGCCTAATAGGGCTGTAGGTGCACATTCATGTGCATGTTTGGCTGGTCGCATAAATGCGACCCTACACGAGCATAAGGTGTCTGGAGTGGAAAAAGGCCAATGAAGTGAAACGTAATCCTGGGATATAGGTCAAGCCCCCGGATTCCACTCTGTTTCATCCAGGCTATTTGCTGACCCAAACTGCTGCTCACTGCCTTTTCCTCCCTCTTTTAAATTACTCTTAAACATACAAGGCATTAGGAGGGCGCTCTCAATCAAAAGGTGCGGCCATATTGCCTAGTATCCTTGATGCCAAATCAGGATTAGGCACGCAAAAAAAGAGATGACACAAAAGTTCACAAGTGCAGATGCCTTTTATTCTGGATTATCAAAGATAATAGATCGATATTTTCAGACTGAAGATGGAGCATTGGGTGTGCGTATAGCAATATTGGAAGATGATACAGCTCAGGTTGAACTGCTCGAATTATGGTTTGGTTCAGCAGGCCACAAATGCCACGCCTATACGATAGGCAGCGCCTTCCAGGATGCGCTTCGAAAAGAGACTTATGATCTGCTGATAATCGATTGGAATCTGCCGGATACTACAGGGCTTGAAGTGTTGGGATGGATCCGCCATAACCTGGACTGGCATATCCCTGTGCTCTTCACCACTAGTCGTGACTGGGAAGAGGATCTCGTCTTTGCGCTTGATCGCGGAGCAGATGATTACATGATCAAACCCATCAAACGGGCCGAGACCTTGGCACGCGTGGCAGCACTGGCGCGCCGGTCACTGCCCGGTAATGAAGCAGAGAAGTGGTTTCGGAGTAAACCCTATGCATTTGATATTGCCAACCGTTCTGTCCATGTGGATGGTCAGGCCATTGAGCTGACCCACAAAGAGTTTGCTCTTGGACTGTTGTTATTTCGAAATGCTGGCCGCTTGCTGTCGCGCAGTTACCTGTTGGAGACTGTGTGGGGCACCAGTGGGGATCTGAATACCCGCACGGTAGATACCCATATCAGCCGGGTGCGGCGTAAGCTGGCCATTCACCCCGATAAAGGCTGGCGGCTCAATGCCATCTATCATCATGGTTACCGCTTAGAGAATTTATTACCATCTGGATCCGCTGATTCCGGGTTAGAGGGAGAGGACCTGGAAGGTGCAGAAATATAACAGGACGTGCGAACGCCTTCATGAAAAAGAGGCGACCTCCATACACGGGCGGCGAGGGCAGTGGTTTGCTGTTTGCGTGGGACTGTTGCTGCTGTTCATCGCCTTGCCGATTGTGGCTCAAGAGTGGGTCTATACTGTGCGGCCTGGGGACAACATCTGGAATTTGACCAAGAAATACTGCACCAGTGTGCGCTACTGGAAAAAGGTAGAGCGACACAACAAACTTAAACCCGATCAATATATTCCACCTGGAACCAAGCTGCGTTTTCCCCTGGCCTGGCTCAAACACCAACCGGCATCCGCTCAGGTCACCCAGCTAACGGGTAAGGCAGAGGTGATGCGTGTGCAAAGTGGCATCAAGGTGGCCTTGACTCTGGATACAGAGCTCAATAGCGGCGATCTGATTCGTACCGCTCCGGATGGCAGCCTTACGCTTCGCTTTGCAGATGGCTCTGAGCTATTGGTACAAGGGGGGAGCGAACTCAAATTGGATCACCTCAGCGCCTATGGCAGCACAGGTATGGTGGATACCCGTGTGCGCCTGGAGAGAGGGCGTGTGGATACCAAAGTCAAACCGAGCAAAGGTTTTGGCAGCCGCTACCATATCATCACGCCAGCGGCTGTAGCGGCAGTACGTGGCACCCTGTTTCGAGTCAGTGCAGACAACAATGGGTCGGCAATTACCCGTAGCGAGGTGCTCGAAGGTGAGGTGAAGGTAAGTGGCGCCAGTGAAAGCCAACTGGTGCCCGCTGGTTTTGGTATTGTTGCTGAGGCGGGAAAACCGCCAGCACCACCAAAGAAACTATTGCCTGCACCTCAGTTGTCGAGGTTACAGACCCATTTCGACACGCTACCACTGCAGTTCACTTGGCTGGCATTGCCGGGTGCCCAGAACTATCGTCTCCAGATCGCCCCCGATGAACAATTTAACCGCCTGCTGGCGGATGCTGTGGTATCAGCACCCACAGGCCATTTGACCGATCTGCCTGATGGGGATTACCGGCTGCGAGTCCGTGGTATCGACAGCAGCGGTCTGGAAGGGTATAACACCGTGCGAGCCTTTGTCGTCGATGCCAAGCCTGAACCGCCACAGCTGGTGGGGCTGGTGGATGACCACCTGATGCGAGAGCCTCAACCCGAGTTCCATTGGTTCCAGCCTGAAGCCGCGGAAGGCTATCACTTCCAGCTAGCACGAGATAAGAATTTCCAAGAATTGGTAATGGAGCGGGAACAACAACAGGAGAATAGCCTGCAGTTGGAAACACCCTTGCCTCCCGGTTTTTTTTACTGGCGTATTGCGGCATGGGATGCACAGGGGCGGGGGCCGTTCAGTGATCCACAACGTTTTGAGTACCGGCCCAAGCCCCACCCTCCGGAGCTGCTGGCCACAGTGCTGGGTGAGGAGCGGTTGTTGTTCCGTTGGAAGTCAGCAGGTGACGATATGCGCTACCAGTTCCAGCTGGCCACCGATCAGAATTTCAAACAGATTGTCACTGAGAAGAGCGTAGAGAGCACGCAGCTTACGATTTTCCGTCCAGTCGCCCGGCACTACTACTTCCGTCTCCGCACGCTGGAACGGGATGGCGATGCAAGCCCTTATGGTCGTGTGCATGAGATTGATGTTCCGGTTGATAACTACTGGTCGTTACTCGTGCTTCTGTTGCTCTTTCTTTAACGATGCTACGATCCAGCCGTCGCCTTGCCCTGCCGGATTGTCTCATTCTGGCACTGCTGCTGGTTGGTCTCTCCCTTCTCCTGATCTCTCAGGGGTGGTTGTGGCGCTGGGATGGGCTGCTCTATGACGCCCAACTGCAACGCTGGTCCCGGCCTGCAGCCGACGATGTCATCATCATCGCCATCGATGAAGCCAGCCTGAGCCAATTCGGACGCTGGCCCTGGCCTCGGCGTCTGCATGCCCAGCTGCTTGAGCGACTCAATAACGAACATCCTCGTGCCATTGCCTTCGATATCATCTTCTCTGAGGCGGATCATCAGGATCCGGCGGGGGATCTCACCTTTGCCAATGAGATAAAAAAAAGCGGCAATGTGGTGCTGCCTATACTCATGGAGCGGCAGCATCAGGGTGGGCCGCTAATCGAAACCCTGCCGCTACCCATGCTGGCCGACGTCGCAGCTGCTCTTGGGCATGTGCATGTTGAACTCGATCCGGATGGTATCGTGCGCAGCCTCTATCTACGTGAGGGGTTGGGGGAGCCTTACTGGCCACACCTCACTCTTGCACTGCTGAGTCTCACGGGTGAGATGCAGAGCGAATTTTCAGTGCCTGAGAGCACTGCCCTGGCGGGTGGGCCATATGTATGGCACCGGGCCTACCCTCTGCTGATTCCATTTGCCGGTCCTCCAGGGCATTTTCAGCAGATCTCATATGCCCAGGTGATGCAGGGGGCTTATGAGAAAGGGCGCTTCCGCGATAAGTACATCCTGATAGGCATCACCGCCGCTGGCCTAGGTGATGCCCTGCCAACACCGGTCTCAGGTTTTAGCCACGCTATGGCTGGGGTGGAGATCAATGCAAATATCCTGCATGCCCTGCGTCAGGAGATCCACATCAGGCCGCTGGCTACATCTTGGCAACTGCTGTTGACGGCTATTATTGCGCTGCTGCCCATGTTGATCTTTCCCCGCTTTGCACCCCGGACCAATCTGCTCGTCGTGGCATTGCTACAAGCGGCGACATTGGCTCTCTGTGCACTCTTGCTCATGGTGTTTCAGCGATGGTTTCCACCCACGGCCGCCTTGATCACATTGGCACTGAGCTACCCCCTGTGGAGCTGGCGACGCCTGGAACAAGCGATACGTTATCTGAACCTGGCGTTGGATCAACTGCATGCCCAGCAGGTGGAACTCGCTATTCATCAGCAGCCTGAGCTGGTGGGTTCCTTGGATTTTGTCTGCCAGATCCTGCCGATAGAGGGGTGGTCTCTGAGTAATGCCGAGGGTAGACGGCTGGTTGGCTCCCTCTGCCACCACGCACGGCAAGTGAGCGGCCTGCAATCAGGTCAATGGCTGCGGGATGGGGAATTTCTCTACGCACCTCAGCACTATGAGGGAGAGAGCGTACAACTTACCTTGTGTTGGCGTGAGGAGCGGGAGCCGGATCCTGAGGAGCAAAGGATATTAGACGAACTGCTGCGTATATCGGTGGGTGAAACGGAGGAGGCAGCAGAGGAGCATGGAGATATTCTGCAGAAGCGTATTCAGCAGATCCAACTGGCCACCACCCGTCTGCAAGAGCTGCGTCGATTCGTCGATGACAGTCTCGCCAACATGGCGGATGGGGTATTGGTGACCGATGCCCTGGGGCAGGTGTTGCTCTCCAATGCCCGAGCAGAGTCCTACCTCGGCCAAGAGAGGAAGTGCTCGCTCAAGGGGGAGTCTCTGCACAGGTTGTTAGAGGAGCTCAAGCCGCAAGGCCCCTTGGAGTGGCCATCCCTGCTGCACAAGGCGGTGTTACAGCAGGAACAGATTCAGTGCGAGGCACGATATGAGAATGGACGCGATCTGCTGGTACAGATAACCTCTCTCTCAGAACAGCACAGCACCCACGCCACAGGCCTGATTGTCACCTTCTCTGATATCAGCCAGCTAAAGGCCTGTGAGCGCAAGCGCAACGAGTTGCTCAACTTCCTATCCCATGACCTGCGCTCCCCATTGGTATCCCTGCTGGCACTTCTGGAACTTGCCCGTGGTAAGGAGGCCTCAGGGCAAGTTCACGCACTGCTGGGACGCATGCAGGGTTATACAGAAGAGACCCTTAGGTTTGCTGAACAGTTCCTGCAGTTGGCGCGTGCAGAAAGTGCAGAAGAGCTCCCCTTCCAAGAGCTGGATTTTACCAGTGTTGCCTTGAACGCGCTGGAACAGGTCTGGGGGCAAGCCCAGGCGAAAGAGATGCGTCTGAGCCAGCAACTGGAGCTGGATGAGGTGTGGATAAGAGGGGAAGGTAGTCTGCTGGAGCGCGCACTGGTTAATCTTCTGGGCAATGCCATCAAATACAGTGAACCTGGGCGAGAGGTTCAGTTACATCTCTACGCCCATGCCGGCGAGTTGTATTGTTGTGTAAAAGATCAGGGCTTCGGTATTGCCGCCGAGGATATCCCCCGACTGTTTGACCGTTTTCAGCGGCTACGCTCAAAGGATGGAGGCAAAGCACGGGGTATCGGGTTGGGTCTGGCCTTTGTGAAAGCGACCGCCCTTCGCCATGGAGGGCGTATTGAGGTTGATAGTAAAGAGGGGGAGGGTTCTCAATTCTCTCTCATCCTTCCCTTGCATGAAGAGAGCGGTTTTGTTGCAAACCACACCCTATAGCTGAGCCTGTGTTAAACATCTTGGATTCAACTCGTTAGTACAGCAGGCGGATATCACATGGGTTATTTTGTGAACAATTGTAACGTTAAGATTTTTGATATTGTTTGCTGTTTTCATCGTGGTTATAGTTCATCTCAGCAACAAAATATTCGGTAACAATAATAGCCCATAATGGAGAAAAATCGTGTTCAATGGATTTAAAAAAAATTGCCTTAAGGGCAATCTGGTCATATGGCCGCAGGCATCATCATCGGTGCTCTGTTCAGCAAGATCTTGCAGCTTATTTATGGAAGATGTGCTGATGCCGTTCATCGAATACTAACGATGTACTGCCATAAATGTTGGAAGTATTTGGGGTTGTGCAAATGTAGCAACAAAGCGCAAGAGGCCGCTACATCTGCAGTTGAGCGTACTGTTTTGCTGCATTGTACGCCAGAGCTGCCAGGGGTTGAGGGACGGGAGTGTTGTGTGGAGCTAATCAATACTGGCGAATGGTGCATAGCGAAATACAGCGAAGTTACCAAGTGCTGGATGCTCGCACACGGTGCACCAGTAGATGAAGTTCGACCATTCCAAGTAGAGCAATGGTTCTACTTGGACGAAGTGGCTTACAGCCTACCGCATAGATGCTCCCAGTCAGTCTAATGAGTAGAGGAAGCCTCAACAGAGTCAATCTGTGGGGTGCTCCACCCACTACACTTCGTGGCATTAAAGAGAATTCACATTGAAAGAGACACAAAGCTAGTGGGTACACATCTGAAGCGGGAACAGGCGATGTGCCAGCAGTTTATAATAATCGCCAATATGGGGGCGTTTACTCCAGACGCTCTTTTCCCAAAAAGAGAGGGATGGCTTGATGAAAAGCCGGTAACGGTAGAGTTGATCGGCCAGGATGCAACTTCACGTCAATACTCATTTCGTCTTATGTATGATGACAAAATATTCGAGTTCCGTGTGCTGCCTGGAACTAAAATTAGTACAGGCACGCTATGCTGCACTAAGGCAATAGTGTTAACAAGCGGCTCTGTCCATCAAGAGCATTATCACACGGCAGCAGACAAGGTGTTGGCATCCATTCTAACCATCTTTTACCATATGCAAGTTAGATGTTCTCCTGCCTTTCACAAAGTCGATGACCGCGAACGGTCACTTTCAAATGTTACTTGTGCAGGCAAGCTAAATTTCTTCACAGCTCGACGTACTGCAACAACATAAACAAAGAAGAAAAGGTAGATGGCAACGCCTCTTATCCACCAAGCCGCTGAAGATAATGGTGAAAAAGAGCGGGATTGCATGCCTTTAACGCCTTTCTGTTTGCCATAAAATCGCTGTCAACGGTTAGTAATTGGCCATCCATTAGCGCCAGGGTAAGTAACCACGCCTCGGGTGGTTTTGTCGGCAATCCATCCATGTTGGCCAGTTGTTTGCTCAGTCCCGGTTCGTTAACCATGACCCAGGCGGGGAAATCTTGGTTGGGTAGTTCCGGCTCCAGCTCAATGAAGTTTTGCCAGCGTCGTCGCCAGGGTGGTTCGGCCTCCAGCCGGATAGGTTCAGCCTGGTCGGGGAAGTGCCAACAGAGTAGGAACCAGTCTGACACAGCCTCCGTCTCCTGATGCAAGCGTCCACAGGCTTGGGCATGACGACGGATCAGCAGCGGCTGTTGTTGCCATGCTTGCTCAGACGCTACGTTGGTTTTCACTTGCTGCCAGTCCATCGCTTGCATGGCGCTGTAACTGCTATGTAGTTGTGGCGTTTCGGCATCAAACGCCCGCCCTCTTAAGGCTAGTGTCAGCCGGTGCCATTGTGGCGTGAGAAAGTGCCGACTGCCAGACTCCAGTAGATCAGCTGCAAGTGGTGATAACTCTTGTTGTAGACGGTTGAGCAGCTCAGCCGGGGCATTGACGGGTAATGTGAGCGCTTCAGCGGCCTCCACCAGTTGCTCCAGACCGCCGAGTCGGTTGTTTCCTGGATCGCTATCAAATAGCTGATTCAGTAGACGTCTCGCCTCAGGGTAGTTGCGTTCGATCAATGCCTGGGTGGTGCCGTTGACCAGAACGGTGCCGGTAGAATCCATGAAGAGATCTAGTTGAGGAATATCGGCAGATTTACGGTAACGGGTATGGAAAAGGCCATTAAATGCAGAATTGGCGCTGAAGCAGAGGGTGCTGTTTCCGCTGTTGCCCCACACTGAATAGTGGAGCCTCTCGGCGATAAGGTTGAGTTTGTCTGCATACCCGGCGGCCTCACTTAGTAACTGTTTGCACTGTTTGGGATCGCCAAACAGGGTACTCTCCAGTTCGGATAACTCACCGCCTCGCCAGGACTCATAATCACAGTAGAGAAGCCTGCCCTCAGCTAGCAGTAGCTCTAATGGCGTGTAGTAACCCTGCTCCATCAGCAGTTGATCTACGGCTTGCTGGGTCTTCTGGTTCATTTTTTACGGCTGTTCAGCATATTGGGAGCGTGATTGAAAAATCATTATTTTAGCCGGGAATAGACGCAGATGAACATCTATTTTTTCCTGGTTAGCTGTAACTCAGCTGTGCGATGCAGGGACAACATGTAGCCTGGATGTAGCGAAGCGAAATCCGGGGGAGGTCTATTCCTGGATACCGTTGCACTGCATCCAGTGCTACAGGGAGACATGGCATGGCACTAATCAGTGTTTTTTGACAAGATTATTGCAAAGCAACAACTCTATTCCCCTTAATTATTTGCGTTCATACGCATATATTTGTGGCTGAACTTCTCTAGCCTAGTGGCTCAAACATGGCATCAAGATCCGCTTCGCTCCACCACTCATTGTGGCTATCGGTGTGCTCAAAAAGGCTGTCGGCGAGCTGCTGTTTGCGGGCCTGCATCGCCTGGATATTCTCTTCGACGCTGCCTGCGGTGATCAGCTTATAGACAAATACCGGGTTTGATTGGCCAATTCGGTGCGCCCGGTCGGTGGCTTGGCGCTCTACGGCGGGGTTCCACCATGGATCGTAATGTATCACGCAATCGGCGCGGGTGAGGTTGAGGCCAACGCCGCCTGCTTTTAAGCTGATCAGGAACAGTGGCACCTCACCCTGCTGAAAACGTTCGATCTGGCGGGCGCGGTTGACGGTCTTACCGGTCAATTTTGCATAGCCGATATCGACCCTTTTGAGCGCTATTTCGATCAGTTCTAACATGCCGGTAAATTGCGAGAAGAGCAGTATCCGTCGCCCCTCTGCAATCATCTCTGGCAGCATCTCCATCAGCAGATCTAACTTGGCAGAGCGGCGGGTGCCTGCGGCACTCTCGCTGGGGAGTAGACGAGGGTCACAGCAGACTTGGCGCATCCTCAATAGGGCATTGAGGATCAGAATACGGCACTGGCCAATGCCCTTTTCTGCCACCGCCGTTTTGATTTTATTGCGCATATCGCGGCGGATCTTTTCATAGAGTGCCCGTTGCTCACCCTCCAGCTCTACGCTACGTACGATTTCGGTCTTGGCGGGCAGCTCAGTGGCGACCTCCTGTTTGGTGCGACGCAACATAAATGGGCGTAACCAGCCGGCCAGCCGTTGGCTGATCTCCTGATTGCCTGACTTCTCGATAGGGTTGCGAATCATTCTTTTAAACTGCTGCTCTGCCCCCAGCAGCCCCGGTAGCAGAAAGTCAAAGAGCGCCCACAGTTCACCGAGATGATTCTCCATCGGTGTCCCTGTTAGGCAGAGCCGGTGTCTGGCGGGGATCTCCCGCACCAGCTGGCTGACTTTGGCTTGTGGGTTCTTGATGAGCTGCGCCTCATCCAGAATGAGCAGATGAAAACGCTGTCGGCAGATTGTTTTGTAATCACGCAGCAGCAGAGGGTAAGTGGTGATGATCAGGTCGTTATAGGGGATGTCGGCGAACCGTTTCTGCCGTGCTTGACCGTGCAGGATCAACACCTTGAGATCGGGCGTAAAGCGCCGTGCCTCCTGACGCCAGTTGACCACCAGGCTGGTGGGGGCGATAACGAGACAAGGGTGTTGCAGGCGACCCTGCTCCTTCTCCATCAAGATGTGAGCCAGTGCCTGAATGGTTTTTCCTAGCCCCATGTCATCCGCCAGGATGCCTGCCAATTCGTTGTCACGTAGAAATTGTAGCCACGCTAGCCCTTGCTGCTGATAGTCGCGTAGATTGGCCTGTAGCCCGTTGGGTGGGGCCACCTCGGTGGGGTGTGATAACTGCCGCAAGCGTTCTGCCAATGCGCGCACCTCACTGCGGTCAAGCCAGTGGCTCTCGGTTGTTCCATCGTCGTTGCTTAAACTATTCAGGCGGATGAGTTGGCTCTTAGTGAGGGGGAGATAGCCCGCCTTATCCAGAGCGTCGGCCTGAAAGAGTTCAAAAAGGTTGTCCAGTATCGGCTGGATCTTTGCCATCGGCGTGGCCACCCATTGTCCATCTTCAAGGGGCAGATAGAAGCAGTGCTGAGGTGATAATAGGTGCAGCCGATTCCATCCCTGTTGGTGCAGAAGGGGAGTCAGTTCTGGCAGTAGATTGATCGGTTCACCATCCACTTGTACACCGAAACTGAAGCGGTAGCTGCCACCATGCTCCGTCGGTTCGAGGGTGGTGAACCACTCTTCTACAATGGCCAAGCGGTAGCTAAAGTGATCATCAACCTTAATCTGCCAGCCTTGCTCTTTCAGGTGAGTGAGGGGTTGCTGCTGTAGTTTGAACCAGGCCTCTGGGCTATTTTTTAGGCTGAAGATGTCCTCCATGTTTTTGTTTTTGATGCTGCGTAGGCCGGTTGCCCACAGCTGCTCGATACAGGCCTCTTCAAATGCCTGCTGTCGTGCCACCTGAATTACCTTATCGCCCTGTAGAAATTGAGATGGCTGTGCTCTACAGAGTTGTAGGCCGTGATAATCAAAGCTGAGCCTGATTTGATGGCTTGCTGGCGTGTCAGTTGTACGGCTGGAGAGCGTGGTGAAATGCAGGTGTGGTGTGGGTTGGCATGCTGCCAGTTGTTCCAGTTTTAGCGGTTTAGGTGAGGTGATCTGAAGGGCTGGATGATCCGCCATTAACGCTTGGTAGTAGTGCGCAACCTGTAGTGGGTTCATGGCGGGTTGGTGCAGCATCTTCTCGATGATGGGTGCGGGCAGTGCTGTTGTCAGCGCTCCACACTCACCCGATTGTGGGTCAAGGTAGTGAGCAGCAGGCATCAGAAACAGTATGGTGGCTGAGGGTTCTATCTTGAGTTCGGGCTGCTGGTTACCTTGTGTGTCAAGTCGCCACTGTAGTGTGCCGGTGCGGCGCTTGCCCCTCTTCAGTGGCTGCTCAAGCTGGCCTAAAAAACAGCGGCCGCTCTCAAGCATATGCTGCAACATCTGACGACCATGCGTGCCGTGTAGTCGGCGTCGCTGTTGATGCGGTTTGAGCGGCAATTTATCCAGTGCTGCAAGCAGTTGTTGGTCGCTATCAAGCAGATAGCGTGGTGCAGTTCCAGAGCAGGCCCAGCTTGGCTCGTAGGCCAGTAGATGGCTATAACCGCCGCCTTTGACCTGCTTGGCGGAGAATGTGCAGATCTCAATGCCGTCGATGTCATTAGTGGTTGGGAAGAGTAGATAGAGCAGCCGTTGCTGGATATGTGCCGGGTAGTCAGATGTTGCGGTTTGGCTTGTAAGCGGTGCTATAGAGGTCGTGCTGATATTATCTGTCGATGCCTCCGCTAGGGCTTTGAGCAGAACGGCGGCAATGTGCTGGCAGTGCTTCTTGCCACAACAGCTGCATTCGCCCTGAATGGAGGTTGAGTGCCCCTCCTCACTGTCGGCGATGCGGATATAGATGCGGATGGGGGCTTCATCTGGGATGCGGATCAATGATGTGATCAGCTGCCCGCTGTGCCGAATATCGGGTGCGGTCAGCTGCTCACGTGCTAAGAGGGCATCGGCGTCGAGCAGTACAGAGGGGTCGAAAAGCGCTTGAAGATCGACATGAGAGAACAGCATGGTAGGTGGTTGGTAACCATTCCAGTCAAATGTAGAGATCCGGCTGAGAGGCCAGTGGAGCTATGGGCAGCCCGCAGGGGTGCCGCTGTATCAAGTGCTGGTTTTCTGCGCTCTCTGCTCAGCTGGAGCGGAGTAGTCGATATCCTCAACAATCACGACATCATCATTTGGGTAGCGGATGATCATATCATCAGGCAATTTGCACTGTTTGGCCAAGTGCATGGCATCTGACTCCATCACGATCAAGATGAGTACGGTGACTAAGGTGGGCAGGATGCCTACACCGCCAACAGTGGCATAAGCGGCTATCTTCATCATGCCAAAGTAGGCGTAGCCAACCCAGCCGAGGCCCGCAACGCAGGACATCATAAGTAGCATGCCGATAAAGAGGCGGCTACGCCTGGCGGCAATTTGCCAATGACACATCACAAACCAAGAGTCGGTTTTCTTGGCCTGTCTTGCACGCCATAGGGTGTAGATCAAGGTACAGAAAGAGATGACAGGAACCATTGCCAGGGGCTGCCAATAGCTGCCGACCATGCCGAGGGCGGAGACAAACATAAGTATATGATTCCCCGCCATATTGGTTATAAAAATTTCATGTGGAATGCGCGCTTTTTTCCACTCTTCTTCCGCAATCTCAAATTTCATTGGCAAACCTATACAAGACCGCAATCACTGCGGTTTTTAGATCTAAATTACACTGGTGAAGAGGGAGAGGCTACCACTTTCCGTTCTATATTGCATAGAGGCTCTCTAGGTTGATTGTGCCGCAATTTCACACGGTTGAATGTCTGTTTGAGGCGCTTGTAGTACTAAATCATAGCAGCCATCGAAAGCGGAGAAATCGGTTTATCCGGCCATGGCATGCGCTTCTTAGTAGTTTAGCTCCTTAGACAATACTTGACATTTGTCAAGGATGGGAGTGATATATGTGACACTTCCGCATATCCCGGTTTTTTTAGGGATTGACGGTTAGGCAGAAAAATTATTTTAGTTCATAACATTTTTAAGGGGGGTTCATGGACGCCGTAGCTGAGCAGAAGTACGACTTTGACGTTGTACGCTGGTTCTCCGTCATGGCAGTAGTCTACCTAGTGGTAGGTGCTTCTGTCGGAGTCTATATCGCTTCAGAACTGGCATGGCCAGTGCTGAATTTTGATATTCCGTACATAACTTTTGGGCGTTTACGTCCGCTTCACACGAACGCTGTTATTTTTGCGTTTGGCGGCTGTACCTTGATGGCAACAGCGTTCTACAGTGTTCAACGCACCTGTGGTGTCAGACTCTGGAGTAACAAGCTGGCATGGTTCACCTTTTGGGGCTGGAATCTGGTCATCGTCTCTGCAGTCATCACCCTGCCACTGGGTCTTACCCAGGGTAAAGAGTATGCCGAGCTAGAGTGGCCTATTGATATCGCGATTGCGGTGGTATGGCTCTCATACTTCCTTAACTTCGTGATGACCGTTGCAACTCGCAAAAGCTCACACATCTACGTGTCGAACTGGTTCTTCATCGCCATGATGATCATGATCACCTATCTTCATGTTGTGAACAGCTTGGCTATTCCGGTTGGTCTGATGGACTCATACTCCATCTTCTCCGGCGTACAAGATGCGATGATCCAGTGGTGGTGGGGCCATAATGCAGTAGGTTTCTACCTGACGGGTGGCTTCCTAGGAATTATGTACTACTTCGTACCTAAACAGGCGGGTCGTCCTGTCTACTCATACAGCCTCTCAGTGATTCACTTCTGGGCACTGACCTTTGGTTATGTATGGTTGGGTGCGCATCATCTGCAATACACCGCTCTTCCAGATTGGACCGGTTCATTGGCTGCTGCTGTATCGCTGGCTATGATCATCCCATCATGGGGTGGCGCGCTGAACGGCATGATGACTCTCTCTGGTGCATGGGACAAACTGCGTACCGATTACGTGCTTCGCTTCCTGATTATGTCACTGGCTTTCTATGCTATGTCGACCTTTGAAGGTCCTGTGATGGCAATCAAAACCGTCAACGCCCTCTCTCACTACACTGACTGGACTATCGGTCATGTGCACTCTGGTGCGTTGGGTTGGGTAGCTATGGTTGCTATTGGTGCCATCTACCACATGATGATCCGTCTGTTCCACACTGAGATGTGGTCAGTGAAACTGATCAATGCCCACTTCTGGTTGGCAACGATCGGTGCGGTGGTCTACATCATTGCGATGTGGGTATCAGGAATCATGCAGGGGCTGATGTGGAGAGCCTACGATGACTACGGCACATTGGCTTACACCTTTGCTGAGTCTGTAGAGGCGATGCATCCTTACTACGCTATGCGTGCTGTGGGTGGTGCTATCTTCTTGTCGGGTGCGGTTCTGATGCTGATTAACGTCATCATGACTGTTCTTAAGTCTTCATCTGAAGGCAGTCTACAGCAGGCTCGTACTGCTCCAGTTTCTGCATAAGGGAGGATCTAAAATGTCGAATAACAATGAAACAGGTGGCCTCCAAAGCAAATTGGAAGTCAATGTCTGGGCTTTTGTTCTAGTCACCGCGCTTGCGCTTTCGGTCGGTGGTATCGTCGAAATTGTTCCGCTCTTCTATCTGGAGAGCACCATGGAACATAACAAGCATAATGAACTTGTCTGGCAGCGTCCTGAAGGGGCTAAGCTGGGTGATCATAAGCCGGGTGATGGCATGCGTCCTTACTCAGCACTTGAGTTGGCGGGTCGTGATGTCTATCTCAGAGAGGGTTGCTATCTCTGCCATTCGCAGATGATTCGTCCATTCCGTGATGAGAAAGAGCGTTATGGTCACTACTCTCTGGCGAGTGAGTCGATGTATGACCATCCGTTCCAGTGGGGTTCCAAGCGTACGGGGCCAGATATTGCTCGTTTAGGTGGTAAATACTCCGATGATTGGCATCGTAAACACCTTCGTGCACCACGTTCAGTGGTACCGGAGTCTGTGATGCCAAACTACCCTTGGTTGAAGGAAAACCTAGTGAGTGGTACCACCATTCAGGGGAATATGACGGGTTTGCAGACGATTGGCGTTCCTTATACGGATGCTGATATTGCCGAAGCCGCAGGCTTGGTTGAGGGCAAGACCGAAGAGGATGCGATGGTCGCTTACCTCCAGGTTCTTGGCACCATGGCTAAACTAGACGACAGCAAGTCTTATCGTGACTAGTTTGCAGGAGTACTTCCATACTGATTGGGCTGCGATGACTGCCAATGACTGGGTCGGTACGATCCTCACGGTGGTCACCTTCATCCTAATGATCGTGGTGTACGCCTACGTCCTGCGTCCAAAAACCTGGAGGCGCTTAGAGAAATTTAAGCACATTCCGATGGACGATGAGCGAATTGATAGCGGAGAAAAAAATGACGGATAAAAATCCATTTCCGGGTGAGAACAACACCGGACACATCTGGGACGACGACTTGCGAGAGTTGGATAATCCCCCTCCAAATTGGTGGATGATCGGCTTCTGGCTCTCGATTGCATGGTGGGTGGCCTATGCTTTTATCTACCCAATGTGGCCATTACTAACGACCCATACAAAGGGGTTGACGGGCTGGACAGCGATTAACGAATTCAAAGAGAGCATGGCTGAAGTTGAAGCGATTCGTGCCCCTTTTGAAGAGAAGCTTAAAGGTATGACAGCCAAGCAGATTCTGGCGGATGAAGATCTAACAGCTTACACCGTGGCTTATTCCAAGGTGCTGTTTGGTGACAACTGTGCAGCGTGTCATGGTGCTGGTGGTCAGGGTGGCCCTGGTTTCCCAGTTATTGCTGACGATGATTGGTTATTTGGTGGTTCAGTTGAAACAATTGAACAGTCCATTGCCATGGGTCGTAAAGGCATGATGCCTGCACATGGCAAGATGCTGAGTGCGACTGAGATTGATAGTCTTGCGACGGCGATTGTTGCTGGTGACCCAACCTCAAGTCCAGCGTTTGCTGCGAAGGGTTGTCTGGGTTGTCATGGTGTCGATGGTAAGGGTATTAAACCGCTTGGTTCAGCCGATCTGACTGATGCCATCCTGCGCTTTGACGAGGCCGATGCGTTGGCCAGCGTTAAATACACCATTACTCATGGCGTCAATGATGCGTCTGATCCAGCTACTCGTGAAGCAGTGATGCCAGTCTTTGGTGAACGCCTCTCAAGTGCTGATATCAAGAAACTTGCCGTCTATGTCTACAGACTTGGTGGCGGTCAGTAAGTTTCTTGCTCTAAATGTGAAAGGCCCGTACAGAGGTAAATTGGCTCGTGCGGGCCTTCTGAAACAGGAGTTGGAGTTATGGGTTTATCAGATCCGGTTGTATTTGGTTCAATAATAGCGGTTGTTTTATCTGCGGTTGTCGTTATCGTTATAGTATTCAAAGTTGTGCAATTGATGAATAGTGATGAGCAGAATCGAGAAAAATAAGCGTTAGATATAAAGTAAAAAAAGGGGCGAAAGCCCCTTTTTTTTATGGCTATAAAACCTCAGTCGCTGACCGCCAAGGAGAGTGAAACGAGGGCGGTTAGCCCCCGGTAGCTGTGAGGCCGCACCGTATACCCGTCGTGCGCGAGCGCCAGAGGGGATACGAAGTAGGCATCCGAACACAGCGTCAAGT
>JAKITT010000082.1 GCA_021647945.1 Candidatus Polarisedimenticolaceae bacterium
GAGAGAGCTGCGAACCAAAATCCTCAATGAAACCCGAGAATCACAGGTCGCACCACCAGATCCTGGGGACGTAGACTCTCGAAATCCGGAGGGTTTACATGCAAGTACCTAACCGGACACTACTGAAATCAATTGGAAGAAATGGCGTGCAGGTTCCACTTATTATTAGAGATGATGGTAAATTGCTGGATGGGAATCGTCGATTCTTTGCCTGTCATTGGTTAAGACTTCAGAGTGAAGGACGAGGTAATAGAGTTCCTGAGTCACTAGAACGCATACCAGTCATGGTAATTAGAACAGAAGATATTACTGTCCAGCAGGAACTAAAGATTCTTGCAGAAGCAAATTTCATTAAAGACCTTAAGGTGTCCTGGCCATTGGATGCGCAGGCCAGAGCAGTTTATGATTTTTATCGTGCCTTGATACATGATGGTGAGCTGAATAAAGATGATGCTCTTAGTGAGGTGGTTAGCGTTTTTGGTATTACGAAAGGGCGCGTAAATGATTTGCTAGATACACTTGAACTTACAAAAAAGTTTATTGATAGAGATGATTCTAAGGGTGAACAGATACGATTGAGGGGAATAGTTGAAGATAAATTCGTCTATTTCTGGGAGTTCCGTAATAAAGCTATGAAGGGCAGGTCAAGATATAACGACGCTGAGGAATTAAAGGAAGTTACAGATATGTTCTTCCATCTAATGTCTAAAGGAATAGATTCTCCAATAAAAAATGTAAAACAAATTGAACCTCTGGCACAGGCAAGGCGGGATAAAATTGCATGGGAAATGCTAGAAGACTCTGATGGGGCCAAGCTAAAAGTAGTTGTCAGTCTTATTAATGAAAAAAAAGAAGTACGGAAGGCTGAAGATAAAATACGACTCTTCCATAATTGGCTAGAAAATACGGGTTCATTAAGTAACTCTGCTATAAACTATCTTCTGAAGCTGAAAACCCTGATGGATGAAAGGTGCAAGGAAGAATCATCATGAGTTCTATATATTGTCCTGGTGGTCAGGCTAGTCAAACAGGCTGTGCGGTAACAAAAAGATACCCAGGAGTTAATCCAGTCAATTGTGGTGGTATTCCAGATATCCCGCAGTACATGGAAAGTCACCATGGATTATATGTCACGCCTATTTGGAATTCTAATCAAGGTGAGATAAAAGCTTCTGAATATGTATGGGATCTTATTGAAGCATCAAAAATTAGGATTTCAGATATTTGGCCCAAAAGCATACAGTTTTGGCTTATTACTCGGACAGGGGAACCTACGTCTTATGGAGTAATTGGTAGTGTTATAGTTGCTGAGACTCAGTGTTCTAATTTTTTAGAAGAAAAAGCGGTTCGATTTCAAAAATACCCATTAACAACAGATGCATTTGATGCCTACAAAGGTGGGGCTCAATTAGATGGGGTTTTGCTTGCCCCTGGACAAGGTGAACATGAAGATGGTTACTTTGTGGCTGACAGAGAGACAGCCAATGCGAACAACTTCACAAGTTTTGTGCAGCTTTCATCTCTAGATTTTGTTCAAGAAGGTGATGATCTTGCCTACGCGGCGCTAACGGGTGTCACAATGAATTCGTTAGCTGGTACCGTTTTAGATGAAAATCAAATGTTGTTTTTTGAAAACATGTTTTCAGATGCTATTAACTTGGATGATATTCCAAAGCCTATTTTTGTATTTAAGCGGACAGCAAAAATAGGGATGCTTTTTGAGGGAGAAGCATTTTATTCTGGGGACTATCTAGATGCTGAAGTGTTAGAAACGGGTGATATTTTAGTTCATGAAGATGCTGGAAGCCTTAAGCAGGCCTATAGGGAGGGGCTTGTAGAATTGTTTTCCAATGAGTTTAACTGCCTATTAGATAATGACTTTATTCTTCATCGCGGGGTTAATACGGTGCTCTTTGCATGCCCCCCACTTGGCATATTTATCCACGGATTTGAGGAAAAAACAGTAGAGCCAGTCATGCGTATATATCTGGATAAGATTTTTGAGTTTATTGATAACGATGGTGACTGTAAGTCTGACGAGAAAGAGTTGTTTAAGCGATATGCGAACGAATGGAAGACAAAACGCTCACATTTTGTAGATTTTACTATTGTTTAGGTCGGCTCTATGATGGCTCAAACTCTAAAAAAGAGAGTAGATCGAGAGTAGGTTTCTCTCTGTTATCAAGCCAGGTTTTACTCTCTGCTATCCACTCATTGGCTTGCAGACTACAGGTAATTCCATGCATATCGGGAGGATTGAAGTATGTTACTTTCCTCTTACAAAGGCGCGTCATGAGTTGCTTGTTATGGCAAGTTATTTTGCTGCGGTCATCTGCTTTTATAGCATTTGACAAAGACTGTTTAACTGCTAAACCAATCGCTCTTCCAAGTCCAACTGGTACTGCGTTACCTATCTGCCGATAACGGCTGCTTTTTGATCCTGTAAATATCCATGAATCTGGAAACTGTTGGATTCTTGCGTATTCCTGGATGCTTAGAGGCCTCAGCTCTTTTGGATGCCCAAAAAAAGTAGCTTTTGATAGCGGTGATGTTGTCAGCGCTGGACTGGGGGCATCCCATGAAAGTCTTCTTAAGAAACCAGTTCGCCCACCCCATGAGCGATACACGCCAGGCCCCACAGCATTTTCTTGCTCTTCTGATGGTAGGTTTCGCCAGTTTCCGCCAGGGGGTATCTTAGATAAGAATTGTTTTACATTTTTATTGCAGTCAGCATATTCATGAGGCTCATTTATATCAGAAAGAGCAGCACGTAGGCATTGCCATGGGGTGGTACTGTTCGTAGGGTCTTTTGAGTGAGTTGGCTTGGGCATCATTACTTTGCTGCCAGCAAGTGAGCCAATAAAGATGACTCTCTCTCTCTTTTGTGGGACGCCGTAATCTGCACTATTTAATAGATCAAAGGTGATATTTCCACCTAAAGCCGATAGTTCCTGAGCAATTACTGTAAAGGCTGAACCAAGCTGTTCCTCCCATCTTAAAGGAGGATATGTAGGGCCACGTTCCTTGAGGGGACGATGTTTGATTGCTGCAGATAATATTCCTTTTACATTTTCCATTACAAAGAAACTTGGCTTAGCTTCTCTTACTACACGTAGAAAATGACGGAAAAGGGTTCCTCTTTTATCTGTGTCGGCAAAAGAATGTCTACTGCCTGCAGTACTGTATGCTTGGCAAGATGGCCCCCCTACAACCAAGCATGCCTCACCCACTTTAAGGCCTGCAGAACTCAAGATTTCTTCTGTAGTTATATCTTCAATTCTTTTATTTATGACAGGTAAGTTAGGTTTATTTAAGCGAATAGTGTTGGCGGCATCCTTGTCGCATTCAACAGCAACACAAACTTCAAAACCGGCTTGTTCTAGCCCAATGTCAAGCCCCATGGCCCCCGAAAAAAGCGAAATTACTGGAAGTTTTTTCATGTGTCTAATGTTCCAAGAAGTTGCGAAGAGTATAACGGATCTAGGAAAATCGGACCAGTTTTTTAAGTCTGATGATCTTTTGAAAAATTAGCAAGGTAGCCTAAATCGAGTACAGCATAATCCGGGGGGATGTTGGGTAACACTCCCGGATTCCACTCTGTTTCATCCAGACTACATATAAATCAAATGGCCGGAGTTGGCTAGTAGTTAGGGCTGTAGGGTGCAATAAGTGAAGCGCATTGCACCGAATGCTTATTAATAGCCGCCCTTATTCAAAATATATTTTGTGGTTTGGTTGGTCGCATGAATGCGACCCTACTACTGTTTTTTACCAAATCCGCCGCCGCCCGGTGTTTCGATAGAGAGAAGATCACCTGTTTCCATTTGTAGCTGAATACGTGATGGCAGCTCTACCTTGGTGCCATCTTTTTTAATTAAGCTGTTGCGGCCTTTCTGGCCGTTCTCACCACCGGCCATGCCATATGGGGCGTAGCTTCGTCTCTCGCTTAAAAGGCTGACTGATGCTGGCTTTAAAAAGCGGATTTGGCGGATAACACCATCACCGCCTGTTTTTTTACCCTTGCCGCCGGAGCCGCGCCGAAACTCGAAACGTTCTAGCCTGACATGGCGATAGCGGCTCTCAAGGATTTCGGGATCGGTGATACGAGTGTTGGTCATGTGGACCTGTACGGCCGATGCGCCATCCGACTCCGCTGTTGCACCGGCACCTCCGGCAATAGTTTCGTAATAGGGTGCTCCACCATCACTCTGAAAAAGTAGGTTGTTCATGGTGCCTTGAGAGGCAGCGGCAACGCCAAAAGCGCCAAGAAGGACATCAACAATACGTTGGGATGTCTCCACATTGCCTGATGCGACGGGTGCAGGATATTCGGGGTTAATCAGGGTTCCGCTTTCGCTGATGATGGTTACTGGTTTGAGGCATCCACTATTGAGAGGGATGTCGAGTCCGGTGAGGCAGCGCATGACATAGAGCACGGCTGAGCGTGTGACGGCAGCCGGGGCATTAAGGTTGTCACTAAAGTGGACGGGGCCGGTGCCGGTGAAATCAATGGTAGTCGATGCAGATTGAGCCTCAATATCATCGGCCTGGATGGTGAGTTTGACGGTGATTATTGTGCCGTCATCAAGCCGGTCTTCAAATTGCCGTGTTATTTGCTGTTCACCCTCTAGAAAACTTGCCAGGGCACGGCGCACGGCCTGCTCTGAGTTGTCCTGGATATAACCCATGTAGCGATTCACCATCGGCCAGCCGTAGCTGTCGAGAATACGTTCAAGCTCAATGGCTCCTCTGCTGCAGGCTGCCACTTGGGCTTTCAGGTCGGCCAGTCGCTCGGGAAGATTGCGGGCGGGAAAATCGGTGCTATTGAGTGTGCAAAGAGCAGCGTCATCAAGAAAGCGGCCATCTTCTGCAATCAGCATCGCGTCAATGAGTATCCCCTCATCACTGATATGAGTTGCCTCGGGCGGCATGGAGCCTGCTGTTTTTCCGCCGATATCGGCGTGGTGACCGCGGGCTGCGGTGAAAAAGCAGAGTTTACTATTATGGAAATGGGGACTCATCACGGTGATATCGGGCAGGTGTGAGCCACCTCGATAGGGGTTGTTGGCCATATAGACCTGGCCATCCTTCAGCGTATTGGCTTGATCATCAATAAGGGCTTTGATCGTCTCTGACATCGCCCCAAGATGAACGGGGATGTGGGGTGCATTGGCCACCAGATCGCCTTTGGCATCAAACAGGGCGCAGGAGAAATCTAGGCGCTCTTTAATATTTACCGAATGGGCGGTGTGGCTCAACAGGTGGCCCATCTCGGTGGCTACGCTGGAGAAGAGGTTATTGAAAATCTCTAGTTGCACTGGGTCTGGCTCGTGGTCAATAGCCTCTTGCTTCTCCTCTGTGGGTGAAATCTCATCAACAATACGCTTGAGGCGAATAATGCCGCCTGCTTCGATGTGGGCATTGAAATCGGGGTCAATGATGACTGTCACATAGGGATCGATAATTACGGCGGGGCCACTGATTTGCATGCCAACCGGTAGCGCCTCACGGCGGTAGAGTGGGCCTTTACAGAGGGTGCCATCTCCATAGGCAAAGGTGTGCATACGTTCCGGTTGGGGTGCCTCGTTATGTAGGAGCTTGCCCTGCAAGCGATCGCCTGCAGGGCAGGCTCCTACAGGTGAATCTTTGTAGGGTGGGAAGAAGGGTTCGTCTGCTTGTAGTGTGAGGCGCAGGTTCACTACCTCCAGCGTGCTCTCAGCAGGATAGAAGCCAAAAAGCTGCCGGTATTTCTTCTGGAAATGGAGCAGTGTCTCATCAAAACTGCCGAAGGGGATGGTCAGTGCCTTGTCTGCGCCGATAGGTCTTAAATCGATCGATTCAATGGCAGTCGCGTTATCCCCATAGTTGCGCTGTGCCGAAAGTTGGGTCTGCTCCTGATCAAATCGGTGGCGAAGTGTGGACAGATTCTCTGGTGTGAAGGGCATGAGTACGGTTTGGGCTGAGCGAACCGATGGCATGGAGAGCCCAATTCCGTAAGCTGACATGAGTCCGCTCAAGGGGTGAATAATCGCCTCATTGATACCCAGAAGACGTGCTACTGGACAGACGTGCTGCCCACCAGCCCCGCCAAAACAGATGAGTGCGTAGTTGCGCAGATCGTAGCCTTTGGAAAGGGAGATCTCCCGGATGGCGAGGGCCATCTTCTCATCGGCAATTCTTAAAAAGCCTGCTGCCAGTTCTTGCAGCGGGGGCGGGGGCTTGGTCCTGTCGTTGTCGAGTGATTCGGCAAGATGCTGGAACTTCTCCTCCACAATATGGGGATTCAGTGGTGAGCTACGGTTTTCTCCAAAGGTTTCAGGGAAGAAGTCAGCACAAATTCGGCCGGTCATTACATTGGCGTCGGTGATGGTCAGAGGTCCGCCGAAGCCGTAACTGGCAGGCCCTGGGTATGACCCGGCGGATTCAGGCCCCACCTGCAGGCGGCCACTGCCGTAGGTTAGAATAGAGCCACCACCAGCGGCAACAGTATGGATGGCTATCATCTCTTTTTGCAGAGAGACACCGGCCATCTCATGGTCGTAGCGTTTTTCAAAAGCGCCATCAAAGCGGGTCACATCCGTTGACGTGCCGCCCATATCAAAGCCAATTGCGCCATTAAGTCCCAACGCTTCGGCCAACTCAGCCACCGCCTGCGCCCCACCAGCAGGACCGGAGAGTAGGGCATCTTTACCGGTAAATGCCTCAGGTGGTGACAGTGATCCGGCGCTCTCCATAAACTCGATATCAATCCCTTGTGTCTCGCTGCGAATGCTCGCTAGATAGTCACCGAGTACGGAGCCGAGATAGGCATCGACAAGGCAGGTCTGGCCACGACTAACGATCTTGATGAGATTCATCGTCTCATGAGAGAGATAAACATCGCTCAAACCCGCATCGAGAAGAAGGGTTTTACAGCGCTTTTCGTGCTCACTGTTCCTCCAGCTGTGCATCAGAACAACGGCAGCTGATGTATAACCCTTGCTCAGAGCATCTTGAGCCATCGCTGTAAATCGATGCTCATCAAGCGGTGTTAGCAGGTTCCCATCAGCATCAACACGCTCGAAAACCTCATAAGCATCATCGTAAAGAGGTGGATTTTTCTGTACAGAAAGGGCGAACAGATCAGGCCTTGCCTGATGGCCAATCTCCAGCAAATCGCAAAAACCGGCAGTAATGAAGAGGGCGGCCTTGCGTCCTTTTCGTTCCAACAGGGCATTGGTGGCAACCGTGGTGCCGAAACGAATCGTCTCTATCTGGTCTGCTGGGAGGGGGCCAGTGGTGCCGAGGATGCGACGAATACCTTCAATGGAGGCATCGCTGTATTCTGGAGATGAAGAGAGCAGCTTGGTGGTATGAAAGCAACCGTTAGGGTCAACTCCAATCACATCGGTAAAGGTGCCGCCCCGATCGGCAGTGAAGGACCATCTATTCATTTCTTTTCATCGTGGGTATAGCTGCTGGCAGGCTAAAGAGTAGGGGCAAAAAAGTCGTTTCGCACTTATTCTATTCAAGAATATTGAGTAGTCAAATTATCTTTTTCGAGCCATGCTAGCCAACGAGTATCATAGCGATCTCCAAACTCTTGTGCGATTGCGACACCACCAAAATCATCAATACTTAATTGCTTGCGGAAAAATGCCCTCCCATCAGCTGGGGCATCAGGGTTACTATCACGTTGAAAAATAGCGCCTTGGGAATCATTTATTCGGTGGAGATAGACAGATGATAAATAATTATATGGCTGAGTGCTGGTGAACATTGCCAGCGTATCGATGTTATAGGACTGAATATCTATGGAAACAGAGTCAGACTCTACCCTTGTTATACCCTCCTTACCTGCATATCGATAACTAACGGAAACAGTATACTGCCCTGCAGGAATGGATACTTGCGATAAAGCCGATAGCTCATCTGGATAGATAAGGCTATCTCCAGGCACCAACTGCTGAGTGGTTTCTGGCAGCTTAGGGATCTTGTCACCCTCGCGATTAATGACAGCTCTTTCTTGGCTTAGAACAATCGCTCGCCCCCTTTTTATATTCGTTAAGACATATTCAAATTTGCGCGGTGAATCGATATCTGCAACCTCAACAACATTAGTAGAGTGGTTACTCATGTGCACAGATAGATTGATTAACCCTCCTTGGACATGTTGCTTCTCTGACAACCGAAGCTCAAGTGTAGTTTGTTTATGATCATTTTTTCTCCGCTACCAGGCTTATAGCCTTGGGTCTAGGTGGAGTTGAACTTCGGTAGATTCTGTTGTAGTAGTGTTGGCTGCCAGTCACGTGTGGGGCTCTCAGCACTACATGCTGCGCACAATGTGCTTAAGAATACAAAGCTGTATATTTGAGTAAGCCGTTTCATCAGGCTTAACGTAAAATTAAGGTTCGCTAACGTCATTGTTTGGGTAGCCCAGACCTTGGATCTTCCAACCACGATTTCTTAACTGACATTTGCCACAAAAACAAGGTTAGTATTTTCATAACTCATAATGCATTGTTTGTCCCATCGTTTCTTTGCTTCATCGGCCTCTCCAGCAGCGACCCAGTCCACGTACTATTGGATGCTGAGTCATGAAGATTGTTATTTCCGCTTGCATGACTTGAATATTGGGCTCCAGGGGCTGATGCCGCATGTTCAAAATGTCTGTGGTGGCCCAGTTCATGAGCCCATACGTCGGGGGAGACGTGTGAAGTAAATAACCAAGTAGCTCCCAAAGCAATTCCAACGGCCGGTAGGGGAAATCCATTGGCGTAGGTTATACGTCTCTGATATGTGAGAATAGAAGCGGGGTCACCCACCAAGGGGCCTGATTTGCACCCAGGTAGGGGCAGGGGCGTCCGACGATAGCCGCCACCCCACTCTTTTTTGCAACTCATCACAAGGGTGGGCTGAGCATGAAGCCCAACACTGCTCCGATCAATGGGAACAGAGTAATTGATTGCCCTATAAAGTAGATTTATACCTCGATTACAGCAGGATCAACTTCTCTGATTCTTTGGTTTTCAACACGGGACTTCCAAGCCACCCTTTTGTTCTGGTGAGAGATCCAGGCTATCCATTGGGGATGTAATATATGATATTTTCATAGGTTCTATGCTCTCTTCGAAGGTGTTAGCTAGCCCCAATTGAGGAGATAATGAAAACGCCACCAGCCCTGCAATTAATTTTTGAAGCATGGGTAAGGAGTACTATTTATAAATAGCAAATATTACTGAGCATCAGGGGTCGTTTTATTTGCTGTTAGGCGATAGAGATATTGGCCGCTGGCTACCAAAATATCACCATTCTCAGTAAGGATGGGTGGTGTTGTCAGCGGCTCATCACCGGTATCAAATAGATTTGTCGACTGGCCTGCCTCATCGATGAGAATGACGCTGCTCTCTTCACTGATCAATAGCTTATTAGAGGCCGAGATGCTCATGCCTGCAAAAGTATCAGAGATGGGGCGGCTCCAGCGTGTTTGTCCATTGATATCGATGGCTTGGATAACATCATCACTGGCGATATATGCGGTATGGTCAATGCCAACCGCTGGGGGTTTTTCAAAACGTCTTGGTTGGCCCATGAGGATGTTGCGGTAGGTCACTACCCCCTCAGATGTGATACGCCATAGCTCTCTGGATTGATCCGTTTTTACAATGATATAAGCGGTATTTGCCTCATCCAAACTCATTGAAAGAGGTGTGAAGTCACCACTGAAACCATTCAAAATCTCAAGATCGTGGTTGGTAATGAGTAGTCTGTTAGGCACGGTGACCCACAGTTTATCGCCTTCGTTATTTGCAGCGACGTGTAATGTTTCAGTTTCAAACATTAGTCTTTTTAGTATGCCATTGAGCAACCCACCAGTAGAAATGACCTGAAATTGATTAATTAAGTAAATGGAGTCAATGCTGGATATTGTAGGTGAAGAAGGGGCATTGGATTCAAAATCAGATTTTGGGAACTCACTACCGGCAGCCAATAGGTATTCACCTTGCCGGTGAACCCAGGGAAAACCAGCTAAGTCTCCACCAGAAAGAGATGTTCTAAAGGCCCTGACCCCATCAGAATGCCTAGTTCCGGTTAGATAACCATTTCTATCGATGGAGTAAAGTAAATGATTTGCTGTATCGATACTAAGTTGACCTGGTCCTGCTATACCATGATAGGTTGCTTTTCCATCTATACTAAACAATTGCCATGCAGTGGCTTGAATTGCAATAGCTCCACCTTTTTGCAAGACAAATCGTGGAGTACGTTTCTCAATAATTTCTGTTTTCCAGACTAGGTGCCAATTGTGGCTTGGGTTTATTGAAACTGTTCTGGAGTTTTGTTGCGCATTTCCGTAGGGAGAAAAATAATTTCCACTAAAATCTTTTGATGAAGGCACACTATTTTTTGCTGTTTGAGATGAAAATTTCAATGGTGTCAGAGTTGGTGAGAGATCCAGGCTATCCATTGGGGATGTTTCGTATGTGATTTTCATTGGTTTTTTTGTCTCATCTGTTGTGGAACAATCAACACTTTGGCTAATAAATAGAAAAGCAAGTAAGACAACTTTTAAGTGAATTTTTTCGGTTTTAGGCATCTTTTATCTCAGAGCCTGGTATTACTTTACTAACTAATGTTTTTAAATCGACTGTTGTAATGTCTGGGCAGGTTTTATAAATACCAAACATTGAAGGAAAATATAGAGAAAACATATTCTCATAATCAAGATAACTCGTACCGTCAAAAATAACTTCTCGGCTCTTACGGATTTTTTTGTAGTAACTTAGTCTTGCCTCAGCAGCTGTCTTTAAGGCGTTGACCCCTGCTTGACGAGTGGGTCTGTTGGGCGGCTCATCTTCAAACAGATCACCAAGTAGGCTATGGCCTTGACTTAACCAGGCCTCAGTTGCGTCAATGATGGCCTGCAACTTAGTCTGCCGTGCATCCAGTTCGACTTCGTGAATGGCATGGTACTCTGTGAGTAGGGTATCGATAGTGTCTAGCTCGGCATCGGCAGGAGCTCTAGGGCCAGCAGAGGCTTCTGTGCCATTTTTCCAGTCATTCAGCGGCATGATCTCTGCCACTTCAGCTTCACTAGGCATCCAACGGGTCTTCATTGGACCGGTTGCGGCATTATGGAAATCGATCTGAATCTTGTGGTGGATTCCCATCGCATTTGCCAGAGCAGTCGCTTTAGCTGTTTCGCCAGGGGTTGGGTCCGAAATGATGCAAAAACGGGGCTGAAAATGGATTAGGCAGCGCTTAAACTCCCAGGCGTTTGCGCTACCCTCATTGAGCTTGCCTGTACAATAAAAGCGGCTATTCATTCCGTCATTTTGATCTCGGATAACTTTGGCTAGAGTACTCGCAGCTAATTTCATTTGTGCTTTATTTGCTAACTTAATGTCACACTGTAGATTGACAGAGATCATCAAAATCCCATCACAATCTTTTCCAACTGAATTGGCTAAATCGGGCAAAACATCTTTAGCATAACGATCAGCACCAAGTGTATAAAGGTCAATGTGAAACATGCCACGGTTATCTGCTGCATCGGGTTCAAACGATTTCTTGGATGCAATGGGCCAAAAAGCGTAAGATCGCCCATCCGTTGCGTGAGGTGGTACTTGGTAATCCGGATAGTCATTACCAAGTTTTACTTTCAACGGTGTCCCTATGATAGCTCGAACCCACTCGGCGCAATGCCAGACATAACGGTTTCGTATCTCTTGATTGCCATTCATCATAGCGGCACCTGGTTTATGAAACTCGACAATGCGACCGTCGGGTTCATAGGGGTCTCCGGGAAGATGCCAGCGGAAGCTCAGTTGTCCGAGTGATTGGGCACTCCAGCGTTCAGAATAGTCATCGTTTAGACCAACGCCGTGTCCGCACTCATGGGCTCCAACAAACCAGTTGAAGGCACCTGAAGGTTCGTCTGCACCACCTTTTGGGGTTAGTTCACCTCGTCCATTAGTGCCATCAAACCATGAGCGACCACCACCATCGGTCACATCACATTTAAACTGGCTCTGGTCAACGGGCAGGCTTTGACCAAACCATACATGATCAAGTGTCACGGGTTCTGCTGGGCTGTTCTGAGGTAGAAATTTTAGTCGTGATGCAGGCGCTAAACCATCATCACCATTCCAGCGTCGGGCAACATTATTGACAAAATCTTCACCGTATTTGTCTTTTTTATCTTGCGTATTGAGTGAGGCCGATGTGCAGTTAAAATTCATCTTGAAGTAGATTAGGTTTACTGCTTTCTCTACGCTATCGACCACGTCACAACAGCGGAGTAGTGCAAAGTCAAACCGTCCCAGCCGTACTGTGCTTGGGGCGTTGTGGTCGTAAGGTATTTGGGCAAAACGCTGGGGATGCTCCTGCTCAAGTAGTGGCTGAATGGAGCAGAAAGCTTTGTCGGTTCGACCTGGGCGTGGAGATACAACGCTATTGGCTGGTTGTCCGGTGGTGGCATCAACCCATCTGACGGCGGCTCTTGCTCCAACGACATCGCTGGCGTGCTCAGGTGTTCTCTGGTCAAAGGTGTCGTAGAGATTGCCGCCAAAGGCGACGAGGCGTGTCCAGTGAGGGTAGTCGGCTATATAGTTCACCTCCATTTTTATTTTGCTGAAATAGCCTTTTTTATTGGCAGTGTCTGGGTTGTAGAGCCCTTGGTAGGCCTGCCAGCGTCGACCACTTGGTGTGGGTATTTGAGGTTTCCCAGCGGCTACAGCTCCTGATGGACCTGTATCTGCCGGTTCTGCACCTGATGTTTCGAATGTGTGACCAAAAAGAGCCACTCTATTACTATTACTCCAGGGGGTCACAGCAGCCAAGGTGTCGTCGGTTAAGACAATGTCATCTAATGAAAAAAGCAGTGGTTTATCTTTTGTGGTCTCTTTTTCAGCTACATCTTCATAGGGGCCAAATTCGCTGTCTGTGTCTGATTGCCAGGTGAAATAACCACGAGACTTCCAGACTTTGGGCAGATCGTAGTAGCTGAGACGCTCTACACTGGGCTTATCCCTGACATTTGCATCAGTGAGATTGAGAAATTTCCGCTCCCCACTCTCTTCAGTAAAAATAAAAGGGTGTGACTCATTGCGCTTAAAGCGGAGGATTGAGTCACTGCTTAGTTTCATTTTTTCATCACTATTGCTTTCATCAAGCCCCACAATCCATGGTAGACACTGCACTAACTGGGTCTCATCGCCACCAATGGCCCAGTGGCACTGTGCGGATGGTTTTTTTCCGGCAGACTCTTCACTTTTTTTCCTCCAGCCATCAATCACCAAGGGGACTTGGTTGCCATCTGATTTTGAAGGTAATGATAGTGGTTTGTTGCCTTTTAGCTTGCGGTCATAGTGAACAAACTTTAGGTATTGCCAATGCGGCTTTAACACCAGCTCAATCGGAGTATCTTTAGGGGCTATAGAGGTCTTTTGCTTTTCAAGATCGGTAAAAATAGCCTCTGTTTTTTTGTATCCCCCGCCGGTAATCTCCCATTGAGACATTTTTAGGTTCCATTTCTGATCAGGTAGGCGAAAGGCTCTGTTGCCGGCGATGAGTTTATCGCCAACACTTTTTCCTTTACTGTGCTCAGTATCTGGAGACTTAATAAATTCAGATTTTTTCTCATCACCCTGTTTTTCACAGATGATAAATGCGCCGGTATCGGTAGGGAACTCTAAGGAGAATGTCTTGTTTTTTGCTGGGTCGTACTGAAAGCCAGGGTGGCCATCAGGCCCAATTAACAAGCCCTCTTTGTTGAGCATTGCTTCAAGCTTGGACTCTCCGGATAGGTTATCCTTTGTTGCCTCAAGGCAGACTGTAACGGGGAAGTTTTTGGGTAACAGCCGCTTTGTTTTTTCAGGGTCAAGAAACTGAAATTTGAGATGTGCTCGGACAACCTCTTCCACTTTTAGGGTTGTATTTGGGCTCTTACGGTTGGTTTTTTTATCGGGCCCAACGGCGATGTTGATCTCATGAGCCTGATACTCTTCATCCACAATTTTGGCTTTGTAGCTGCCGGTTGGGATTTTGCCAAAATAAGCCACAGTTGGATTGTTTTTGTCGTAGGTTCCAGCATATTTAGCAACTTTAGTGCACGTATCTCCGGAGGCGTTTTCAGCTTGGATTTTAATGTTTCGGCTGAATGGTTTTCCGTTCTGGTCTACAATGGCAATGAATAGCTGACCGCAACATTTTACAACCGGATCACCAGGTTTATTGTCAAAGCATCCCAACTCACCAATCTCCCTCAATATCTAATAACGTCTGTAGGTCAAGTATCTTTTCTGACCCGTCCTTATAGGGGGAAGTTAAGATCTCATTAATCTCTGGTTGTTTGCCGGTAACATCAAAATCCATACCATATATGCTAATGAGATGAAAAAAGAAGCGTATCTCACTCTTAGACTCGAAACCATAAGTTTGAGCTCGGTTGCTGACTTGGCGGATTATTGATATTCCATCATCTCTATTGCACTCTTCCAAGTTGGTGGTCTTTTGGGTCTGCAGTTCTTGAAAAATTGTTTTATAGAACTCTTTCTCTGCTGCTTGACGAAGGATTTCCATTTGTTCTTTTCTGATCGTCAGCATCTCATTAACCTTTCAGAAGGATTACATTGCAAGTTACCAGCACCTTACGGTGTTTTTCAAGTGCCTGCTCACACTGTTTCTCTATTCCATAACGATCAAATAGCTCTGTTAAACTCAGACCTGCTTGGAATTGGATAGGATTTATTGCCATGATTGAGCTCCTCTGTTAGTTCATGGCTGTAGTAAAAAGCGGAGCCAGAGGATTATCAGGCCTACCTAGGTTGGCTTGAAGAGGCTGCAGAAAAAATAGCTGTCAAATTCACGCTTATGTGCTGATGAGTAATCATGTTCATCTGTTAGTCAGTGCAGTTAATTCACAAAACCTATCTAAATTACCTCAGTCAGTGGGGAGGAAATATGTTCCCTATTTTAATCATAAATATGGCAGCAGTGGTACGCTTTGGGAAGGGCGTTTCAAAGCAAATAGTATAGATAGTGAAAGCTATCTACTCAGATGCTACCGATATATTGAACATAATCCCATGCGTGCAAATATGATTGGGAAACCAGATGATTACCGCTGGTCAAATTATAGTGCAAATGCATACGGGGCAGATAACCCGATATTAACACCACATCCACTCTATTTGTCTTTAGGCGACCTTTAACTGTGTATTAGGTGAGATTATCACACGGGAAGATTGCGGGCGGGGAAATCGGTGCTGTTGAGTGTGCTAAGAGCAGCGTCATCTAGAAAGCGGCCATTTTCTGCAATCAGCGTCGCATCTATGAGTATCCCCTCGTCACTGATATGGGTCGCCTCGGGCGGCATGGAGCCAGCTGTTTTTCCGCCGATATCGGCGTGGTGACCTCGGGCAGCGGTGAAAAAGCAGAGTTTACTCTTATGGAAGTGGGGGCTCATTACCGTGATATCGGGCAGGCGTGAGCCTCCTCCGCTGACCGCCAAGGAGAGTGAAACGAGGGCGGTTAGACCCCGGTAGCTGTGAGGCCGCACCGTATACCCGTCGTGCGCGAGCGCCAGAGGGGATACGAAGTAGGCATCCGAACACAGCGTCAAGTCAGGTTGGGAGCTG
>JAKITT010000083.1 GCA_021647945.1 Candidatus Polarisedimenticolaceae bacterium
TATCTATCGACTTGTCGGAAGCAGGGCGTCAGTGCTGCTGTGGCTATGGGCCTTGCGTTCAAAGGACTCCTGCCTGAATTTTGCACGTGCGCGGTGAGCACGGAGTTCACTGACGCTGAGTAGTTACACAAACTTTAGCTGAAAAATTGTTAAAGAATGTTATTCCTTAGCCGATACTCCCAAATGTAATCAAATGGCAACATGACCAATGGTCTAGGCTGATCACTCTGGCCGACAAATGGTATGGATGCCTTATATTATAGTGTGTTACCAAACAGTGAGGGGGAAATTATGGCAAGTATTCTTGCAGTTGATGATTCCGCATCAATGCGTCAGATGGTCTCATTTACTCTTAAGGGTTCCGGATATGAGGTGGTGGAAGCATCGGATGGTGTTGAGGCGCTGGCTGTAGCAAAGACACGTTCATTTGATCTAGTAGTTACTGATGTCAATATGCCTAATATGGATGGGATTGCACTCATTGCAGAGCTCCGCAAATTACCCAATTTCAAATTTACCCCTCTGCTTATGCTGACAACAGAATCTGGTGCAGATAAGAAGCAACAGGGTAAAGCTGCTGGTGCAACGGGTTGGATTGTTAAGCCGTTTAACCCAGAGCAATTATTGGCCACTATTAAAAAAGTGCTGGGCTGATTCTGATTACTTAGTTTTGTTTTCAGACTGATATAACCCCGGGGGGGCATATGTCGATCGATATGAAACAGTTCCATCAGGTCTTCTTTGAAGAGAGTTTCGAAGGGCTTGATATTATGGAATCTGGCTTGCTTAATATGGATCCAGGAGCAGCAGATCCCGAAGAGATTAACTCAATTTTTCGTGCCGCACACTCGATTAAAGGAGGCGGCGGTACGTTTGGTTTTAACCATATATCCAGTTTTACCCATGTGATGGAGACATTGCTGGATGAGATGCGTGATGGGCGTCGTCAGGTCACCACTGAAGCAATGAATGTTCTATTGCAATCAGTGGATGTGTTGCGAGATATGCTAACGGCGACCAGTGACGGTGCAGATCATGATGAGGAGCGGGCAACGCTCCAACAGGTTGAGTTAAATAAGATCTTAAACGGTGAGGCTACCCCCTCAATTGAAGGTGGGGCAGAGAGTACACCCGTAACTGAAGATGCTGACCAGCATTTAGGTTGGCACATCGTATTCCGTCCACTCTCCCATATGCTGCGTACAGGCAATGACTCCCTACGTATTATTCGTGAATTAGATAGTTTCGGCGATTTAAAACTCACATGTGATCTCTCCGCGCTCCCTTTGCTTGATGAATATGAAGCAGAAGATAGCTATCTTTCATGGGATATCTACCTGCATGGTGATATTTCAAGAGATACCATTGATGAGGTTTTCTCATGGGTTGATGATGATTGTGAGTTAGCGATCATGCCCCTTGTCAATGAAGCGGCCCAAGTCGTGGAGACCGCTGCTGCAACTCAGTCCCCAGAAGAGAAGCTGGATTTGGTCGATAAGCCTGATGATAAGCGCGCGGGTGGAGATCGCCGTGCAAATGAGCGTCGGAAACCTGCCACCGCAGGGGCCAGTTCCATTCGTGTTGATATCAATAAAATTGACACGCTGATTAATATGGTCGGTGAATTGGTTATTACTCAATCTATGCTCTCTATGTTGGGTGAAGATGTTGAAGATAAAGCGGGTGATAGAGAAGAGCGTACCCGTGATGGTTTAGAGCAGTTAGAACGTCATACCCGAGAATTACAAGAGAGTGTCATGCAAATTCGCATGGTGCCTATCAGTTTTACCTTTAGTCGATTTCCCCGTCTAGTACATGATCTCAGCAGTAAAATGGGTAAAAAAATTGAACTGGAAATGACCGGTGAAAATACCGAAGTTGATAAAACGGTCATAGAGAAAATTGGTGACCCGCTAGTTCATTTGGTGCGCAACAGTCTTGATCATGGGCTAGAGATGCCAGATGAACGTATTGCCGCTGGCAAGCCTGAGACAGGGATTGTGCAGCTAAATGCCTTTCATAAAGGTGGCAATATTGTTCTCGAAATTCGTGATGATGGTCGTGGCTTGAATCGAGATAAAATTTTGAGCAAGGCGATTGAAAAAGGCATTGTGCCTGAAGATCATGGCCTTTCAGATAGACAGATCTATGAGTTGATATTCATGCCCGGTTTTTCAACAGCAGATGTTGTTAGCGATGTCTCTGGTCGTGGCGTAGGGATGGATGTTGTGCGCCGGAATATCAACGAATTGGGTGGTGGTATTGAGATTGAATCCACTCCTGGAAAGGGTTCTGCCATTATTATTCGACTGCCACTTACGCTGGCTATTCTTGATGGACAGACGGTGGTTGTCGGCAATGAAACCTATATTGTCCCGTTGGTCTCAATTGTTGAGTCGATTCAGGTTCGAGGTGATCAAATAAATCGGGTGGTGGGTCAAGGTGAAACCTTCAAGCTGCGTGATGAGTATCTGCCCGTGGTTAGGCTGCATGAAGTGTTTGATATTGCTGACCCTAAGGCAAAAGAGCTGGATGAGGGGTTATTGGTTGTAGTCGAAGGTGAAGGACGAAACTGTGGTCTATTTGTCGATGATCTACTTGGTCAGCAGCAGGTGGTTATCAAATCGCTTGAAGCTAATTATGGAAAGGTTGATGGCATATCTGGGGCAACGATTCTTGGCGATGGTTCGGTGGCACTGATTTTGGATATTCAAGGTCTGATGCGTCTTGCCAGAGATGGCAAGTTGGATGCTGATATCCAACAGATAGCCTGATATAAGCCAACTACTAGAAATGAAATGTAAAGGTGTAGCCAATGTCTGAGCAAGCAGCAAAGAGTGAAAATGCTGATGACAATAAGGATCAGGTAAATAATGAATACCTGACCTTTATCCTTGGCGCCGAAGCATATGGCGTGGATATTCTGCGTGTGCAGGAGATTAGAGGTTGGGAGATGGTGACCCGTATCCCAAATTCACCCAGCTATGTAAGAGGGGTGCTCAATCTTAGAGGGGCTATTGTCCCTGTTTTTGATCTACGGGAACGTATTGCTCTGGACCCTATTGAGTATTCAAAAGAGACCGTTGTTATCGTATTGCGGGTCAAGAATCGCACCAGCGAACGTAGTATGGGCATTGTTGTTGATGCGGTATCAGATGTTCTTAATACAGGGGCTGACAGTATTCGAAATACCCCCGAATTTGGCCATGCGATAGCCACTGAGTATATTTGTGGTTTGGTCGAGTCAGATGGAAAGATGGTAATGCTGTTGGATGTTGATCGACTACTCAATTATGACGCTGAAATAGAAAACATTGATGTAGACGTCGCATAGGGAAATGATGCTTTTAGGAGCAATTTTATGAAAAACAATCAGCCAATAACTAATCATGAAAAAGTCATGGGCGAGTATGATGTTTTAGTTTCAAAAACTGACCTAAAAGGGAAAATTATATATTGCAATAGAGAGTTTGCTGAAATCAGTGGTTTCACTGAACAAGAGTTGGTTGGCAACAACCATAATATGGTTCGTCACCCGGATATGCCGTCGGCAGCCTTCCAGGATTTATGGGAGAAGATGCAGGCAGGACGTCCCTGGATTGGTCTGGTAAAAAATCGTTGCAAGAATGGTGATTTTTACTGGGTAAAGGCAAGTGTCACCCCTATTTTTGATGATGGGCGTGTGACTGAATATATGTCAGTACGCAATAAGCCTACTGCACAAGAGGTTAAGGATGCTGAGATACTCTATCAGCAGATGAACAGCGGCAATTATAAAGGGCCTGGCGTTGTTGCAAAATCAGTCTCAACTGTGGCCGCCTTAAGCTTTACTGTGAAGCTGTTTATCATCACAGCGGTGGTGGCATTGGCCTCCATCGGGGGGCTATTTGCTTGGTTGCCAATGGCGTTGGCTGACAAACAGGTCATCAGTGCGGTATTTCTTATTGGTTTTATAGCTCTATTTCTGTTTGTTTCAATCTTAGTGACACGCGGTATTTTGGTCCCCGTTAAAGATGCTGTGAATATGATGCAGCGTATCTCAGGTGGTCACTACACGGATGATATTGAGATCTATCGAAGTGATGAGATTGGCGACATGCTGCGTGGCCTGAAATCGTTGCAGTTGCGACAAGGGTTTGAGGTGCATGATGCACGTCAGAAGGCAGAAGCCGCGTTGCGTATCCAGACGGGGCTAGATTGTGTTGGTTCCAATGTGATGGTGGCTGACCAAAACTACAACATCATCTTTATGAATCGCTCGCTGCAAAAAATGTTCATGGATGCCGAACCGCAGCTAAAAGAGGTACTCCCACACTTTGATGCGAACAATCTGATCGGTAAGTGTATGGATATTTTCCATAAAGATGTCTCACATCAACGGAAAATCCTGGATAACTTGAAGGGCAGCCATTGTGCAGATGTTGAGGTGAATGGCCTGCATTTACGCATTATTTCCAATTCGGTTGTTAATAGTGATGGGGTTCGGTTAGGCACCGCCATTGAGTGGAGTAATCGTACTGCTGAGGTGGCTGTTGAACGCGAAATTGACAACATTGTTGAATCAGCCAGTGCCGGTGATCTAACTCGGCGTATTGAGCTGGTAGGTAAAGAGGGCTTCTTTAAAGATCTGGGTGTTAGCATTAACTCATTGATTGATGTGGTTGAGAGTGTTTTTGCCGATATTGGTCAAGTGATGAGCTACATGGCAAAAGGTGATCTCACAAAACCGATTGAAAAAGAGTATGAGGGTACGTTTGATGCGGTAAAAAATGACATCAATAACACATTGATCAATTTGGAAGAGATTGTTGGCAAGATGCGTGAGTCAGCAGATTTGATGTCAACCTCATCAGAAGAGATCGTATCGGGTAATACCAACCTCTCCAATCGTACTGAACAGCAGGCCAGCGCTTTACAAGAGACCGCCTCAAGTATGGAGGAGTTGACCAGTACAGTTAAAAATAATGCTGGTAATGCCCAGCAGGCCAACCAACTTGCTGTCAATGCACGCCAAGAGGCAGAACGTGGTGGTGAGGTGGTCGGTAATGCTGTTATTGCAATGGAAGATATCAATAAGGCGAGTGGCAAGATTGCTGAAATTATCGGCGTCATTGATGAAATTGCCTTCCAAACTAATCTGTTGGCACTCAATGCCTCTGTTGAAGCCGCGCGTGCTGGTGAGCAGGGTCGTGGGTTTGCAGTCGTAGCGACGGAAGTGCGGAATTTGGCTGGTCGTAGTGCGACAGCTGCAAAAGAGATTAAAGGGTTGATTCAGGATAGTGTTGAGAAGGTGCGCGTCGGTGCTGAACTGGTAAATGAGTCGGGCAATACACTGGACGAAATCGTCAATGGTGTTAAAAAAGTGGGCGATATCATCTCTGAAATCGCCGCTGCGAGCCAAGAGCAGTCATCCGGTATTGATCAGGTCAATAATGCTGTTACCAGTATGGATGAGATGACACAGCAGAATGCAGCTTTAGCAGAAGAGACGTCAGCGGCATCATCTGCAATGAATGACAATGCTAAGGAGATGGGAGAGTTGATGAGTTTCTTCTCACTTAGCTCGGCAGCACAATCTTCCTCTCACCCACCTGCGAAGAGATCTAAAAAAACCCCTGCTATCGCAAGAGCCGCACCAAAATTGGCAGCGGCAGGTAAGGATAGTTTTGTAGAAGCGAAGAACTTTGAGAGCAATGGCAGCGACAGTGATGATGAGTGGGAGGAGTTTTGATATACACCACACTCTCAAACAAGAAATGTGTTGTAAGGTTTGTTGAAGAGATTAACAAACAGATATGGAGACGATGATGGTAACAGGTGATGATGTTTCATCAGATGTAAGCTCAGACGAGAGTGGTGATGCACAATATTTGAGTTTTACGCTGGGTGATGAAGACTATGGTGTTGATATTCTCCGAGTCAGAGAGATTAAAGGTTGGGAGGTGGTGCGCACTCTGCCTGATATGCCAGATAGCATTAAGGGCGTATTGGATTTGCGTGGCGTCATTGTGCCAATTATTGATCTGCGAACGCGTTTTAATGTTGAAAATGTTGAGTACACACCTACGACCGTCACCATTGTACTGACTGTAAAAGTGGGTGAGAAAGAGCAAGTGATGGGGGTGGTGGTAGATAGCGTTTCAGACGTACTAGATATCGCTGTTCGTGACTTGAAGCCGGCGCCCAATTTAGGCAGGCGTGTTAATACACGTTTTATTAAGGGAATGGTGACCTTTGGAGAGCGGATAGTGGTACTGCTTGATGTCGATAAATTGATGGATCCTGAAGAGTTGGGTCTCATTGAATCACTTGTTTAACCTCAGAGGGCTTGATGCGTCGAATAGCAGTTATTAATCAAAAAGGTGGCGTGGGTAAAACTACCATAACAGCTAATTTAGGACATGCATTAGTGTTGGCCGGATACAAAGTGACGGTGATTGATTTAGATCCGCAGGGTCATCTATCAACTTGCTTAGGTATATTTAGGCCACCTCAAAAGGGAATGGATGAGGTTTTATTAAATGGAATGGATATTGCGACAGTGACCATGGTGACAAGGGAGTCGCTCTCATTGGTGCCAGCCGGTGGCCAGTTGGGTGAGGTGGAACAGTTGCATGATGGTGGTGCTGCTCGGGCAAGGCTGCTAGTTGATGGGTTGAAAGATCAGTTTATAGGGCAGGATTTTGTCCTAATGGATTGCCCCCCCTCTTCGGGCCTTTTGGTTACCAATGCTATTTTTGCCGCTGATGAGGTTTTGATTCCGACAAGTGGAGACTACCTTTCACTGACGGGGTTAGCCAATTTGATGTCGACATTGAAGAAGTTTGAACCATACCGTAAAAAACCGTTGGATAAGTGGATTGAGTTGAGCCGTTTTGTTAATCGCAGACGCTTGGCCAATGAGGTTAAAGAGAAGTTGCTAAAGCATTTTCCAAATCAAGTATTAGCTACGCCGATTAGTGAAGCTGCGGTGATGGCAGAGTGTCCAGGAGTAGGGCGAACGATCTTTGAATACCGAAGAACAAGTCGTTCAGCAAAAGAATTTGCGGCGTTGGCAGATGATTTGATTCATACGAGGTGTATGTAATGGCGGTTAAAAAAACACGTTCACCGGTGATTAAGAACGATCCATTTGAAGAGATAGAAGAGACTGCTAGCAAAGAGAATAGTGATCTTAGTAGCGCCCCAGCAGCGCCCAAAGCAAAGGCCAAGCCTAAGACAAAAGCCAAGCCCAAAGCCAAACCGAAATCTAAGTCAAACGTTGAGGTGGAAGTAGTGCCTCAACCAGCAATGGAGAGTGTCATGGCGACTGAAGTGAGTTCAGCGAGCAATCAGATTAATCTTGGCAGTTCACTGGGCATTCAGGAAGTGGCTCAAGTTTTGGCAGAGATTAAGACCGCATTTGATCTTGGTTCTCCTGTTGAATTGAATGGTGGTGACGTTGAACGTGTTGATGGTGCAGGCCTGCAACTCCTATGTATGTTGATTAAGACAGGGGGTGAGCAGGAGGTAAGCGTTAGCTGGCAATCAGCTTCAGAAACGTTAATTGACGGGGCTAAACAACTGGGGCTGCAAGATTTATTGCAGATGAAAGAGAGTGAGCATACAACTTAATCAGCGTTAAACAGAGCATTGAGCGGAGGTGAAATGGAACCGTCTATAGCAGATCGGCCAGATCTTGACTGGAGCCAAGTGCGAGAGACTGTACGCATGCTCTACCTCGCATCGGCCCAGGTCAGTATGGCCCTGCATGAAGGGGACTCTTCAATTGAAGCGCTTAGCAGCAACTTCACAGGTATGATTGGCAACGTTAATGCAATGACAAATGCAATCTCAAAATTGCCAGCAACGGAAGAAAATGCAGCCATTATTAAAATTATTGAAGAGAATAGTAGTGAAGTATCAGATCATATGCAGCAGAGCATTATTGCCTTTCAATTCTATGACAAACTTTCACAGCGGTTATCACATGTCACACATGCATTAGAGGCACTCTCTGGTCTTGTAGATGATCAGAAACGCATCTACAACCCTAATGAGTGGACAGGTTTACAAGCCAAAATCCGCTCGCGTTATAGTATGAAAGAGGAGCAGATGATGTTTGATCTCCTGTTACAAGGTGGGACGGTTGAAGATGCTCTGAAACAGGGAGATAAACGGTTACATGAGCCAGTTGAAAATGATATCGAACTTTTTTGATGGCTCAGTTGTATTTTTTGAATTACACAATAGATACTTCTGATTCATAGCCTCCTTAAAAAAACAGGGTCAGAGTTAGGCGTGTCATATCTATTTAGGTAACAAATAATGTCTGAACGGAATCGAGAATTTGAATTTACCCAACGGGACTTTGATTTTCTCAGAAAAATGTCGAATGATCGCACGGGCATTGTTGTCAGTGATGATAAATTTGACATGTTTTACTCCCGCCTATCACGTCGAGTGCGTACGCTCGGGCTGAGAAAATTCAGTGAATATTGTGACTATCTAAAAGCAAATCCAGAAGGTGATGAATCGCTGGAGTTTATTAACTCTATCACCACTAATCTCACCGCATTTTTCCGTGAAAATCACCACTTTGAATATCTCACAAAAACGGTTATTCCAGAGCTAGTGGGTAAAAATTCAGCCGATCGCAAGATTCGAATATGGTCTTCAGGCTGTTCAACCGGCGAGGAGCCATACTCTATTGCCATGACATTACATGATGCGATGTCATCACTGGCTGGCTGGGATTATCGCATCATGGCAACCGATATTGACTCAAATGTACTGACGACAGCATCAAATGGAATCTACCAAATGGAGCGAGTCAATGGGGTTGATAAAAAGCTCCTAAGACGTTGGTTTCAGCAAGGAAAAGGGAGTAATACAGATAAGGTCCGTGCTAAAAAAGAGCTACGTGAGATTATTAGTTTTAAACAGATCAACCTGATGTCTGATTGGAAATTGCGTCAACCTCGTGATGTGATCTTTTGCCGTAATGTCATTATCTACTTTGATAAAGAGACAAAAATACGTCTAGTTGACCGTTATGCGGAGAACTTAAAAACGGGCGGTTATCTTTTTATTGGTCACTCCGAATCGTTGTTTAACATAACAAACCGTTTTGAGCTGATTGGTAACACCATATATAGGAAAATTAAATAGATGCCTACGGTAAATGAAGCACTACCTGGGTTTGAACATATCAACCGTTACTGGGATCGTGTGCATAAGATGCAAGCTGCCAAGTTGTTGCCGGGTGAATATTATGTAACAGAGCATGATGAGGTGATCACAACCGTGCTGGGCTCTTGTGTTTCAGCATGTGTCAGGGATCGCGTCTTTGGTGTCGGTGGTATGAACCACTTCATGTTACCGATTAGTGACGGGCAAGGGTGGGGCAATGCTGACCTTGTGAGTACCGCAACGCGATACGGTAACTATGCGATGGAGCATATGATTAATGACATCCTCACACATGGTGGTCATCGTAAAAACCTTGAAGTTAAAATTTTCGGTGGTGGTCAGATTATTGCTAGCATGACCAGTATTGGTAATAAAAATATCGATTTTGTCCGTGAGTATATTTTGGCAGAAGGGTTGACGTTGGTTGGTGAAGACGTGGGTGATATCTACCCTAGAAAAGTGGTCTATTACCCTAAAAGTGGGCGGGTAAAGATTAAGAAATTGAAAGATATGCACAACGATACGATCATAAAACGTGAGCGTAAGTACCAGCATGATATTGAAGAGAAACCAGTTGAAAGTTCAATTGAGTTATTTTGATGAGGCGTATGAATGATTAAAGTTCTGATTATTGATGACTCTGCATTAGTTCGGCAACTGCTGACCAAGATGTTAGACGGTGCTGCTGGTATTAAAGTGGTTGGTACAGCTCCCGACCCTTTTGTTGCGCGTGAGAAAATTAAACAGCTGAAGCCAGATGTGTTAACGCTTGATATTGAGATGCCTCGCATGGATGGGGTGACCTTCTTAGGCAATTTGATGCGACTGCATCCAATGCCCGTCATTATGATATCAACCCTGACGGAGAAAGGTGCTGATGTCACCCTACAGGCATTAGAACTAGGTGCCATAGATTTTGTCGCCAAACCCAAGTTGGATTTGAGCAACAAAATAGAGGATTACTCGCGGGAAATTATTGAGAAGGTAAGAACTGCAGCAGCTGCCAAGGTGCGGCCAGCGAGCCGTAAACCAGCTAATCGCCCGGTGGTAAAAGCCAGCATTGAGAAGCTGAGTGCTGATGCAGTATTGAGTCGGTCAACGACAAAAAACCATTTTCGTACGACAGACAGAATTATCGGTATTGGTGCATCAACAGGAGGTACAGAGGCAATAAAAGATGTATTGCGGCTTCTATCGGCGGATATGCCCGGTATCGTGATATCACAACATATCCCAGAAGCTTTTAGTGGTCCATTTGCAGCGCGAGTCAATGGTGAATGTGCGTTATCAGTGATGGAGGCGAAGGATGGCCAACAGATACTTCCTGGTCATGCTTACATTGCACCAGGTAATCGGCACTTGTGTGTCGAGCGCAGTGGTGCTCGGTATATCTGTCGGCTTAATGATGGCCCATTGGTCAACCGCCATAAACCTTCTGTTGATGTCATGTTTCGCTCCCTGGCCCAGAATGCGGGGCAAAATGCCGTTGGTTTGATATTGACAGGAATGGGAGATGATGGCGCTGAAGGTATTGGTGAAATGAAGGCCGCAGGTGCCGCCACCATCGCACAAGATGAAAAAACCAGCGTGGTGTGGGGTATGCCAGGTGAATCAGTGAAACGTGGTTATATTGACGAAATTTTACCATTATTAAAAATAGCACAACGTCTGACTGACCTATCATGATACCAGCATAGTAGTAATTGGCTGCACAACCTCTGCCTGTATCGATACCCTTATTAGTTCCTGATTTGCCGGATTGAGGTGTGCCTGTTTTTGAAAAAGTCATGACTATGTTGACTAATATTAGGCCCTATTTGTTCCGAAATCTGGCGCAGATAGGGTTGGCCTAGACATCAATGATCTTTAGTGGGGTTTATACTTTTTGCATAAGAAGCGTTGTTTGCAACTCCATTTAATTTAACCGCTCATGAACTTAAATGCTGCCTTTTTCTTATAAAAGGCTATCTACTAAGATTAAAAAATCTTAGTTTAAGCGCCTAGAAGTAATTGTTAAATTAAGGTTTTTATTCCTGAAGACGATAACAGGTATATCTCGAAATAAATCTATAGGTTCAATGTGCTGGAAGCGTTTATCAGAGTCTCTTGGAAACCCACTCTAATTAGTGGGGTTTTAGTCGCTGTTGCATTGCTGATGGGGCTATCTGCCACTGCCGTTGTTCTGCTGCTGTTGGTGAATGTTGTTTGGCTTGGTTTTTCCTATCTCTCATTCGTTTCCGAAAGCAGCATGCCAGATGAAGTTGAACATAATGGACGCGGTGAAGCCTCGTATGAGATCTCTGTTGTATTGCAGCAGGGTGTAGCTGAAATTGTTAGCCTATTACAGGGTGAACAGGAGCAGATAAAGACCCTTGTACAAGATGCGGTTCAGGTGTTGCAGAGCAGCTTTCATGGGATTAATGGTAAATCCAAAGAGCAGTTAGAATTGGTGCAGTCGTTAATTCTCAATATTACAGGTGATGTGGGTGATGAGGCGACAGTCTCATTTGATCAGTTCACTAAAGAGACGGACGATGTGCTGAAATATTTTGTTGAGCATGTCATTTCAGTGAGCTCAGAGAGCATGATGCTGGTTGAGCGTATTGATGATCTGATACTGCATATGGATGAGGCGGAGCATTTGTTGGTTGATGTGAAAACCATTGCTGATCAAACAAATTTGTTAGCGCTCAATGCAGCGATTGAAGCTGCCCGTGCAGGAGAGGCCGGGCGTGGTTTTGCTGTAGTTGCCGATGAGGTACGCAAGCTTTCGCAACACTCAAACAAGTTTAATGAAGAGATCCGTGAGGTGATTGGTAAATCACGTGAAAATATAAATTACGCTCAGGAGTCGATAGCTCGCCTCGCCTCAAAGGATATGTCGATGGCTATCTCATCAAAGTCTCAAGTAGACAATATGATGGTACAGCTCGGGGCGATGAATGAGATGATGGGGGAACGTTTATCTGAGGTATCTGGTATGAGCGGCAGTGTGAATCAGATGGTTGATAATGCTGTGCGTTCGCTGCAATTTGAAGATATCGTCTCTCAGTTGGCGCAGCGTGGTATCACGCAACTTTCGATTGTTGAACAACTCATCCAAACTGTTCAGCAAGATATTCAACAACTTGAGAGTGCTGATGCGATGACCGCTGATGAGCTTTCAGACAAGCTGGCTTCAATTAAATCATTTATCCATGCTCAGGTGGCAGAAGTGGAAAAGAGTCGGCCAGCTGTACAGTCCAATATGAATGAGGGTGAAGTTGACCTGTTCTAAATTCAGGTCTTAACTTAAGGTGTATAAATTATGAGTCTCTCTTCTTCGGTGTCTGAAGATGAAAAAACAGTAACGATGTTGATCACAGGGCGCTTTGAGTTCTCTGATCATGCCGATTTTCGGAAAGCATATAACCAAATACCCCCGACGACATCAAACTATATTGTTGATATGGCAGGGGTTGAGTATATGGATAGCGCCGCGTTAGGCATGCTTGTGGTACTCCATGAACGCACTGGCAATGATAAAACTAGGGTGATTTTGAAAGGGTGTAATGCAGATATATTGAAAATATTAGACATTTCAAAATTTGACCAAATACTTACCATCGAAAGATGATCAGGGAGAGTAAATAGTGGCAATTACAAGTACAGTTTCATCTGACGGAAAAGATGTAACCATTCAAGTATCCGGGCGATTTGACTTCTCTACACACCAGGACTTTATGCGTGCGTACAAGGAGCATGAAAAAGGGGAGAACCGCTTTATAGTCGATCTATCAGAGGCAGAATATATGGATAGCTCAGCAATGGGCATGTTGTTGCAGTTACGTGAATACAGTAACAAACAGAGTGGCTGTGTTACCTTACGTGGTGGCAGCGGTGCTATCCAAGAGATTCTTCGCATCGCCAATTTTGGCAAGATTTTCACTATCGAGTAGTTCTGAACTTGGACGATGCTCTAATCGCTATGAGTCTAATTCTTTACCGCTTGCGGCAGGAGTGTTTATTCATTATGCACTATCACGGGCACCTTAAACTATGTGCTCGTGATAGAAACATGAATTTTAGCGTAAGTGAACGATGCCGAATGAGTCTAAAGCTGTAACTTATTCGGCGCTTCCCTAGCATCCTGAGTCCGCTTTCTGTATTCTTGCCCCCTTTTCTGTAGAGCATCAGATCATGGGATTTAAATGCGGTATTGTCGGCTTGCCAAATGTTGGTAAATCAACCCTATTCAATGCATTAACAAAGGCTACCATCTCGGCCGAAAACTATCCGTTTTGCACGATCGACCCCAATGTTGGTGTCGTACCGATCGCAGACCCACGCCTTGACGCGCTTGCCGAAATTGTAAAACCGCAGAATGTACTACCGACCACCATGCAATTTGTCGATATTGCCGGGCTGGTGGCTGGTGCATCAAAAGGAGAAGGGCTGGGTAACAAATTTCTCGCCAACATCCGAGAGACTGATGCCATCTGTCATGTTGTGCGCTGTTTTGTCAATGAAGATGTCATCCATGTTGCGGGACGCATCAATCCGCTTTCAGATATTGAAGTGATCAATACCGAGCTAGCACTGGCCGACATGGAGACGGTTGAAAAATCACTCGACAAAGTGAGTCGTCAAGCTAGAACCGGTGATAAGAAGATGCAGATGCAGAAAGTGCTGCTGGAGCGCGTCCGAGACCATCTTGATGAAGGGCAGCCTGTCCGCTCCTTAGAGCTTACTGAAGACGAAAAGATAGCCATCTATGATCTGCATCTTCTAACGATCAAACCCACACTCTACGTCGCCAACGTTGACGAAGATGGCTTTACAAATAACCCATTGCTTGATGCTGTAGAAGCATTGGCAGAAGAGGAGTGCGCCGAAGTGGTTGCCGTCTGTGCTGCCATTGAAGCCGAGATTGCCGAACTCGATGATGATGAACAGCAAGATTTCCTAGATGAGATGGGACAGGATGAACCCGGCCTTAACCGTGTCGTCCGTGCCGGATACAGACTACTCGATCTAGAAACCTACTTCACCGCCGGTGTGAAAGAGGTACGTGCGTGGACCATTCCAATGGGAGCTACAGCGCCACAAGCTGCCGGAGTCATCCATACCGACTTCGAGCGTGGCTTCATTCGTGCCGAAGTGACCGCCTACCAGGACTTCATCGACAACAAAGGTGAACAGGGGGCAAAAGAGGCTGGAAAACTGCGCTTAGAAGGCAAAGAGTATATTGTCCAAGATGGCGATGTAATGCATTTTCGATTTAATGTCTAATTAAACGAGTAGAACGGTGGTTTCGGGTTGACAATTCGCCCAGCGATCCGCTATATTTCGCCCCCTTCAAAGGCTACGTAGCTCAGATGGTTAGAGCGGTGGACTCATAACCCGCAGGTCGGTGGTTCAATTCCACCCGTAGCCACCATCTTCACTTCCAAAGAAGTCCAAGGAAGTCTCTAAGCCCGCATAACAGCGGGCTTTTTTGTGCCTGTATGGTTTTATATCGTCCAGCGTAATCCATTGACATCCGACAGTAACTGGCAGTAAGTTTGACAGTAACAGGCTTATTTCAAAAGGAGTTACTGTCATGCCATTAACAGATTCTGCGATTCGTAACGCTAAACCAAGTGATAAAAATCAGTAGTGTCCGGTTAGGTACTTGCATGTAAACCCTCCGGATTTCGAGAGTCTACGTCCCCAGGATCTGGTGGTGCGACCTGTGATTCTCGGGTTTCATTGAGGATTTTGGTTCGCAGCTCTC
>JAKITT010000084.1 GCA_021647945.1 Candidatus Polarisedimenticolaceae bacterium
GCGATACCGACAGATCGCGCAGCGACTCGGGACTCTCGCCCAACACCCCCACCAGACGTCGGCTAAGTTCCAGGCTCTCTTCATACGCCACCTGCGCATCGCCCCAACGACCCTGCTGTTGCGATACTTGCCCTACATTGTCCAGCGATACCGACAGATCGCGCAGCGCATTTGGTGAGTCTCCCATTTTTCGGCTCATCATTAACATGTCATCAGCTGCTTGCTCTGCTGATTTAAAACGACCTGCTTTGATGAGTAGATGAAAGGCACGGCCAGTGGCCCGTAGCGCACCCTGGGTATCACTTTTTTGTTGGCGCAGGCGCTGCCACTCATCTACAACACTCTGTTGGTGTTTATCTAATGGAAACCCTGTGGTGGTTGCCTGTTCTTTGGCGTGCTGGGTATGCTCTTTTTTTTGTGGATTCGGAGTAATCGTTTGTTCAATCACTTCGCTAATAGCTCGAACACTCCATAGATCCGGCGCGCTCTCGCGGCATGTTGCCAGATAATGATAGGGCAATACGATGAAAAGCGTCTGCTTTAGGTCACGACGCCATTGATCTCTACGCTCATTAAGACGCAGCAATAGCTGGCGGTAGTGCTGTTGAGCGGCCTCACTACCATCTTGGTTTAGGAGGAGCCAGTTGGGTCGATCACTGTTCTGTTGCAAGGAGGTGGGCACCGCTTCCAACCACTCATCATTGGAATCATAGGCGATGATATTTAACTTTTTGGAGCGGCCAAGATAGTAGTTTTCTACTCTTTGGCACAGCTGGTTTGTAGCGGCTATGTTGTCACTAAAGTAGAAAACGAGGGAGAAATTATCACTCCAATCAAGATGTTGACGTAACTCTTGCCAGAGCTGTTCACTCTCAGGATTCAGTGTCTGAGCGTTCATCTAAACTCTGTTTACGCTCTTGCACATAATCTCTTACCAGGGGGTGAATATCATACCAATCTTCACCATTACGGTAGTTGATGATGAGCGTGGAATCAAAGAGCCGGGCAAGCAGTGGCAGCTGTTCAATACTAGGAAGTTCTGCTTTTTTACTTTTATGAACCTTATGCAACCACAACACATCTTCATCGGAGATGGGCAGCATGTCTCGACGTTGTGTCTCCTCTGCCTGCCTGATAATGGCTTCACCAATAGGCAGGGAAACCACCACATTGGCCCCCGCTTTTAAAATAGCCATACGTAACATTGAAAAGAAGTGCCGGAGGTCACCGCCACTGACAGCGGCCAAATGATCAATAGCCGTATCGGTAAAAATACTTTTAGCCTCTTCGCTGCGCCGGTGAATAATGGCACGCATAATAGCCAATGCATCTTGATCAGCCTCACCACTGCGTTTGCAGACATGTACACTGGGCAGTGTAATAACGGGGTTACTCTGAGTCAGGCGAGTGATACCGGGGGCTGCTGTAATAAGGTAAGGGGGAACGGTGATGACAAAGTGAATAAGTGGCAGGTGAAGATTGTCACCATAATTGCCAAACAGTCGCACGATACTGTCATGAACCTCTCGGGCATTTTGGCTAGTGCCACGAATCTGTTCAAAAGAGTCGACAATAAAAACTACCTGTAGATCTTTATTCTTCTGTTTTACTCGAACAGCATCGACCAATTCCCTGACAAACCGGTTGATCTGCTCAGTCAGCTGAACAATATGGCCCTTTGTTGCTTGCTGGAGTTTACGTTTAAAGCTGGCATCTCGTTTGAGGCGAGCTTTGATATCAACACTGAAAGCCATAGCATCTGTTTTAGCCCCCATTTGATCAAATTCGACCTCTGCGAGCAGTAGATTCTGCATCCGCTCCCAGTACCCTTCATGCAGCGCATCAAAGCCATAGCGCTCTTTTGCCTGTGCAGCAAGACCTGCTGAAGCTGAGAGTAGAAAATCGGTGATATCGACGGGTTCTGATTCTGAGAGATAGTCGAGCATATTGAGGTAGAAAACTTCATACCCCTCATCATCCTCAAGTAGCTTCTTCAACCTTAGGAGTTCAGTGCTTTTTCCTGTACCACGCTGTCCACTGACAAGATGAAGACTCTCAGACTCTGAAAATTCGATTCCTGTCTTCAGCTCAAGAATAGGATCACCATCAGGCAGGCTTTCTACATAAGGCTCATAAAATGCGTCATCGACCCCTGGTTCTAGAGGCCGGTCAGTCAAGGCTTTGTAGAGTGTTTTTAAGACGTCTTTGCTATTTGGCATATCAGATCAATCAAATAATGGTTTCAAGTTTATTCTAAACCTAATTAAGTGGCATCGCATCACACCACCCTCTCCTACTAAAGAGTAGGCTAGTAAAATGAACACCACTCAAGTCAACAGCCGATAACTCATACCACTACTCCTCATCCAGTGCATCACCCAGCTCATCTTCAAAATCATCAAAATCGTCATCCATCATCAGCTCATCTTCATCTGACATCGGCGGATCACCGTCATAGACCAGGCTTCTACGCTTCTGTAGATAGGAGTCACGCATAAAGGCGTAGGGGTCAATCGCCGCCTCTTTGATCAAGTCTACCGCCTCCAGTAGGTCGGCACGCTGATCGATATAGTAGACAGAGGTCACTGCTGCGGACTCCGTCATCGTTAGATTGACCAAGGTGAGCGGGTTGATCATCACATCAGCCACCAGCCCTATCGTATCTCGGACACTACTGGGGCCTAAAAATGGCAGCACGAAATAGGGGCCCGAACCGACCCCCCAATAACCGAGCGTCTGGCCAAAATCCTCTTTGTAACTCTGTAAATTTAGATCGCTCGCGACATCGAAAAAACCGAGTAGACCCACCGTACTGTTAATCATCACCCGTGCAATATCAGAGAGGGATCGGTCAACTTTGAGTTGCAGCAGGTTATTAACAGCCGAATTGACATCAAGTAGATTGGCAAAAAAGTTACTCACACCATGGTCAACTACATCTGGTGTCACCACCTGATACCCTTCAGCCACTGGAATGCCGATATGTTGATCAAACCCTTCGTTGAAATCATCAACCGTACGGTTATAGGGTTCCCATGGGTCACTCACCACCCCGGTATTAGAGGGTATTGAGGCACAACCTGTTAACAACAGGAGCGCAGTGAGCAACAGCAGTTTTATAGCGCCCTTTACACGTTCTAATCTATTTATGTACAAAATTTTGCCTATAAGGGCACCTCTATTAATTCATGAATGAGCATATTGAGTCCAAAATATCCAATAGCTGTGTTGCTAAGTGATTGCAATAGAACAACTATTACAAGCACTTAGCGCCTTGCTCTTGAAAATTTTGAATCTCAATCTGTCTCACCCAGAATAAATAGAGGTACCCTGAAGTTATCTGGAGAAGATCTCCAATGTCCGATATGCTTCGCCGATGAATGATAATGCATACAACCCACTTATTGCGCAACGGTTTCGTGGCTTTCTCCCCATCATTATTGATGTTGAGACTGGCGGCTTTAATGCCCAAACAGATGCCCTACTCGAAATTGCTGCGGTGACACTTCGCATGACCGACGAGGGTATTCTCGAACCGGCTGAAAGCCACGCCAGCCATGTTATCCCATTCGACGGTGCCAACCTTGATCCCAAGGCGTTAGCATTTAACGGCATCGACCCTGATCACCCATTTCGAGAGGCACTGAGCGAGAAAGAGGCCCTACATAAGGTGCTCACCCCTATCCGCCACGCGGTCAAAGAGAGCGGCTGCAACCGCGCTATTTTAGTCGGTCATAACGCTTTTTTTGATCTCGGCTTTCTCAATGCGGCCGTAGAGCGCAGCCATTTCAAACGCAACCCATTCCACCCCTTTAGCACCTTTGATACCGTCTCACTGGCGGGACTGGCTTACGGCCAGACGGTGTTGGCGAAAGCGGTGCAGTGTGCAGAGATTGAGTGGGATAACAGCCAAGCGCACTCAGCCATCTATGATGCGGGGAAGACGGCAGAGCTATTCTGCCAAATTGTTAACAGCTGGCCTTTTGCTTTTGAGACGAGCAACAACAGCCCGCCTTAGCTGCTAAGAAGAGCGGAGGCGTAGCCTTGCAGCGCCGCGCCTCCGCTCTTATGAAGACCTCACTAAACAGTTCAATCAGTAACCTTTTTATAGGCCTCTTTGCTGCTTTTCTTAATGTCATCCCAGACACTACTGCTTACTTCAGCACCACTTTCTGCCGCATCTCCAGCACCCTCTTTGGTGTTTTTCCACACCTCAGAAGCACCCTCTTTAGTCCCTTCCCACACCTCTTTGCTACCACTTTTTACTTTATCCCAAGCCTCATCCAAGCCGCTATCGGCAGCTTGAAGCGAAAAGGCAGAGAGCAGTATTGTGCAAAATAGCAGCAGTCTAATCATCGGTCCTTAAGCCTGTGTAGCGGCGGCTTTAACCATCTCTTTCAACTCACCGTTCTCAAACTGTTCCATCAGAATGTCGCAACCGCCAATCAATTCACCATTAATGTAGAGCTGGGGAAAGGTGTGCCAATCGGCATAGCGAGGTAGATTTTCATAGATCTCAATGTCGGAGAAGACATCAAAAAACTCAGCATCCTTACAGACATCATAGAGCGCAGCAGAGGCGCGTGAAGAGTAACCACACTGTGGAAACATACGTGTGCCCTTCATAAATAGAACAACTTGGTTTCCCTCAACAATTTTGGCAATACGCTGCAAAATATCCATCAAAATACCTCAATTCAATTAACAATAGTTGAGCGCTATTGTCACATATTCTGCCCTTCAGAAAACCTACCGTTTTCGAGGTAGAGACCATTTAGGAAAAAATATTTGTATTTAGCAGTTATCCACCTGCCGCTGCAACCAGAACTCCAGCAGTGCTAGATGCCACAATTTACTGCCCTTCAATCGGGTATGGTGCATCTCGGGGGCGGAGAGCAGCATATCGATATAACTTTGCTGGTAGATACCACGCTGTCGGCAAACATCTGAGGTGACAATATCACGCATAAACTCAAGGAACTCACCACGCACATACTTCAGTGCTGGCATCGGAAAGTAGCCCTTGGGTCGGTCGATCACCGAATCGGGAACGATGCCACGAGAGATCTCTTTCAACAGGTATTTGCCCCCCCCTTTGAGTTTGAGCTCTGGTGGACAACGTGCGGCCAACTCAACCAACTCATGATCGAGAAAGGGCACCCGTGCTTCCAACCCCCAGGCCATGGTCATATTGTCTACCCGTTTTACAGGATCATCGGTAATCAGAGTGGTGACATCCATGTGTAGAACAGAATCAAGAAAGGTATCGGCATAGGGTTCTGCCAATAACTGGCCAATCAATTTTGAGGTGTGATCTTCACCTGAAAAAGCAGGCTGAATCATCCGTTGGAATTCACTGTGGTCACGATCAAAATAGTGGCGAGCAAAACGTTCTGTTGGACTGCCTTGAGTATCGGCCATCATGCGTGGATACCAGAAGTAGCCACCAAACACCTCATCAGCCCCCTGCCCTGACTGCACCACTTTGATCTCTTTTGAGACCTGCTCAGCGAGTAGATAGAAGGCGATAGCATCCTGGCCAAACATCGGCTCGGCCATCGCATCAACCGCCTCGGGCAGCCGTTTCAGCACTTCACTATTGGGCACCAGAAATTTGTGGTGGCAAGTCGAGTAGCGTTTGACCACCTGATCAGAGTACTCAAACTCATTGCCACTCTCCTCCTGCGCATCTTCAAAACCGACTGAAAATGTACGCAGGTCAGACTGACCAGCCTCCGCTAGCAGTGCCACCAATAGACTGGAGTCGAGGCCGCCAGAGAGCAGCACGCCGACGGGCACATCAGCGACATCATTACGTTTGGCCACCGCGCTGCGCAATGAGTCATGCACGGCATCCACCCACTCTCTGTCAGAGAGCGGATCATCCAATCGAGTAGCGGGAAAAGACCAATAACGCTTCTGCTCACCCGCCCCATGATGATCAATAGTCATCGTATGGCCAGGAGAGAGTTTGCGGATACCTTGTAGAATGGTGCGTGGCGCAGGAATCACCGCATGCAGGGTGAACTGATGATGCAGGGCAATTGGGTCGATGCTTTTGTCGACCCCTCCGCCCGCCAGCAACGCTTGCATATTGGAGGCGAAACGAATTCGCTGTTCATTTAGAGAGTAGTAGAGTGGTTTGATACCAAGGCGATCACGGGCGAGGAAGAGGCTCTTTTTACGCTCATCCCAGATGGCAAAGGCAAACATACCGTGCAGCCGCTCAACACACTTCTCACCCCAGGCGTGCCACGCCTTGATGATCACTTCGCTATCGCCATGCGAAAAGAAGTGATAACCCAACCCTTGCAACTCACTGCGTAGCGCTTTGTAGTTGTAGATGGCACCGTTGAAGACCAGCACCAAACGAAGCTCTTGGTCAACCATCGGTTGATTGGCATGCTCCGATAGATCAATCACCGACAGTCGACGATGACCAAATCCCAAACCACCATCAGAGAAGAGCCCCTCATGATCTGGCCCACGCTGTTCAAGCTTTTTGGTCATCGCTTGAATGGCTGCCATATCTGCCGAACGACCATCCAGCCTCAACTCACCACACAATCCACACACTTCAGCAACCCCCGCCAGTACTTAGATAGCATTCAATAAGTGGCTATCTTTGTCAGTAACGGCTTAGATTGTCGCTGAAATTTCTCCATTTAGACAGGTCTAAACAGTGAGCATCTGAAATGATTAGGCCTTGCTGATCATCTCATCAATCAACCTTTCACACTCCAGCCAATCGTCCACTGCATATCCAGGCTCAAAACTACGTTTTTCTGAACGGAAGTAGGCCATCGTGGAGATCATCTCATAACGGTCTTTATTACTGACGCTCGGCACAGCCGTTTTGGCTACCACGCTCTTCTTGCTCACCGCCCTCTTTTTCGTCGCCACTTTTTTCTTAACGACGGGTGATTTAGTGGTGACTTTTTTCTTTGGCGCTACCGCCTTCTTGGCGACAGCTCTCTTTTTAGTAACTGCCTTTTTTTTGCTGGTTGATGTCATGGCATTCATTGCAAGCGTTCCTTCATGTTTCGGGAGGGTAGAATATGGATACAGCTATGGGAATTATAGTCAGCTTATAAAAAAAAGAATCCCTAACACCCAAAGGGTATTAGGGATTCTTTTAAGTGATGGCTATCGCTGTTTAATCAGACTTTTGACCGGCCATAAAAAGCCAAGTATCGATCACTGTATCGGGGTTGAGTGAGACGCTAGTAATGTTCTGCTCCAGCAACCATTTGGCAAGATCAGGATGATCTGAGGGTCCCTGCCCACAAATGCCTACATATTTGCCCTGTTTGTGGCAAGCAGCAATCGCCATGCTGATCATCTTCTTCACAGCAGGATCACGCTCATCGAAGCCTTTGGCGATGAGGCTAGAGTCACGATCAAGACCCAAGGTGAGCTGAGTCATATCATTGGAGCCGATTGAGAAACCATCGAAGTATTCGAGAAACTCTTCAGCCAATACGGCATTTGACGGCAGTTCACACATCATAATAAGACGCAGACCATCTTTGCCCCGCTCCAGGCCATTGTCTGCCAGCGCCTCGGAGACCCCTTTGGCCTCTTCTAACGTGCGTACAAATGGGATCATGATCTCAACATTGGTCAGCCCCATGTCGTTACGAACGCGTTTTAGTGCCTCACACTCCATCTCAAAGCAGGGTTTGAAACTCTCTGAGAGGTAACGCGCTGCGCCGCGAAAACCGATCATTGGGTTCTCTTCTTCTGGCTCGTAGCGAGTACCTGCTACCAAGTTGGCGTATTCATTAGACTTGAAGTCTGACATACGCACAATGACGGGGTTGGGTGAGAAGGCAGCGGCTAGGGTAGAGACACCTTCGACAATCTTTTGGATGTAGAACTCACGAGGCGACTCGTAGGCTTCAATCTGAGGGCTGATCTCATCTTTCAGTTCTTGAGGAAGTTTATCAAACTCCAGCAGTGCTTGTGGATGAATACCGATCATGTTGTTGATGATGAACTCCATACGCGCCAAGCCGATACCCGCATTTGGGGTGCTGGCGAAGCTGAAGGCACGGTCAGGATTACCGACGTTCATCATGATTTTTGTTGGGATCTCCGGCATGGTGTCGAGTTCGATTTTGTCATAAGAGAAATCGAGCAGACCATCATAGATAAAACCGGTATCACCCTCGGCGCAGGAGACCGTCACCTGCTGGCCATTTTTGATCTTGCTGGTGGCATCGTTACAACCGACAACCGCTGGCACACCCAGCTCACGCGCGATAATCGCGGCATGACAGGTACGGCCGCCACGGTTGGTGACAATGGCAGAAGCGCGTTTCATGATCGGCTCCCAATCAGGGTCGGTCATGTCGGTGACGAGCACATCGCCGGGTTTTACTTCGTCCATCTGATCCAGGCTGTTGATCAGCTTCACGGTACCAGATCCGATACGTGAGCCGATGGAACGACCTTCGGTGACGATAGGGCCAGACTCGTTCATGGTGTAGCGTTCGATCACATTGCCCGCTTGACTCTGCACCGTTTCAGGGCGCGCTTGAACGATGTAGATCTTGCCATCATTACCATCTTTGGCCCACTCAACATCCATTGGGCGGCCATAGTGCTTTTCGATGATGACGGTCTGGCGAGCCAGCTCTTCGATCTCTTCGTCGGTGATGGAGAAGACATTCTGCAACTCATCAGGCACGTCGATGGTTTTAACGGGGTTCTCACCGCCTGGGTTGTAGATCATCTGGATCGCTTTGTCGCCGACATTGCGGCGCAGAATCGCGGGGCGACCAGCAGCCAGTGTTGGTTTATGCACGTAGAACTCATCAGGGTTGACGGCACCCTGCACCACCATCTCACCCAAGCCGTAGCTGGAGGTGATGAAAACGGCATCGCGGAAACCTGATTCGGTATCGAGTGAGAAAGCGACACCGGCAGCGCCGATATCACTACGCACCATCTTCTGAATACCCGCAGAGAGGGCAACTAAGCGATGTTCAAAACCTTGATGAACACGATAGGAGATAGCTCGATCATTAAAGAGTGAGGCAAACACTTCGCGGATGCGGTGTTTGATGCTAGCGAGACCGGAGACGTTGAGGAAAGTCTCCTGCTGACCGGCGAATGAGGCATCAGGCAGATCTTCGGCAGTCGCTGATGAGCGCACAGCCCAGGTGGTATCCTCGCCATATTCAGCCACCAAACCGGCGTAGGCTTCATCTAGCGCCTTGTCGAGCTTAGGCTGAAACGGCATCTCTTCGATCCATGCACGAATTTTGGCACCCGTCTCTTTTAGCTTTGCAATATCATCCACATCGAGTGTATCAAGATTGCTCTGGATGCGTTCACCCAAGCCATCTTGTGCCATAAAATCACGGTAGGCTTCAGCTGTTGTTGCAAAACCACCCGGTACCTGAACATTCAGTTTTGTCAGATGCTGGATCATTTCACCCAATGAAGCATTTTTGCCGCCAACGACTTCGACGTCATTGATACCCAGTTCACTCAACGGTTGGACATAATTCGACATTTAGCTGTTCCCCAAAATTCCAAAAGGCCATCGAAAATGGTAAAAATTAGCCGCGCATTGTACTTATTTATTGGTATAAAAAAAACCAAGAGTCGCTATTCCACGGTTTTTTTTACGGTCAATTCAAAATAACGGCCCATCTTGAGCGCATTACAACTCTAAATCCTGGCAAAAATGGAGGTGCTATGTGCCATAAAAACCTCTCACTAGGGATCAAAGACACAGATAATATGCGCTTTATGTGATGACTGATGGCTCATCCCTACCGGTACGCAAACGGATCTCGGCAAGCCTCTCGGCAATCAAGGCAAGCGGCCGCATAACCGTTGCCGTCTCTTGATTATGGCGTGCGGCATCGGCTTCATAACACTCCAGATAGAGGCGCAGGGTGGCACCCACCGTACCCGTACCTGAGAGACGAAAGATAATGCGAGAGCCATCGGTAAAGCCTATACGGATACCCTGTTTCTCAGAGAGTGTGCCATCGACCGGATCGGTGTAGGCAAAGTCATCGGCATAGTCGACGGTAAACCCATCCAGCTCGGTGCCGGGCAGCGTAGGTAGTTGCTCTCTTAGGTGCTGCATCAAGCTCTCTGCCGCCCCCTTATCCACCCCCTCATAGTCATGCCGCGTATAGTAGTTGCGGCCAAATTTGCTCCAATGTTCACGTACAATGTCAGCCACTGGCCGCTGCATGACAGCCAATAGGTTCAACCAAAAGAGCACCGCCCAAAGGCCATCTTTCTCACGCACATGGTCAGAACCGGTGCCAAAACTCTCTTCACCACATAGGGTGATTTTCCGCGCATCAAGTAAATTACCAAAAAACTTCCAGCCGGTGGGTGTTTCAAAACACTCTAAGCCCAAACGCTCTGCCACGCGGTCAGCCGCCTGACTGGTCGGCATTGAGCGGGCAACACCGGCAATGCCTGTCGAATAACCGGGGATCAGATGGGCATTGGCCGCCATTACCGCAAGGCTGTCACTCGGCGTGACGAAGAAATTCTTGCCCAAAATCATATTGCGATCACCATCACCATCCGATGCGGCACCAAAATCGACCGGATCAAGCCCACTGGTCTTCTCCACCACCTCATGCGCATGCACTAGATTGGGATCTGGATGGCCACCACCAAAATCCTCTTTGGGGATGCCATTGATCACCGTGGCCGGCTCGGCACCTAGCTGATGCTCAAAAATCTCCACCGCATAAGGGCCGGTGATGGCGTGCATGGCATCGAATGACATGCGGAACGTACCGGAGTTGAAGAGATGGTTGATCGCAGGAAAATCAAACAGCTGTTTCATTAGATCAACATAGTCACAAACGGGGTCGATCACCGTGACCTGCATATCGCCTAAACGTGACTCACCCAGTGTATCGATATCGATATCATCAAACGACATGGTTTTATATTGCGTGATGCTACAGGTCTGTTCAAAAATCGCATCCGTCACCCCTTCTGGGGCAGGCCCACCATTGGGCGTATTGAATTTAATACCAAAATCCTCATTGGGCCCGGCCGGATTGTGGCTGGCGGAGAGGATGATGCCGCCCTGCGTCTTATATTTGCGAATCACACAAGAGGCAGCCGGCGTGGAGAGTAGCCCCCCCTGACCAACAATCACCTCACTAATACCATTGGCCGCCGCCATGCGAAGAATGGTCTGTACTGCCACCCTGTTGTGATAACGACCATCACCGCCCACCACCAGCACCCCACCTTGTAGATCGGGTCGGCTATTGAAGATGGCTTGGACAAAGTTCTCCAAATAGTGCGCCTGCTGGAAAATTTTGACCTTCTTACGCAGGCCAGATGTTCCGGGGCGTTGATCGTCAAAAGGTTGGCTGGAGATGGTCTGAATATCGCTCACAGGAGTGGACTCTCTAATCTATTTTTAATTAGCCATATTCAACCACACCCACTCAGTTGAGGCGAGTGCTTCCAAAGACTTGAAATATCCCCTTGCCGCCACCACTTCTGCTGCCAACAACCTAGCTCGTGTTAATCACATCGGCAGGGGGAATTTAGCCAAAGCTCCGGGGTAGAATATCCGGCTTTAATTTTTGATGATTTTTTAGGATTAGGTGAGTTATATGAGTGTTGAGTCCCATAAAGAGACCATGCAATTTCAGGCTGAGGTGAGCCAGGTACTGAATCTTGTTATTCGCTCTCTCTACAGTAATAAAGAGATCTTCATGCGCGAGCTGATCTCCAACGCCTCAGATGCAGCCGAGAAGCTGCGTTTTGAAGCACTGACTGATGAGGCGCTGTATGAAGATACGCCTGATCTGCGCATTCGTGTCGAGCTGGATAAAGAGGCCGGTACAGTCACCATTTCAGACAACGGCATTGGTATGAGCCGTCAGGAAGTGGGCGACACCATCGGCACCATCGCCAGCTCTGGCACGCGTAAGTTTCTCGATTCAATGACCGGCGATCAGAGTAAAGATAGCCAGCTGATTGGTCAGTTTGGTGTCGGTTTCTACTCCGCTTTTATCGTCGCCGATAAGATCACCCTGAGAACACGTCGTGCCGGCCTTGGATCTGAGCATGGCGTACGCTGGGAGTCTGATGGCGAAGGTTCATACACCATCGAGACCATCGATAAGGCGGAGCGTGGCACCGAAATCACCCTGCATCTACGTGATGATGATAAGGAATTCGTCGAGAGCTACCGTCTGCGCTCAATCATTGGCAAATTCTCTGAGCACATCGCACTGCCTATTGAGATGCTGAAAGAGGTCTATGCCGAAGAGCCCAAAGAGGGAGAAGAGGCAGCCGAGACACCAGCACCTGAGTTTGAGCAGGTCAACAAAGGCCAAGCGCTCTGGATGCGGCCTAAATCTGAGATCAGCGATGAGGAGTACAACGACTTCTACAAACTGATCTCACACGATTTTGAAGAGCCATTGGCACACGCCCATAACCGCGTCGAGGGGAGCAATGAATATAGCGCCCTGCTCTTTATCCCTAAACGCGCCCCCTACGATATGTGGGAACGTGAGCAGAAACATGGGGTAAAACTCTATGTTCGTCGCGTCTTCATCATGGATGAGGCGGACAAGTTGATGCCAAACTACCTGCGTTTCGTCAAAGGTATCATTGATGCTGATGACCTGCCGCTGAATGTGTCACGTGAGATTCTGCAACACAACCGCAAGATCGACACCATTCGCAACGCCAACACCAAGCGTATCCTCAAACTGCTAGAGAAGATGGCCAAGAGTGAGCCAGAAAAGTATGCCGAGTTCTGGGAACAGTTCGGCAAGGTACTCAAAGAGGGCCCCACCGAGGATATGCCAAACAAGGAGAAGATCGCCGCACTGCTGCGCTTTGCCAGCACTCATAATGATACCGATGTACAGAGTGTATCGCTTGACGCCTATATCGAACGTATGGGTGAAGGACAAGAGAAAATTTACTTCATCACCGCCGATTCAGCAGCGGCTGCACGCCACAGCCCGCACCTTGAGATCCTAAAGAAAAAGGGTATCGAAGTACTACTACTCTCTGACCGTGTCGATGAGTGGATGATCTCAGGGCTCACCGAATACAAAGGTAAAACACTGCAATCCGTCAGCAAAGGCGAACTCGATCTCGGTGACCTGGAAGATAAAGAGGAGAAAGAGCAGCAGGAGAAAGCCGCTGAAGCGCATCAAGGGCTGGTCGACCGTTTCAAAGAGACACTGGGTGATCTGGTTAAAGATGTGCGTATCAGTCACCGCCTGACCGACTCACCCACTTGCCTAGTTGTTGAAGAGCACGACATGAGTGCCAACCTCTCCCGCGTATTGAAACAGTTTGGTCAAGATGCACCTGACGCCAAGCCAATCATGGAGGTCAACGCCGAACATCCACTGGTTCAACACATTGATGTTGAGCAGGATGAAGATCGCTTTAGCGACATGGCACGCGTATTATTTGACCAAGCACTGCTGGCCGAAGGCGGTCAACTGGATGACCCTGCCAGCTTTGTACGTCGAATGAACAGCCTCATGTTGCAGATGGCTAAAGGCTAATACAAAACCCAAGGGAAGCTCTGATTAAGTCTGGTTGGATTTAGGCTGAAATAAAACTGTTCCGGTTTGTTTCGAAGTGAGCTGTAATAGTCGTTCTATTGCGGCGATCTTCGGAGCGAATCGGGGCAGTTTTAGTCAGTCTAAAATAATCATGACTTATTCAGAGGTTCCCAAGCGTAGCGCGGCTTCGGCCGCGTTACCTCTCCACACATAACAACGGTGAGCACAAATGCGAGTTATTCTTCTAGGTGGTCCTGGTGCAGGCAAGGGAACCCAAGCGAATTTTATTAAAGAGAAGTATCAGATCCCGCAGATCTCAACGGGCGATATGTTACGCACACATGTAAAAACTGGCAGTGAGCTAGGCGTCGCCGCTAAAAAGATCATGGATAGAGGAGGCCTTATCTCTGACGACATCATAATGGGCATGGTCAAAGAGCGCATCCTAGACGATGATTGCAAAAATGGTTTCCTGTTCGATGGCTTTCCTCGCACCATCCCGCAGGCCGAAGCACTGCAAGCGGCGGGCGTACCCATCGATGCCATTATTGAGATCGATGTACCAGATAAGGAGATCATCAAGCGCATGTCAGGACGACGCGTACACCTCGCTTCAGGCCGCACCTACCATGTCGTATTCAATCCACCTAAAGTAGCGGGCAGAGACGATGAGACAGGCGAAGAGCTGGTTCAGCGTGACGACGATCAGGAAGAGACCGTTCGCGCCCGTCTTAATATCTACCACGACCAGACCAAACCATTGGTTGGCTTCTATACCAACTTGGCCGAGTCAGGGAGTGCCGACGCACCAAAATACCATCAGATTTCAGGCGTCGGTGACGTTGAGGATATTAAAGAATCGATATTTGATGCGCTAGGCTAGTAAGTATTGAGCAGCGAGGCAGCACTGATGTCTCGCTGCTATATTAACAACCACCACATATATCACCTGCTAGCCTCATCAATCACCCGTCACAACACCTATATAGATATATCAAAATGAACCCAGTCAGAGCGGGGATGGTGAAAATGTGCCTGATTACACATGATTGAGCTATCGTCACAACGCGCTGGGGGAGAAGGATGCCTTGATAACGGAGCATGCTTTATATCTGGTATTGGATCAGGATATTGCAGGTCAATTATCACTGCTGTCCCGTTAACTAGTAAGTAAAGAGGCCTGATCCCCCCTGATTTTGGTACAATGAGTTTGCTTATAACTTGCTGAACCAACAAGGAAAACCAGACCATGGCTCATTGTAATACGATCTT
>JAKITT010000085.1 GCA_021647945.1 Candidatus Polarisedimenticolaceae bacterium
ATAGTCGGATAAAGATGATCAAAGTTCGAAGCAGAGGATTCCGCAATAAAGAGCGGTTTGCCAATGCAATATATTTCCACCTTGGCGGACTGAATCTCTACCCTGAGGGGATAGCTAGATAAAAACTGCCCACTTGATCAGGGGAAGAGCCAGTTTTTCTATTGCAAGCACTCAGCAACGCTGCCATTGGGAGTTATGGGTTCAAGCTGCTCATCCATGAATGAATAGAGGTGCCCATTAGTGACGTTTATCTGCACTACCCAATTCAAGGCGTTCGATATCCGCCAGACGAACGACAACACCATCAATCGTCTCAAACACCCGCCCATCAACATCTCCACGCCGCGCCCGATAGGCGACCCGATCACCTGTATTGGTGTTGATCACCGAGACTTCAACCACTCGATATTGATCGCGCCACTCTAAATAGAGAAAGCTGCCCGTTGCCAACACCATGAAGAGTATAAGGAGATAGGAGGCAAGCCGAATGTTGCTATTTGCTTTGACCTCACCCGCACGATCTACAGCAGAACAATCCACTTTTGGTGCCATTGGCCTTTTGTGTGAACGTAACCAGTAGAGATAGCCGAGACCAACAATAGACAAGGTAAAGATGAGCTTAGTAAACATGGGATGACCAATTAACTCCAACAAATAAACGGCGTTAGCAGCATGGGCCTCAAGCTATTAAGGAACCTCTGATTAAGTCTGGTTGGATTTAGGCTGAAATAAAACTGTTCCGATTTGTTTCGAAGTGAGCGGTAATAGTTGTTCTATTGCTGTGATCTTCGGGGCGAATCGGGGCAGTTTTAACCAGCCTAAAACAATCATGACTTATTCAGAGGTTCCTTAAAGAGAGATCAGATGACACTAAACGCGATGATATTAGCTTGATGACGCACTATCATGCAATTAAATCAAAGCTTAAAAGCATTAAACCGTCACTTGCCGAAGCTACTGTAGCGTTCTATTATCGACCACCTAGAACCTACACCAAGGATCGAACTCATCAACACAAAAACATTACTTGCCAGCCTGCTAATTTCACTGCTACTTGTCGCCTGTGGAAAGCCTGACAAGCCAACTATTAACCTCTATCGTGCGGTACATGCTGACGATATCGACCAGATTGAGCGCAATTTATACTGGGGCGCTGATGTCAATATCTCTGGGCCAGATGGCAATCACCCGATACACGTCGCAGCCCAACGGGGTAACCGTGCCATCGTACAGATGCTGCTAAAAAATGGCGCTAAAATTGACATCCTCAACACTCATCAGAAGACACCGTTATATACCGCAATTATGTATGGTCGCGTACAGACGGCAGAGCTGCTGATCAAACGCAAAGCAACATTCACACCTAATGAATTGCTGCATGAAGTGGTAATCCACGGCGTCGACTATAAAGGTATAATCAATCTTCTGCTAAAAAATGGGGCAGAGTTAGAGAGTAGCGATAGCGCCGGTAACAGACCGTTGCACATGGCGATTATTGGCAACCACCGTGTCCTGGTGAGACAACTATTGACACGAGGAGCAGATGTACAAGCAACCAATAGTGCTGGAGATAGCCCGCTAGATCTGGCGAAAAAATCTGGCAATCAGACAATTATTAAACTACTTAAGCAGCATGGCGCAAACTAAAACGCCCTTCACAGAGGTATAGAACAATGGCTGAAACCGTAGATGAACTCACCATTAATTACAGCGAAGACGGTATCGATGTCGTCAAAGAGCTGGACAAACAGATCCTTAGCAAGGGTGCCTGGGCAACCCTGATCTTTCGTTACCAAGATTGGAATCGGACCAAAGAGGAGTATGGCAAGGATAAATACACCGTTCGACGTTACCAGAAGCGTAATGGCGAGTATCAGCAGAAATCAAAATTCAATATTTCCAGCAGTGATCAAGCTAAAGCGATCATTGCCGCACTGGAGAAGTGGACCACAGAGTAACAAACCTCTGCCAGATTCAACATGGGCATCACTTACGAGATCAATCCAGCGATAGAGGTTGAAGGCTTCATTGCATTACTGCGAAGCTCAACCTTAGCTGAGCGCCGCCCAGTAGATAACTTGGCAACTATACGCAGCATGCTCAAACATGCCAATCTCCTTATCTGCGCTAGAGAGGGCGGCCAACTCGTCGGTATTGCACGCTCCGTTACAGACTTTGATTACTGCTGTTATCTATCTGACCTTGCTGTTGATGAGACCTACCAACAGCAAGGTATTGGACGTGAGCTAATACGCCTAACACGACAACAACTTGGCCCCAAATGTAAATTGATTCTACTCTCGGCACCTGCAGCCGTGGATTACTACCCAAAACTGGGTTTTGAGAAACACCCACAAGCATGGTTATTAAGTGGCGAAGAGAGGTTGGTCAGATAAAACAGTATCCCTCCAACGATGGCTGGGGAGCCATCTGCTTTGATTTATTGGTCAGGGTGGAACACCCAAGCAGCGCCTATAGGAACAGGACTCTACAGCCAAACCCAATCGGCGAAGCGCCGTTCCTACAGACGATAGACACTCTATTTAACCTTAAATTTAGAAGCGGAAACCAAACTGTGCTGAAGCCCCCACTTCATCTTCACTCGCTGCAAGTGCGACATCAAAGTGCACACCGAATGGCGAGAGCCCCAACCCAACAGAGGCAACATTACCCCCACTCTCAGCTAGATTTGTCCTATAACCTGCACGTACCTGAGCCCAGTCAAAGGCATTCAGCTCTATACCCACTGAGGCAAATTGTGTCTCGCGCTCAAAGCTTACCGGATCATTCTTTGTCACATCCAGATCTGCGGCTGCCGTCATCCAGCTATTTTGATAAGAGATCCCAGCTCTAGCCTGTGGCAAAAGTTCGATATCATTACCCAGCTTGCTTTCATAGCTCACAGGAATGATATTTTTAACGACAAACCCAGCACGCAAACCAGCACCTAGCTCTTTAGCTAAACCAAGATCAACATTAAAGTCTGTGTACTCTTCCGTGTAATCTTCGGCATCAAAGTCATCATTTTCAGCTGTATTTACGTATGCTGTATAGTCAAAAATACGAATCTTACGGTACTTTGGTGTGATACCAAAAGAGACTTCACCTCCCATTAAAGTGAACTCTCGGGCAAATGAAACAGCCACCTCAACAACAGAAATCGCTCGCAAATCTACCGTAGATTTCACATCTGCATTGGAATCAAATGTAATCGTATCATCCGTCATATCCGCTGCAACACCGATATCTACATAAGTAAATGTACCGACACATGGGGTAGCAGGATAATTCGCAACACAGGTTGCATAGTTAGTCAGATCGGTTGCTAAGGCCTCAAGAGTAGCCGCATCACGATAGTGTGCGACACCACCACCCGCTCCCCAACCACTAATGGAGAGTGCCGCACCTAGACTCTTGCTTGGAATGCCAACCACTAAGCCGACACCAACTTCCACACCAACAGGTTTATCATTCAAGGTTTCTAAACCCGACGACAGTGCAAGAATATCGCCATTAATAGCTGTTAGCTCAGTTACTGCAGCCGCTTGATTAGCAGTTGCAAGATAGCCTTCGAGGTTTGTGATATGTGCATCAATGACAAAGTCGTCATTCGCATCAAGGATGGCAGAGTTGTTCTGAAAGTCATCGACACTATCAGCAAAATCATCCGGGTCATAAGCACGAGCACCAACTATCGGGAAACCAACTGAAAAATCGTCATCATCACGTGCTGAGCTCAACAGTGCTGGATTGAAAAATGGTGCTGTGGTTGGATTAGCAACGGCAACACCTGTACCACCCATCGCCATGGAGCGAGGGTCAAAAGAGTTGAAGGGTGCTGAATAGGCCCCCGTACAACCAATAAGCATGAATGCAGCAATAATTTTCTGTTGTTTGATCACTATAAAGCCCTCTTTGGTATCAAAATCACGCTAGTGATAACTTAATAACCAGTGGCACTAACCGATACTTAATTTTGTATAGCGCCACCTCTACACGTTACGCTCTCTTTGGCGTGTAGTTTATAGTGTAGACAGAATAGATAAAACGACACCCTTATTTAGGGAAACTCTGAATAAGTCATGATTGTTTTAGACTGGCTAAAACTGCCCCGACTCGCCCCGAAGATCGCTGCAATAGAACAACTATTACAGCTCACTTCGAAACAAGTCGGAACAGTTTTATCTCACCCTAAATTTTAGCTGAGCTTTAGCGAATATTATGCTTTAGTACAACCAGACTTAACCAGAGGTTCCTTAGTGTTTAAGATGATATTTCGCCAACCATCTCACCCCATGCTTCTAGCTCATCGAACAGTGCTTTTCTCTCCGCAAATTCAGGCATATCACGCAGCTGACGCAGACGTTTATTGTATTCGACCATGGCCATTGAACCACCACCCTCAGGTTCATAGAGCCGCTCACGACGATACTCACACCAACGCTGACGTTCATCCGGGGTAAGTGACTCAGGCCAGTTTCTAGCACGATAGCGGAAAAACATCTCAGGTAGACGAGGATCATCAAAATTGAGCGGCCAATCGACTAGTTTTGAAGGGCTCTGCTGTCGAATTGCATCCATTTTACGCCGATCTGCATCACTAAAAAAACCACCACTGTAGAGCATTCGGTCAGGGTCAGTGATCGGTTCAAAAGCTGTCTGTTGATGCACAGTGACAATCTTTTGCATCAACCCTGTTGCTTCAATTATCTGCTGACGGTGTTTTTCAATGGCTGTTATATCAAGCTGCCATCGCTCAATTATCTCTGCGGTCAGCGTATTCATTGGCACTACAATAGGCGCCTTGTTGAGGTGAATGGTCTTTAGTGGAATACGTTCAACACCCTCTGGCAGATCTGAACTCGCAGTAAAAAGACGATGATGAATTTCATCTTCGTTGAGAGAGAGCAGCGGCTCAGGATCACGACTAAGGTCATAGACGATGATGCCATTGGAATTTTTTGGATGTTTGGCCAGCGGCATCACTACCGCCATACAACCCGATTCTGATGGGTACATCGAGGAGATATGAACAACAGATTTAACAGCCTGCAAATTCAACATTTCAGCAACTTGACGTTTACCACGCTGCTTGAAGATGTAGTCATAAAGACGGGGTTGTTGCTGCCGAATAAGACGAGCAAGCGCAATGGTAGCCTCTACATCTGACAGCGCATCATGTGCTGACGTATGCACGATACCATTGGCAGCGGTCAACTGCTCCAAGCGAAAGCTCTGTTTTCCATCGGGATATTTAGGCCAGTTAAGCCCCTCTGGACGCAGGGCAAAGGTGAGCCGCACCATATCAATGATATCCCAGCGTGAATTACCATGCTGCCACTCACGTGAATAAGGGTCATAAAAGTTACGATAGAGAGTCTGTCGTGTCACCTCATCATCAAAACGGATACTGTTATAACCCACACTGCACGTACCCGGCTGGGCCAGCTCACCATGTATACGAGCAATAAACTCAGCTTCGACTAACCCTTCTGCTAACGCTTTCTGTGGTGAAACGCCGGTCACTAAACAGGCATCCGGTTGCGGAAGTAGATCGTCCGCTGGTTTGCAGTAGATCACCAACGGCTCACCTATTGGATTTAGATCTAAGTCGGTACGTAGGCCTGCAAACTGTGACGCTCGATCCCTACTAGGGTCAGTCCCCCAGGTCTCATAGTCATGCCAATAGAGTGTCTTTTTCATTCTTATAAAGCCCGTTTGCCCAATCCTAGCGCACTATCTTAGCCTTTTTATGCCGGCAAAAAAAAACCACTCACTTTCGTGAGTGGTTTTCTTATTATCTTGACGCAATCGATTAGCCAAGTTTCTCTTTGATACGAGCAGCTTTACCGGTAAGACCACGCAGATAGTAGAGTTTAGCACGTCGAACATCGCCACGGCGCTTCACTTCAACACTAGCAATCATTGGGCTGTAGGACTGAAATACACGCTCCACGCCTTCGCCATGTGAGATTTTGCGGACGGTAAAAGCTGAATTAATGCCACGATTTTTCTTAGCAATAACTACACCTTCAAACGCCTGCAGACGCTCACGTTCACCCTCTTTAATACGTACTTGAACAACGACGGTATCACCGGGTGAGAACTCAGGAAGCTCTCTTTCCATCTGTTCAGCATCAAGCTGCGCAATAATATTACTCATGGTTCACTCCTCATCTCGCCGGGTTTCAGCCCTTATGCGAATAAAATCATCTAATAAATTCTGTTCTTCTGCTGTCAGTTCCCGCTCTTGCAGCAGGTCAGGCCGCCTAAGCCATGTACGGCCAAGTGCCTGTTGTAACCGCCAACAGCGTATCGCTTTGTGGTTGCCACCCAACAGCGCGGGTGGAACCGCCATATTCTCTATCATCTCTGGCCGCGTATAGTGCGGACAGTCGAGCAGGCCATCACTAAATGAGTCCTGCTCCGCAGATTCAGCATCACCCAACACACCTGGTAGAGTGCGGATCACCGAGTCAATCAAAACCATTGCGGCCAATTCACCGCCACTGAGAACGTAGTCACCTATCGACCACTCCTCATCAACATAGCGATCAATGATTCGTTCATCGATCCCTTCGTAGCGTCCTGCTAGCAGAATCACGCCATTTGTGCGCTGCTGAGAGAGATATCGAACCCCCTCTTGATCCAGCCGTCGCCCCTGCGGACTCATATAGAGTACCTGCGCATTGGGTGAAGCCAACTTAGCCGCCTTGATCGCTGCCTGCAGCGGTTTCACCTTCATCACCATACCGGGGCCACCGCCATAAGGCCGGTCATCCACAGTTCGGTGAACATCATCCGTGTAGTCACGCGGATTCCAGTGATTTAACTCAACCAAACCTCGTGTAACCGCTCTGCCACTGACGCCCTGCTCCGTGAGGGCACTGAACATCTCTGGCATTAAACTGATGACATCAAAACGCATATTGCTTCAGAAGTCAGGATCCCAATCTACAACCATCAGGTTGGCATTAAGATCAACACTCTTAACCACGTCATCTTTAACAAACGGCACCAATCGCTCGCGATCCCCTTTGATGACGATGACATCATTGGCACCGGTCTCAAAAAGCTCTGCTATTTGCCCAAGCACAACGCCATCAATGGTCTCAACCTGTAGCCCCTTAAGATCTCGCCAGTAATACTCACCAGCCTCTGCCTTTGGCAGCTGATCTCGATGGATAGCGATTTCAGCATCCATCATTGCAGCGGCTTGATCGCGATCTTCACAGCCTTCAATTTTTGCTACGATGCCCTTGCCGTGTTTTTTACCACTACACAGTTTGTGCATCTCCCATCCACCACGTCGTTTTAATAACCACTGTGGATAGGCCAATATGTTGTCACGCGGCGACGTGTAGGAGTAGACCCGTACCCAGCCTTTAACACCATAGATACCAGAGATCTTGCCAAGCACTACCAAATCATCGGTAGTGACAGCGCTCTCAGTTAGCGACTCAATCGACACCGAGTGATCTTCCGGCTTTAATTAAGCAGCAGCCTTTGCGTGTTCTTTCAGCAGTGCTGCAACGCGATCTGATGGCTGAGCGCCATTTGAAACCCAGTGATCAATACGATCACGCGCAATACGCAGACGCTCTTCAGCACCTTTTGCCACTGGATTGAAGAAACCCAGACGCTCAATGTAACGACCATCGCGTGGCATGCGGCTATCCGCAACAACGATGTGATAAAAAGGTTTTTTCTTTGCGCCGGTTCTAGCCAAACGAATGGTTACCATGATCTACCCTAAAAATAATGCACGTAGTCGACTCCCGTCGACAGGAAACGGCGTATTCTACTCAATTTTCGCCAAATGTGAAGCCTATTAAGGCGACTTTTCGGCTATATTTTGACCATATAGCCAAATAACATCAGAATGGCATACCCCCTGGCGGCATTCCACCGGGTGGCATACGGCCACCCAGGCTACGCATCATTTTTTTCAAACCGCCGCCTTTCATCTTTTTCATCATCTTTTGCATCTGGGCAAACTGCTTCAGCAGTTTATTGACATCCTGAACCTGTGTACCAGAGCCATTGGCAATACGACGCTTGCGTGAACCTTTGATCACAGCGGGAAAACGGCGCTCTTGCGGTGTCATGGAGTTGATGATGGCGATGAGGCGACCCACCTGCTTATCGTCCACTTGATTCTTTACCGAGTCAGGCACTTGAGACATGCCGGGCATCTTATCCATCATGCTGGCCATACCTCCCATCTGATTCACCTGTTCCATCTGCTCCCTGAAATCGATTAGGTCGAAACCTTTGCCCTTTTTTAGCTTGGATGCGAGTTTCTCTGCCTTACCGCGATCAAGCTTCTGCTCCATCTCTTCAACTAGACTGAGTACATCACCCATACCAAGGATACGCGAGGCAACACGGTCTGGATAAAAAGGCTCCAGCGCATCAACTTTCTCACCAACGCCCATAAATTTAATGGGTTTGCCGGTAATCTGACGCACAGAGAGGGCGGCACCGCCGCGTGCATCACCATCTGTTTTCGTTAAAATAACACCGGTTAACGGCAGGGTATCGTTAAATACTTTTGCTGTGTTGGCCGCATCCTGCCCTGTCATACTATCGACAACAAACAAGGTCTCAACGGGGTTAATGGTGGCGTGGATCTGCTTGATCTCATCCATCATCTCGCCATCGATATGCAGACGACCGGCAGTATCAACCAACAACACATCCGCAAACATTTTACGCGCGTGATCCACCGCATCTTTAGCAATCTTCACCGGATTCTGATCAGGCTGACTGGGAATAAAATGCGCGTTAACCTCATTGGCCAACGTCTTCAACTGTTCAATAGCCGCCGGACGGTAGACATCACAGCTCACCACTGCAATTGTCTTCTTGCCATTGTTTTGCAACCAGCGAGCAAGTTTGGCAACACTGGTTGTCTTACCAGACCCTTGCAAACCCGCCATCAAGATCACTGCGGGTGGCTGTGCGGCAAGGTTAAGCGACTCATTCGTCTCGCCCATCACCTTAATCAACTCGTCATTGACGATCTTGATCAATGCCTGTCCTGGCGTGAGGCTTCGCATCACCTCTTCACCAACCGCCTTCTCTTTAACTTGATTAATAAAGGTACGTACAACCGGTAGCGCAACGTCAGCCTCAAGCAGCGCCATACGTACTTCACGCAGAGTCTCCTTGATATTTTCGTCACTCAACCGCCCCTGCCCACGCAGGTTGTTGAGTACCTTACCCAGTCGTTCTGTTAAATTATCAAACATTAGTTATAACTACCCTCTATACCGGTGCAGCGATGATCAGTTGGTGGATTATATTACTTCCACAGTTAAACATCATGCCTCCCCTTGAAATTCAAGCGATCACTGTTACAAATAACCGGTAGCACCATATTCATTCATGAATTAGAGTGGCCGCCTCTACTCTGACAACAACAAATATGCGATTATCTGCACCATTATGAGTACAACAATTCTGACCCTATTATCAGTGGCCTTCTATTTGGCCAGCTGCATCATCATTGGCCTTCGTCTCTTTGGTAAAAGCGCCGAGAGAAGACCGTCGCGCACCATTGCTCTTGCCTTGGGGTTCGCGGGTATTTTCATCCATGCCACTCTGCTCTACCAAAACATCATAACCATTGGCAGCGGCCTAAATCTTGGGTTTTTCAATGCCTTATCGCTCACTGCTGGCGGAATTATTTTTCTTCTCATGGTATCCAGCCTGAGCAAACCAGTAGAAAATCTTGGTATTGTTCTGCTCCCCCTAGCTGTTATTCCAATTATTCTGGCTGAGCTTTACCCATCATCTAGTCAACTGAACGGCACTGATGTTCTAGGCATTAAAATACATATTCTTGTCTCAATGCTGGCCTATAGTCTATTTGCACTGGCCAGTGTCCAAGCCATTTTATTAGCCATCCAAGACCATCATCTTCGTCATCGGCATCCGGGCGGGTTCATTCGAACACTGCCCCCGCTACAAACGATGGAATCACTACTATTTGAGATGATTGGTGCGGGCTTTATCTTGCTTAGCTTTGCACTGTTCAGCGGTTTTATGTATCTGGACAATATGTTTGCCCAGCATCTGGTACACAAAACCATTCTCTCAATTACCGCCTGGATCGTTTTCGCTACACTACTATGGGGACGTTTTCAGCGCGGATGGCGCGGACAAACGGCATTGATTTGGACACTGAGTGGGTTTGTTGTACTGATGTTGGCCTACTTTGGCAGCAAGGCAGCCATTGAGCTAATCTTAGTGGGGACTATTAACTAACGGCTTGCTTCATGGTAGGCACGAACGGCTTGATGACCACGTTGCAAGCGAGCTAACTCCCCCTTCATTTCGGCAGAAGCCTGCTTCCCATGAGCCATGGCTTCCCTATCGCAATCGATGATTTTCTGAATTGAGTTCGCCGCTTTTTGGGGGTTATCAAATGATGAGCCGGATGCAAAACAGGCTGTAATCAAGAGCGATCTCTCTTGCTCTAGTCTCTCTGCCTCTTCTAACTCTCCATTTAGAATCAGTTCATGCAGCTTATTGGACTGTTCTAGAATCTGCTCCAATAACTCGTCACTTGATGGCATAGTAGAAGCTTACTTCAGGTACTAGCGACAGGCTTTGAGAGATCATTCACGCTCTCTGCAATGGCCGCCCAGGCGGATTTGATCTCAAGCAGCAGACCCATCACTTCATCCAATATTTCAACATCATTATTGATATTGGCCTCAGCTAATCGGCGCACCATGTAGTCATAGAGGTCATCCAGATTGCGCGATATCTCACCCCCGCCCTCCATGTCTAAACTACTTTGTAGACCACTCACAATCGTGACAGCCCAACTGATATAGCGCCCCTTTTCTGCAATCTCATTGCGCTGCATATAACCCTTTGCTGCGGCAATTTTATCTAGCGCACCATCCAACAACATGAGTACCAGCCGGTGAGGCGTGGCATTTTCAATCCCAGAAGCAACGCCTACACTCTTGTACTGTGAAAGCGCACTATTTGCTCTGGATTTAACCATGAGTGACTACTCCTAACATAAATTCCTATACTACTAAAATTAGTTAACTTTTACGGACAGCAAAATCAGCCAACGCATCCAACTGACGATCCAGAAACTCACTCGTTGTATTCATATTGACCATAAGTGTGTCGAGCGCTGCAAACTGCTGTTGATATCGCTTCTCAATGCCCACAAGCCTATTCTCAAAGGATTCACGACTAATGCTAATCTGTCTAACTCTAGCACTAGCGCCCTCAAGAATGGTATCAATTATACCATCCGTTTCTACAAAACCTTCTAGCATCGTATCAAGTTTAGTGGCAAAACCACCATCACTATCGCTAAAAAAGCTGATCACGCTATCAGGATTTTCTTCCATTGCGGTGGTCATAATTGAGCTATCAAACTCCAACTTCCCGGTATCTGCATTGGTTGATAGACCAAACTCAGTAAGATAGGTGTATTCACCCAAACCAGAAACTGATGTATTCATTGCACTGCGTAGTTGGCTCTCTATATTACGCAGCACACCTCCACCCACCGTACTACCTAGACTCGATAATTGAGTTTTGAGATTGTTGTAGGCGGTGACAAAGTTACCCATTGCTGAAGTCGCCACTGTAGGGTCTAGTGAAACGGTGGCTTTTGCTTGACCCACCGTCTTAAGGTTGAGCGTCACCCCTTCAATAACATCATCAATGCTGTTGCTGCTACGCGTCACCGTTACACCATCTACCGTCAGTGATGCATCTAAGTCATTCTCAGATGCCAATAGAACATCATCGCCATCCCTATTTAGCATGGAGAAATTGAAAGTGGATGCATCAATAGCGCCGCCAAATGAGAGTTGAACTCGATTATCGTACCCCTCTGTATCTGAGGTTAAGGCTAACGTCTGATTCCCATCATCACCGGTAATTAAGCTCGCAGTTATTCCCGTAGTATTGCCATCTATATTAATTGCTGCCTGAATTTCTGACAGTGTCATCTCAGTAGAGATATCTAGGGTAAAACTGGTTTCACCCATGGTGAGGGTCAACGAATCATCTTCCGCACCACCAAATGTGGCCGTATCTGCAAACTCGCTTGATCCCACCTTATGTTGCTGGGCTAATCGAGTCACCGTCACATCATAAGAGGAGGTAACCGCATCAGTCGTAGAGGAGATGAAAAATATATCGTTGTCAGATGAACTGGCTTGGGTTGCTTGAAATGTGCTCGCGTCACCAAGCTTTTCTACACTGGCCTGAAGCGCAGAGAGGGATGATTTCAGGGAACCATAACCCGATATTTCTGCTTGAACCTTGGCCTCTTTTTGATTTAAACGCACCAGAGGCTGTCGTTCAACCTCCATCAATTTTGAGACTATACCAGCAACGTCGAGGCCGGAACCTATTCCAGGAGAGGATAAACTCGGCATGACATACTCCTATCTTTTCCTAATTTGAAGAATTCTGTGCAGTTATGAGCAATAACTGCTGCTTGTTGAATAGTTAAAAAGGCGGTATCCACTCCAGACACTTTATGCTCGTGTAGGGTCGCATTTATGCGACCAGCCGAACGTGCACATGAATGTGCACCTACAGCCATATTAGGCCAATGGAGTGGATACCCCTTAGTTAAATTATAGTTTGGCAACGTCCTTGTCCCCAAACCTTATTAAGCCTTACCCTTAAAGAGTAACGAGAGGCCTGTCGCCTCATCATCGAATATGCGTTCACTCATCTCTTTCAGATGCTTCTGCATATTAAGAATCTCTTCAGAAGGTATGTTTCGAATAGTGTCACCCGTATCAGAATCGATCACTCTGACAATGGTCTTACCACTCTCTTTGTCCACAAAAAACTCCAGTTGACGCTGAGCCGTTTGCACAAACTCATTAAGATTTTCAACAACGGCCTCAATCTCTTTTTCATCAACGACCAAAGCCTGAACGGACGGTGTCTGCTCAGGCTGTAGCTGTTTCTCTGTGGTTGGCTGATTCGGCTCTTTTACCGCTGAAAGAGCCGGAACCTCACTGACACTACCCGAGCTTCCCTTCGATTGCGAAGGGAGGGCCCCAACTGCATTTTGAGAGATCTCGTTAATCATAATCGCACCTATTCAGTTTAGATGGGGAACCCAGTCTCTGGGTTCCCCTCTCTATTTACTACTTTACTGAAGTAGTGACAATACATTTTGTGGCAATGCGTTGGCCTGAGATACCATCGCGATACCAGCCTGTTGCAAGATCTGACCACGAGTCATAGCAGCAGTTTCAGCAGCAAAATCAGCATCACGGATACGTGACCGTGCAGCGCTGAGGTTCTCACTACTGGTGCTCAGGTTAGAGACGGTAGATTCAAACCGATTCTGAACCGCACCAAGATCTGCACGCATGGAGGAGATCTGGCTTAACGCGCCGTCCAAGACAGCAATCGCAGAGTTGGCACCAGCAACAGTTGAGATATCAGTCGCATCCAGTCTTGATAATGAAGCCGAAGCAGTACTCATACCTGCAAAAGCCAAATCAGCACCACCCATTGTAAAGTTCTCAGCGGAACTTAAGGTGAGTGTCCCGCGAGTCGTTACACCAGTGCCATCAGCAGCATCAGTACCGGTTGTACCATCCAACGTTTGTACTACGGCCGTTGCACCACCACCACCAACTACACCTGCCTCACTATACTGCGTTGCCTCATTACCAAGCAGGGCATTGGTTACAGTTACAGTATCTGTAGCAACTGTAGAATTAAATGTTGTAGTACCAAGCGCACGCTGGGCACTAATGGCTGTATTAAGTGCTGACGCAACTTGAGCGGCAGTATTACCATCAGCAACCGTCACGGCAACATTCGTTCCTGCAACAGTAGCATCCGTTGTGAACTCATAGGTGATATTGTCAATTACAATAGCATCAGCCTCGGTTAAAGAACCCGCAGCGGGTGCAGATAGGTCAAATGCACCACCAATCTGAAATGTTGATATATTGTTACCCGTTGCATTAGCACCAACTGATACATCAAGACCGGTAACATTTTGGATATCCGTTGCACCCTGAGCAGTTCCTGCACCAGAGGTGAGGGCAATATTACGACCATCAGCAGCTGTAAGTGATAAGGCACCTGTAGAGGCATCTGCAACAGCGGTCACACCTGTTTGATTTTGAACGGCATTGATGGCGGTAGCAGCATTACGCCCTTGTGTTACCGCATTCGCATCTGCTGCGATAGAACCAATAGAGACTCCATTTACCAGTAGAGCACCATTGGATACACCAATACCTGCAACTGGCGCATCACCAGTCACACTATTTGCTGCCGTTGCAGTGACACCTGTTTCATTTGTTTTACTGTTAATAGCCACCGCCTTTGCAGCCGCACTATCTGCTGTAAAACCAGCCGCAGTGGTCGCAGCAGAGACACCCACTTCTGTACCATTAATGGTAAAACCAGCACCATCAAATGCAGATGATGTTACTGCATCGCCAGTCGCTTGGAATGCTCCAAGTAGGTTTGTGGTTGCACCCGTCACACCAAAAGAGATGGTCTGATTGGCATTAGCGCCCACCTGAAACTGTGCTGATGTAAATGAGCCATCCAGCAAGTTCTGACCATTGAATTGGGTGGTTTGACCCACACGCTGTACTTCTGCCAACAGCTGAGTGACCTCAGCATTTAGAGCAGCACGATCGGATGCTGAATTGGTGGAGTTGGCTGACTGAATAGCCAGCTCACGAATACGCTGCAGTGAGTTACCTGACTCACTCAATGCGCCTTCAGCGGTTTGAGCGAGAGAGATACCATCATTTGCATTTCG
>JAKITT010000086.1 GCA_021647945.1 Candidatus Polarisedimenticolaceae bacterium
GTGGGTTTATCAAAATGCTGCCGAACGATTTTTAACTCATGTCAAGCAAAAAAACGCTTTTATCCAAACTTTTTTACAAATATTTTTCCTTTAAATTACTGCAAGTTTCTAACCGGACACTACTGGTATCATCCAGATGAATAATTTCAGTGCCATGGTTTTGAATGCGAATGCCTTCCTCAAACATTTTGTTAAGAATATTATCGATACCATCACGGGTGGAGGCCTCAAGAACACAGTCACATCCGTCTAGAGCAACCCCAAATCGTTGTTTAACAAAATCTGGCCACATCGCTTTAGTCACATGATCCATGGTCAAAAAAATACCCGCGCCAACATCATTTCTCTGATCCAAAATGTCGAGCATGACACTAAATGAGGTGCCCACTTCCAAAGCCCCTACATGAACCATTTTATCCACATCAGGATCCCAAGTAGAGACAGGGACAACACCTCGCAATCCGGAGTAGACTCGTCCTGTTTCAAACCCTACTCGGGGCTGTTGCTCAGCATTGGTATCAACGATGGTGAAGCGAACATTATCCATGTTGTCACCAAATTTATCGGGACGATGCACTCTGAGAAAGCTGGTTGATCCTGGGCCAAGATGAAAGTGAAGTTGGCGTACCTGGAGATCTTTTTGCACCTCTTTCCAGTTTGGCCCAACCTGATCAAACAGCCGTTTTCTAACGGCGTCAGCGCGTGGCCCGCCCGCGCCTCCACCCTCAATTTCAACCGCTTTTTTACCGGCTAAGAAGAGTGATTGCACCTCTTTATCATGAGAGATGAAGGTCGCCATAGTGAGCATGTTGGTGTAAGTTTGCGCTAACAGCGTATCAAAACTGGAGTGGAGTCGGCGCCCCTCCGTGTGTAGGTTTTCATGCAGGGCATCGGTTGTAAAGGCGTTGTTCATAAGCACAAATACGCCATCAAGAATGGCAATCGTGACACTTAACAGCAGAAAAATACGCGTCCGTTTTCTCATTTCCAAGCCTTATATCGCCATCACTTAGCAACGCTGCCATTGGGAATTATGGGTTCAAGCTGCTCATCCATGAATTAATAGAGGTGACCTATCAGTCGCCGCTTTTAATTGCTGTAGATCTGGCAGCCCACAGCCAGAATGCTATTTAAATTCCTTCTTCAGGTGTAACTATTCAGTGACATCCAGCTTGCTATCCATTATAGATCTATAGTTGCAGTATAAATGGGAGTTCTGAATGAAGATATTGATCACGGGGGGCACCGGTTTTATCGGCACCCCGCTCTGTCACAAACTGCTTGCGGCTGGCCATACGCTAACCGTGCTGAGCCGTTCGGCCAGCCGCGTAAAAGAGCGTTGCGGTAGATCTGTCACTGCTCTCCAGTCACTGGAGAGCCTCAGCGCAGAAGATAGTTTTGATGCCATCATCAATTTAGCCGGTGAGCCCATTGCCGATGCGCGCTGGAGTGAAGCTCGCAAAGTGCAACTGATGGAGAGCCGTATCGGCATCACCCAACAGCTCATCGACTACATCAAGCGGGCCAAACAGAAGCCCAGCGTGCTCATTAGCGGCTCTGCTGTCGGCTACTATGGCGACAGCGGCGATCAACCACTGGACGAATCATCACCCTTCCATGATGAGTTCACCCACCACCTTTGTCATGACTGGGAGGCCGCCGCCAGTAAGGCAGAAGCGGAGGGGGTTCGACTCTGCCTACTCAGAACGGGGCTAGTAGTCGGCCGCAATGGGGGCTTTCTGGCAAAGATGCTACTCCCCTTCAAACTCTGCCTGGGCGGTCGATTGGGTGATGGAAAACAGTGGATGTCATGGGTTCATCTTGATGATCTGGTTAACCTCATCCTTCACCTACTCAACCATTCAGAACTGGACGGCCCCTTCAATGGCACCGCACCCAACCCCGTCAGCAATGCCGAATTCACGCGTACATTGGCCCACTCACTGCACCGTATCGCCCCCATCCCCATCCCCGCTATCACGTTGAAAGTAGCGATGGGTGAGATGTCCCGGTTGCTGCTCACCGGCCAGCGAGTGATGCCTAAAAGAGCGCTTGATAGCGGCTTTAAGTTCCAATTTGAGCAGCTAAGCAGCGCACTCAATGATGTTCTAAATCGATGAATAGAGAGAACCCTATCGAGCCACCCCAGCTTATAGCCCATCGCGGTTATGCCCTGCACTACCCTGAAAACTCTATCGAAGGTATCAGTGCAGCACTGGATGCCGGTGCACAATATGTTGAGTTTGATGTCCATCTAAGTGCGGATGAAGTGGCGGTGGTCATCCATGATGCACAGCTTTTTCGCACTACCGGTCAACTGGGGCTGGTCTATGAAACACCTCTAAATAAGCTACGTAAGCTGGATGCCAATGAACCCAATCGATTCCGCAACCGTATTCGAGGCATCCAAATCCCAACCCTGCAAGAGATGGTGTCGCTGCTCCAAGGATGGCCCGAGGTGACACCGCTGATTGAGCTAAAACGAGCCAGTCTAAACTATTTTGGTAGAGCCAAAATGGTGGCGCAAGTGATGCATGATATACAACCGATCCTCGAACAGGCCATGATAATCTCATTTGATGCAGAGAGCCTGCTTGAGTCACGTCAACAAGGGGCAAAACGGATTGGCTGGGTGATCGAAACATGGAATGAAGAGGCCCATCTTACCGCCCAAGCGATGCAGCCAGAGTATCTTATCTGCAACCATACCAAACTACCGGAACCACCCACAGCACTCTGGCCTGGCCCTTGGCAGTGGGCCGTTTATGACACCGCCGATGCTGAGTTGGCACTGCAGCTCGCCCAACGCAACATCTCACTCATTGAGACCATGGCGATTGGCGAGATGCTGGCCGATCCACGCCTAAAACCAGGAGGGTGATGGTGGCTGAATATACCTACGATCTGGCCATCATTGGCGGTGGCATTCATGGTGTCAGTGTCGCCCAGGCGGCCGCAGCAAAAGGCTACTCCGTCCTGTTGCTGGAGCAGAGTGCATTGGCAGCTGGCACCTCCAGCCGCTCCAGCAAGCTGATTCACGGTGGCCTACGCTATCTGGAAAGCGCTCAATTCAACGTTGTTCGGGAGTGCCTCACTGAACGCGCTCTGCTACTAAAATTGGCACCCGAACTGGTACAACTGATCCCCTTCTACAGCCCCATCTATCGCAACACTCAGCGCCGCCCGTGGCAGATATCTATCGGCCTAAACATCTACAGGGCACTCGGTGGTTTCCAACAATCTGGTGAATTCAGTCGTCTATCACATCACCAGTGGCACAATTTAGATGGCCTCACCACCGATAACCTCAATGCGGTATTTCGTTTCTGGGATGCTCAAACCGACGATGCCCAACTCACCCAGGCGGTGATGAGGTCGGCCCAATCACTCGGTGCCGAGCTGGTCATGCCCGCACAATTCATCGCCGCCGAACTGGATAAAACCGGCGCTACACTGAGTTACCAACACAACGGCCGACAGCACTCATGCCGCGTTCGTACGCTGATCAATGCCGCTGGGCCATGGGTCAATTTGGTACTTCAGAAGATCACCCCAACCACCCGACAGTGCCATATCGACCTGGTGCAGGGTAGCCATATCCTGCTGCCCAACAAGCTTAACCAAGGCATCTTCTATGTCGAAGCACCGCAAGATCAACGTGCCGTTTTCCTGATGCCATGGCAGGGCAATACGCTCATCGGCACCACTGAGCATCACTACCAGGGCGACCCTGCGAAAGTCCAGCCACTGCCAGAAGAGGAGAGCTATTTGATGGAAGTGGCCGCTCACTATTTCCCCCATCTTGCCGCGCTTAAAGTGATCGATAGCTTTGCTGGGTTACGTGTTCTGCCGACAGCCAATGGCTCACCATTTGGCCGTTCGAGAGAGACCATTCTGCTGACCGACCGCAGTAAGCAGCCCAGGGTGCTGACTATCTATGGTGGAAAACTTACTGCCTATCGTGCCGCCGCCGAGGCAGTGCTGCTGAAACTACACACCACCCTACCTGAGCGCAAGGCCATTGCCGATACGCGCCTGCTACCGCTCTCTCCACCTTGAGTAAAATAGCGGATCATAACGACTACTTTCTCGCCATCGACCAAGGTGGCCATGCCAGCCGCGCCATCGTTTTTGATCCGCATGGCAACATTATCACCTCAGCAAGCCATGAGATCACCACCCATCATCCCGCAGCCGACCGAGTTGAACATGACCCACAGCAACTTATCGACTCAATTCAACACTGCCTGCTAACTATTGCTAAGCAGCTCGGCCCCGCATGTCGACAGATTCACAGCGCAGGTTTAGCGACACAGCGATCCAGCATCATCTGCTGGAACCGCTACAGCGGAGAGGCACTCTCACCAGTGCTATCCTGGCAGGACAGCCGCGCCCACGCATGGCTGGACTCATTTGCAATACAGCGTCAACAGATCCATGCAATAACAGGGCTCCGTCTATCGGCACACTACGGTGTGAGTAAGCTTCGCTGGTGCCTTGAGCAACTACCAGCCGTCGCTCAGGCGGCCAAAGAAGATAGCCTGGTCTTTGGCCCACTCGCCTCCTATCTGCTATTCAAACTGCTTGATGAGCAACCGCTACTGGTTGATCCTGCCAACGCCTCTCGCACCCTGTTGTGGGATCACCGACAACTCAACTGGTCACCTGAACTGCTAACGCTGTTTGATATCCCTGCCACACTACTGCCCCGTTGTGTGGCCAGTTGGCATCACTACGGCACCCTACAGGTTGGTGAACATTCACTTCCGCTCCAGCTCTGTACAGGCGATCAATCTGCCGCACTCTTTGCCAACGGCAGAGCCCAGAGTGACACCCTCTATATCAACATCGGCACCGGTGCTTTTCTGCAACGCCCCAGCGATGGCAGCACACTAGAGTGTGACCACCTGCTCTGTAGTGTCATCCATCAGCAACAGGGAGAGACCCACTATGTCACCGAGGGCACCGTCAACGGCGCAGGCGCTGCACTGGCGTGGGCGCAGCAACAGCTTGGCCTACAACAGGGGGAGCTGCCGCTTGCCGATTGGCTACAACAGCACTCAGAACCACCGCTTTTTCTAAATGCCGTCTCCGGCCTCGGCTCTCCCTATTGGCGTACCGGTCTCAGCAGCCGTTTTGTTGGTGAGGCGGGTGTGGAGGCCAAGATGGTTGCGGTGGTAGAGAGCATCCTGTTTCTCTTACAGCGCAATATCCAACTCCTCAGCACAACAGAACCACTCCGGCAGATCCTCATCAGTGGCGGTCTCGCCACCATTGATCCCCTCTGCCAACGACTGGCCGATCTCTCTGGCCTCACCATCAAACGTCCAGAAAATCATGAGGCCACTGCTCAAGGTGTCGCTTTTCTACTGGCGGGTCAACCCCACTGGCCCACCCAACAGAGCACCTTTACCCCGCACACCAATCAACCACTACAGTCACGTTTCCAGCAGTGGCAAAAGTTGATGGCGCAAGCGCTAAAGATGGCTCACTGATCACGCGGTAATTCTCTGCCCAATCCATATTAATATGGGCCACCCCTGCCATTTAAAGACGGAGATGAGAGAGATGCGCCCTCAACCACCCAGTAAACTGAACTCACTACTCACCTGCCTCGCCACTTTCAGCCTACTGCTCTCAAGCGCTCCGATCAGCGCCGAGCCAACCATCACTGAAATTCTCGACCAGATGATTGCAAGCTATGGCGGCACAGAGGCACTCGCGAAGCTCAATAAACCCTACGAGCAGGAGTGGGCACTCACTGCCATCGCCCGCAATAATGAGCAAGGGAGCGATCACCGAACAATAGATCTACCCAACAGACTGAAGATTGAGCTCACCTATCCTTCGAAGAGCGAAACCCGCATTCTGGATGGTGCCAAGGGGGAGAAAATCTACGACAAAACCAACCACAGAGAGGCCAAAGGCCCAGGTTTAGATGCGATGCGTCTACAGCGGATGCGGCTCTACAATCCCCTGCTGTTGAAGCAGCACGCCGCCGAGATCCAGGCGGATTTTCAGGTTGAAGGGTACTATAGGCTAGGGCTGCGCGAAGATAACATCGTCACCATCTACTTCGTCAACCGAGAGAGTCTATTGATCGACAAGGTGAAGGGGACGCTAAATATGGGCGGTATATCGATGAGTTTTCTCACCCTATACCGCGACTACAAAGCAGTCGACGGGGTGATGATGGCGCACCGCGAGGTGAAGTTTGCCGGTCAAGTAAATACTGCGGAGCTGACGCTAATCAGCACCCGGTTTAATCTGTAACCCTCCTTTTGTACTCTACGGGTAACTATTCAGCGTGTTTAGATTTTGCCTCAAATCGAGGCATTTTCGCACGGAAAGAGGGAGCATATAGGGCATATGTGACCGATTGAGTACGAAAATAACGAAGAGTTGAGGCAAAAGATGAATACGCTGAATAGTTACCCTCTACGGTAGCATCATGCCACGGATGGCAAAGTAGATGATGGCCGCCAAACAGCCTGAGACGGGCACCGTAATCACCCAAGCCGCCGCAATTTTCAACAGCGCCGAGCGCTTAACCAACTCCTGACGATAGAGCTTACGCAGACTTTTACGCTCCTTTTTAGTCAAATGCGCCTTAGCGGAGTGCTCTTTCAGCTGCTCCAGCATGCGCCCCTTCTTAGCAAGCGTGGCCTTTTGAAACTCAAGTAGAAATGCCTCAACCGCTTCTGGGTCATCATCCTCATGGTGATGCTTGATCTCAACAACCATCTTAGCGTAACTCATCTTGATGAATTCACGGAGGAAACCGACACCAAAGATGCCACCCACAGCAATATGGGTCGAACTGACCGGCAGGCCCAGTTGCGTCGCAATAATCACCGTAATGGATGCTGCCATGGCGACACTAAAAGCACGCATCTGATCCAGTTCGGTAATTTCACCGCCCACAGTACGGATCAGTTTTGGGCCATAGAGGGCCAGCCCAATAGCAATGCCTATCGCCCCCACCATCATCACCCAAAGCGGGATACTCGCCTGCTTAACCACGCCACCATGAAGAATGGCATCATTGATCGCCGCCAACGGCCCCACTGCATTGGCCACATCGTTGGCACCATGGGCAAAACTGAGCAGTGCCGCAGCAAAGATCAATGGCATAGTAAACAGCTTATTGATGCTCGCTTTGTCATTTTTCAGACGATCTGCAAACCGCTGGATCAGTGGTTTTACAACCACATAGACCAATACAGAGATGACCGAGCCGATCATCAGCGCCGTTGAAAAATCGACCTTCCAGATCTTCTTCAACCCCTTCAATACCAGATAGGTACTAAAGGCCAACGCCATCAACATCACCAACAACGGCACCACCCGCTTAGCCGCTGAAATCATATCTTCCTGATAGGTAATGGTACGTTTTATCAGAAAGAGAAAACTCGCTGCAATCAGACCGCCTAGCAGCGGTGAGATGACCCAACTCGACGCAATCAATCCCATCTTGCTCCAGTTGGCAATCTCCCAACCACCCGCCGCAATACCCGCACCCAATACACCACCGACGATTGAGTGTGTGGTAGAGACAGGCGCACCAAAGGCTGTCGCCAAATTGAGCCAAAGCGCCCCGGCCAGCAGTGCCGCCATCATGAGCCAGATAAAGGTATCTCTATCACCAATTAGCGCCGGATCGATGATCCCTTTTTTGATGGTGCTCACCACATCACCGCCGGCCAACAGGGCACCCGCCGCCTCAAAAATGACCGCGATAACAATCGCCCCAGTCAAGGTTAATGCCTTAGAACCCACCGCTGGACCAACATTGTTGGCCACATCATTGGCACCAATATTCATCGCCATGTAGCCACCAATCATGGCGGCAATGACCAGTAAAGTACTATCGGGTGTACCGGCACCTTGACTGCTAGTAAAGAGCATAATGCCGACAATAAAGAGGAAGGCGATACCAATGCGAAAGTGCTCTCGCTTGCTCAAATTGGCGGCACTCTCAATCGCGTTTATATTTTTGAGTTCCATCGGTTTTATCGCTCACTCTATCATCGGCAAATTCGTTCAAGCATAACAGCCATCATCATCAACGGCGAGCCTCATATTGCCTCTTGATCGCAGCATATCGAGAGGTGATTAACACTGGGTAATCCTCAACACAATGGCTGAAATTATTTTAGATAAAACAATCATGATTTGGGCCGGGACACCCCAGCCCAGACATCTCATGAATTTGCATAAATATCACGTAGGGCATTGGTTTCACAGGGGGATTTCTGAAGTAGCTTCGTATCAATGATTACGGACGACTGAAGAAATATTTCCTGTGGAACCAATAGACAAGCGAGATTATGCATAATTTATGAAATGTCCGAGCTAGAATAGCGGGCTGTTTATATCAGAGTATTCCATGCTTATACAGAACGAGATACCCTCAACAGCTTCCACCACAAAAGGTAGCCATCATGACCGAAATTACATTTTCAAAAGAAGAGAAAGAGATCATCAGCAAGAGGGTACAGCGCTATTTTAATGATGAATTAGATCAAGAAATTGGCCAATTTGATGCGCTATTTCTCATCGACTTCTTTGCAAAAGAGATGGGCGGCTATTTCTACAACAGAGGCCTCTATGACGCCCAAGCTATTCTTGAACGCAGACTAGAGGAGCTCTCAGAGACCATTTATGAACTTGAGAAGGTGACAGAATTCCGAAGATAAGGGCAATCGCCTCTTAACTAAGAAGGTGCCGTGATTGTTTTAGGCTAGGAATAGTTAAGAAGTTCAGACTAATCCCCAGCAAACCGTTTATGCAAAAGCTCCCGCAACGATTCAACCCGTCGCCGATTAACACCAAAATCACCATAACCCACCCTAGATGCAGAGCGGGTATGAATCACACTTTGTGTCGCAGAGAGCCTAACCTCTAAATCATCAATAAAACCAAATAGCGATGACGAAAAAATGGCCGCAATGTAATCACCATTATCCGTCTGAATTTCACCACCCAACACCTGAATAGCCTCTTTAATCGTACTTTTAACATCGCCATTAACATCACTAGGGATAACGATAGGCTCTATATAGTGATCAACATCATCCCTAAACTCACTACAGACACAATTGGGCTTGGCCGGACATCTCAGCAACTCCTCCCCCACCATGCCAGCCGCCTCACCTGATCTTGCAATAAAACCTAAAAAAACAAATAAGATGACAACCGCTGAAATCAACAGGCCAAATATAATTGCAATTTTTATCATATGAACTTTTCCGTTATAGGGCCGAGGATGACGTAGCGTATGATGTTAAATAGAAAGACCAAACGACACTCTAGCATGCCCAATTTCCGGCACACCTATCATCCTGCTGCGAGTAGCGCTCTGATGATGATTTTTTTGTCTTCAGTCCCACCTTCACAAAGCAGTTGTATGGCAATAAGAGGGATAACCATCCAAATCAGCCAAAATGAAACGCACAAAATGTACATCCTCTAATAGCGAGGTAAATGACTTCGCTTCTCCCTATCAATTTCGCAGCTATGCTAGTGTTATGAGAGAGACCTGATTGGCTAAAAAAGTGGTGATATGAACTCCTTACGCACAAGAGACCTTCTTGGCCTTGGTTTAGCGCTCCTCCTTTCAGCTTGCGGGCCCGCACAGGAAGCCCCTTTGCGTATTGGCACCAATGTCTGGATTGGTTACGAGCCGCTCTATTTGGCGCGTGATTTGGGCTATTACACAAATACTCAAGTAAAACTGGTTGAATTAACCTCTGCATCAGAGGTGATCCATGCTTTGCGAAATGGAATGCTTGAGGGCGCTGCGCTGACCCTCGATGAAGCGTTGACGATGCTGGATGATGGGTTTGATCTACATGTGGTTCTGGTGATGGATTTCTCCCACGGTGCTGATGCTTTGATGGTTAAGCCAGAGATCACTTCATTGGCCGAGCTTCGTGGTAAACGCATTGCGGTTGAACAGAGTTCTGTCGGTGCCATTCTGCTTGATGGCGTACTCAATGCAGCAAAACTGGATCCCACTGAGGTCGAGATCATCCCCTGTGTGGCGGATGAACACCCAGAGTGTTATTCAAGTGTTGATGCGGTGGTGACCTTTGAACCCTTCAAAACAAAACTGTTGCAGCAAGGTGCGCGACTGCTGTTCGATAGCCGTCAAATCCCTAACCGCATTGTTGATATTTTGGTTGTCCCCAGGGCCACTATCAAGCGCCACCCACAATCACTTAAACAGCTGCTTGATGGCTACTTTAAGGCACGCAAATACCTCTCTACACAACCTGATGATGCAGCAAGCCGCATGGAGGCACGATTGGGTCTAACCGCTGTAGAGATATTGGATGCATACAAAGAGTTGAGCCTGCCTGGGCTTGAGGAGAATATAACCCTATTGGATAGAGATGAGGGGCAACTGGAGGGCATGGCGCAAGAGCTCGCTGATTTTATGCTGCAAAGAAAGTTGTTAAAGAACAAGTTGCATATTAGAGATCTATTGGATCACCGTTTTCTGCCAAAAAGTGCCCCATGAAATACCTACGATCTATCTCACTAAAACTGTGGATACCCCTCCTGGTGATCGGCATTTTTGCCATGCTGTTACTGATCATGGTGTGGATGGCACAGCAAAATATTGCCTCGGATATTAACCAACGTGGCTTGCGCTTGGCCACTCAGCAAATGGCCTTGCTACAACGTGAAATGGTGAAGGAGTTTGGTGTTGGTCACCAGGTTGAGGCGGGGCAGGCGTTGTCAGCAAGTGGGGTGGATATACACTATCGAACCTTGGCAGCTATTGATGCGCATGGCCAGATTATCCACTCTATCCGGTTCGCACAAAAAGGGCGACAGGCGGCTAAAGTGCTGAGCAATTTTGACACACAACGTTTTGCCACGCTAAGGCAGAGTAACCGCCCCGATGTCCGCCTTGAAACCGCTCAGCAACAGATCTCAGCCTACTTCCCACTTACACTGTCCTCTCATGAGGGTGATATACGTGCGATGGAGACCGGCGCACTCTTTCTTATCTACGATCTACATGCAGAGCAGGAGCAGGCTTGGAGCCAAGCTTGGTTTAGTACACTACCGATCTGGCTGCTGCTACTACTAGCCATGGCCCTTTTGGTTGAGTTTCTAAGATATTTCATTACCCGACCGATCAAAATGCTGGTTTCAGCTGCACAAGCAGTGGCACAAGGTGATTCTGGCGTGATGATCCATGTCCAAGGCAGTGGTGAGCTTGCCCAGTTAGCGAATACTTTCAACCGAATGAGTCAGCAACTTGATCTACGGTTCAAGCAAAGGATGCAGGCGGAGAGTGCGCTAAAGATGAGCCTTGACAGGTTGTCAGCAGCACAAAAGATGGCCAAATTTGGCCACTATATTTTAGATATAAAGAGCGACAGCTGGAGTGCTTCGGCTGAGCTTGAGCAGATTTTCGGGGTGGATGAAAACTATAAAAAAAATATCGACGGTTGGTTGCAAATAATCCATCCCGATTTTCGGGAGATAATGTCCCGATACTTTCATGATGAGGTTCTAACCCAGCATCAGTGTTTTGACAAAGAGTATAAAATCATCCAGGTGAAAACAGGTGAAGTGCGCTGGGTTCATGGCTTAGGTGAACTTAAGTTTGATGATGACAATAATGCGATCGAAATATTGGGAACGATCCATGATATTACTCAACGTAAGCGAGCTGAAGAGCAGATCCACACGCTGTCACAGGCGGTTGAGCAGAGCCCTGTTTCAGTGATGCTCACTACAGTGAAAGGCCACATCGTCTATGTAAATAGCGCTTTTGAGCGAGTAACGGGATATAGCTCAGCCGAAGTGATCGGCCAGAACCCCCGAATATTAAAGTCTGGCAAAACATCTCCGAGCCAATACCACGAGCTATGGGAAGCCCTGTCACAGGGCAGAGAGTGGCATGGTGAGTTTCAAAACCGCAAGAAAAATGGTGACTATTTCTGGGAGCATGCACACATTGCCCCAGTATTGGATGAATCTGGAAAAGTTCGCCACTACCTCGCAGTAAAAGAGGACATCACCCTACGCAAGCAGCAAGAGAAGCGCCTGCTCCATCAAGCGCACTTTGATGCATTGACCGATCTGCCAAATCGCTTTCTATCACTGGATCGCCTCTTCCAGCTGTTAACCGAGGCTAAACGCAACGGGCATTTGGTTGCTGTGCTGTTTCTGGATCTGGATGACTTCAAAAAGATTAATGATACGTTGGGCCATAGTGTTGGCGATAAGATATTAATTGGTGCTGCTGAGCGTCTTCGCCATGTGATACGTGACGGTGATACGGTGGGTCGTCTAGGGGGGGATGAGTTCATTGTTCTGCTGGGTGGCTTGTCAGATATCTCTGGCATCCGCCCGGTGGTTAAGGGTTTGATCGACCACTTCAGATCCCCCTTCCAGATTGATAATCGGGAGTTGATACTCACCGTGAGTATCGGAATTGCACTCTATCCTAATGATGGTGATACACCATCAGACCTGCTGCGCAATGCCGACTCTGCAATGTATCACTCCAAAGCGCTTGGGCGTAACACCTACTCCTACTTCACCGACAGCATGAATCAGGGGGCAGCACGAAGACTTGCCTTGGAGGAGCAGATGCATGGTGCGCTCGATCGTGGTGAATTTAGGCTCTGTTATCAGCCGCAGATTGATGTGGCCAGTCGCGCTATGGTCGGCGTTGAGGCCCTGATACGTTGGCACAATGCCGTGCTAGGCGAAGTCTCCCCGGAGGAGTTTATCCCCATTGCCGAACACTCCGGGCTGATTGTACCTATCGGTCAGTTTGTCTTAACGGAGGCGCTTGCCATGGCCGCTCAGTGGCAAAAAATATCCAACCCATCATTCTCTGTAGCATTTAACGTATCACCCCATCAGTTCAGAGATGCCAGTCTGGTGCCCTTTATTGCAGGGCTTATTGAGCAATCTGGGATCACAAAAGGGTCACTGGAGCTGGAGATCACCGAGGGCGTATTGATGAGCCAACACACCTACATAGATGAGTCACTGGCCGCCTTGAATGATCTTGGGGTGAAGCTTGCAATGGATGATTTTGGAACAGGCTACTCATCACTCAGTTATCTGAGGAATTACCCCTTCAGTGTACTCAAAATTGATCGTAGCTTTATTAATGATATTACGCTGGATGAGGCCGACCTAAAGTTAGTGACAGCCTCAATTGCGATGGCCCATAGTTTAGGTTTAAAGGTGATCGCAGAGGGGGTGGAGATGGAGTCACAGTTGACACTTTTGGCAGAGCAGGGGTGCGATGTTGCCCAAGGTTTTTATTTTAGTAAGGCAGTACCTGCGGACGAGATAACAGCGATGCTAGAGGCGGGGTAGTGGTTCAGATTAGGACAGCACCATCAAGCCAAGCCAATGTGCTTCAGCAGCTTATCGGCCAACCCATCTATTGAGACAGAGGCAGGAGAGAGAGGGGCGGTGCTGACAACGGGAAGATAGCTGCATACTGCATCCAAAACAGCCTCATCCTCAGGTATCTCGGTTAACCCTGGGAGTGCCACCCCCATGTAATCATGTAGCATTCTCACCAGTTTAAAAATGTTTAACTTGCGGCCATTGACCACTCGGTTGACGACCAAGTGCGGGGCAAAAGCCTCAACCGTCTTGGCCACCGCATCACGACAACCCGGTTCTCTCTCTTCAGCAAAATCAAGCACCGCCTCCTTGCTATCAAAATCCATCGTACGCAGTGCCTTACTAACCTGGTTGTGGGCGATAAATGCAGACATCATTTTGCGAATCATCGCCAGTTTGATAAAACGAAAGAGGTCGAGCACCGCCGCAGGCTCAGGGGTGGTGACGCAGATCTGGTGATCAGCAAACATGAAAAAATCGAGCGAACTATAGTGGCTACCGGCACCAATATCGATAATAACGATATCCGCATCCAACGACATGACATGGCGCATCAGACGCCCCTTGGTCGCATAGGGCATGTTGGCGGTTTGTAGATTGTTACCCGCACCCGCGATTAGCCCTAAATTCTTGGCAATAGGTTGAATAATCTCTTCGAGTGATTTGACTTTGTGAGAGAGGAAATCTTCTAAGGTAACTGTAGGGTTAAGCAATCCGAACAGGATATGGTCATTTGCCCCACCGATATCTAAGTCGATAAGTACCGTATGTTTACCCTTTGCGGCAAGTGAGGAGGCCAAGTTGACCGCCACAAAACTTTTGCCACTTCCGCCTTTGCCTGAACCGACGGATATTAAGATAGTCATTTATCTACCTGTAGGTGGATCTTGCCTCAATGGAGACTATATTTATACTAACCTGAAGGTAACTACTCAGCGAAAAAAGTGCTTGACAGTGTTTTTCGTTATTTTTCCCGATGGTGCAGGCATTCGTTTGGTCTCCCCAATTCGGCGTGCTGCATCACTCTAGCGACTTATGGCTGCGCCCA
>JAKITT010000087.1 GCA_021647945.1 Candidatus Polarisedimenticolaceae bacterium
TCAGATAGAGCTGATGGAGATCCTGCATGTGGTGCATGGTGACACCGTTCAGGAACGACTGTTCTCTCTTAATGGTGCGCCGCGTGAAGTGATTCGCAATAGTGAGTCGGTGACCTGCATCATGCCTGAAGTGGGTCGAGTGTCGGTTGACTACCGGCCAGAGAATAGAGGCGTCTCCCTGATTGGTCTAATCGACCCAAAGCAACTCGCTGATCGTTATCAATTCTCCATGATGGGCAGTGCCAGAATTGCTGGCAGGGCGGCCAAGGTGGTGGCTATTATTCCACGTGACGAGTATCGCTATGGTTACCGTCTCTATCTTGATGAAGCAAGCGGTCTGCCGCTAAAGAGTGATCTAATGGATGAGCAGGGCACACCGTTAGAGCAGATTATGTTCACCTCACTTGAGGTATCGCCCACCATTCCCAGTCAAGATAGTGGTGCGGCAAGTAACAAGAGACTGCCCGAGGTTGGCCAAAAATCGTATGATGGCCATGTTGAAAAGCGTCGTTGGAGCTTCCAGGCCCTACCTATGGGGTTCGCGCTCACTACTTATACTCACCTTTCCAGCAAAGAGGGTGGCAAGAGTGCCGAACATCTGGTGTTGAGTGATGGTTTGGCCTCTGTCTCCATTTTTGTTGAGGTGGGTGAGAGTGAGCCGCGATTAGATGGTGCCTCTAAAATGGGTGCCATAAATGCCTGGGGCAGTCTTATCAATGGTTATCAAGTGACGGCCGTCGGTGAAGTTCCTGCCGTCACTGTTAGAGAGGTGGTGCAGGCAATGGTCTTATCTGATGTGGTGGATATAAAAGATGATTGAAGAGAGTGCAATCGTTGTTGAGCTTGATGGTGACTATGTGGTGGTCGAAACAATTCGCAGATCTACTTGTGGTAGTTGTGAGGCCAAAACGAGTTGTGGTACGGCTGCGCTAGCGAAGGTGGTGGGTAATCGTGCCAATCGAATGCGTCTACGTAACACCATTCATGCCCAGATTGATGACTATATTGTTCTCGGCTTGCAGGAGCAGGCGCTGCTTAAAACCTCGTTTCTCTTCTATCTAACCCCTCTCTTCTCCTGTTTTCTGTTCGCCCTTTTGGGGCGTTATATCGACAATGGTGTTGGTGAGCTTGCAACGGTTTTATTTGCTCTTTTTGGGCTCTTTGCTGGGCTGGCTTTCGTCAAGTGGTTATCTGTGAAGTTGGAGCTGGATTCACGCTACCAAGCGGTGCTGTTGCGTCACGATGTGAACTCCCAAGAGGTTCATTTTAAACAGGCATATTCGGAGCTTTCTTAGGGAACCTCTGACCAAGTCATGATTGTTTTAGAACAGTTTCATCTCACTCTAATTTTTAGCTGAGCTTTAGCGAATCTTATGCTTTAGTGCAATCAGACTTAATCAGCATTTCCTTAGTTACAACTACCAGTTGCTCGACGAGTGATACTATTTTCTGGAGTGTTTTTATGAACGTGTTTAATCGCACTGTTGGCCATCTTGCTGTTATATCTGCACTTGTTTTTGCCTTGGTGTTGCAGTCAGCCGTCGCCGCTTCACTGCCCGATTTTACAGTGTTGGTAGAGGAACAGGGCAAGACTGTGGTGAACATTAGCACCAAGCAGCACATCATTAACCGTCAACTGCAACGGTATGATTTGCCAGAAATTCCTGAAAATAGCCCTTTTGGTGAGCTGTTCCGTCACTTCTTTGGTACGCCTGGTGGCATGCCGGATCAGGCGTATGAGACCACATCCCTCGGCTCAGGTTTTATCATCTCAGATGATGGCTACATCATGACTAACCACCATGTTGTTGCTGAGGCCGATGAGATCATCGTTCGTACTAGTGATCGACGGGAGTATCTCGCTACCGTGATTGGTAGTGATAAACGTTCCGATGTTGCTTTGATCAAAATTGATGCAGAGAATTTGCCTGTGGCTGAGTTTGGTGATGCGGAAGCGCTGAAGGTGGGTGAGTGGGTGTTGGCGATTGGCTCGCCATTTGGTTTTGAACAGAGTGTGACCGCCGGTATTGTCAGTGCCAAGCGACGCGCCTTGCCGCGTGAAAACTATGTCCCCTTCATTCAGACCGATGTGGCGATTAACCCGGGTAACTCAGGTGGCCCACTATTCAATTTGGCCGGTCAGGTGGTGGGCATCAACTCACAAATTTATAGTCGCACGGGAGGTTTCATGGGCCTCTCATTTGCCATTCCCATTAACGTAGCCAAAGATGTTGCTGACCAGCTGAAGAGCAAGGGACGTGTCACCCGGGGCTGGTTAGGTGTGTTGATTCAGGATGTCACGCGTGAGTTGGCTGAGAGCTTTGGTATGTCGCAGCCACGCGGTGCGTTGGTGGCGCGTGTGTTGCCCGATAGCCCTGCCGCAGATGCCAAACTCCTGCCGGGTGATGTGGTGTTGAAATTTGATGGTAAAGAGGTGCCTAACTCTGCTGCATTACCCCCTCTGGTCGGTATGGCGCGGGTTGATCGTCCGGCGGAGGTGGTGATTTTACGAAATGGCATTGAGATGACCACGCATGTGACGATTGGTGAATTGCCGCAAGAGGATGACCAGATACTGACCCAGAGCCTGAAAAAAGAGCCAACGGCTGGCCGTTTAGGTATGGTAGTGATGCCATTGAATGATGAACTACGTGAGCAGATTCAGGTGCAAGCTGGGCATGGCGTCATGGTTGAGGCGGTCAAAAAGGGTGCTGCTGCAAAAGCGGGCGTTGAGGCGGGTGATGTTATTTTGATGATTGATAGTCAGCAGGTGACCAGTGTCGAGCAGTTTGCCAGTTTGGTTGAGGCGCTGCCTGTAGGAAAGTCAGTGGCTGTGCTGTTGCAGCGCCGCAGTGGGCCGATCTTTCTCGCTATCAAGGTGCCTACAGAGTGAGAGAGTTGACACTCTATTCTCGTATCTACTGCTCGCTCTGTGATGTGATGCTAGAGGCGCTACAGAAGCGGCAAAAAGCGCTGCAATTTGTGATAAAGGTGGTTGATGTCGATGCCGATCCAGCGCTGGATGAAAAGTATGGCGAACTGGTTCCGGTGTTAATGGATGGTGACGCTGAGATCTTCCACTATCACTTCAATGAAAAACGGTTGCACAGTTACTTGCAGGCGTCTTGATCTGCTATCATCCCCCCATTCAATAGAAGCAGTTGTATCAATTTGACCAACGGGATCTCCATACTTGGATGTTCCGCTTTTCAATGGGTTAGAGCTGCGCTTTAAAATCTGTTGCCTGTCCATCCCATACATCGATATCTGAATGGCGGTCAACACACGATAGATACAGAGATGACAGACCTCCAACACATACGAAACTTCTCCATTATTGCCCATATCGATCATGGCAAATCGACCATTGCCGACCGTTTTATCCAGTTGTGTGGCGGTCTATCAGAGCGTGAGATGGAGAGCCAGGTTCTCGATTCGATGGATATTGAGCGTGAGCGTGGCATCACGATCAAGGCGCAGAGTGTCACGCTGCACTACAAAGCGAACAACGGTGAGACCTACCAGCTTAACTTTATCGACACCCCCGGACATGTCGACTTCTCCTACGAGGTCTCCCGTTCACTCGCCGCTTGTGAGGGGGCGCTCCTGGTCGTTGACGCAGCACAGGGTGTCGAGGCGCAGAGTGTTGCCAACTGCTACACCGCTATCGAACAGGGGTTAGAGGTGATGCCTGTTCTCAACAAGATTGATCTGCCAGCCGCCGAACCTGAACGGGTGATCACCGAGATTGAAGAGATCATCGGCATTGAAGCAGAGGATGCGATTCGGGTGAGTGCCAAAACCGGCCTCGGTATTCCTGAGCTGCTGGAGGAGCTGATTGTAAAAATCCCTCCGCCTGTCGGTGATGCTGATGCGCCACTACAGGCATTGATCATTGACTCATGGTTCGATAGTTATGTCGGCGTGATCTCACTGATTCGTGTCGTCGCCGGTACGCTCAAACCGAAAGATAAGATGATGATATTCTCCTCTGGGCGTGTCTTCCAAGTTGATAAAGTGGGGGTCTTCACGCCCAAACGTGAAGATCTCTCTGAACTTAAGTGTGGTGAAGTGGGTTATGTCATCGCCGGTATCAAGGAGATTGATGGTGCTCCCGTGGGTGACACCATTACGCATGCAGATAGGCCAGCTGACACGGAGCTGCCTGGTTTTGAGCAGATTATGCCGCGTGTCTTTGCTGGGCTCTATCCCGTTTCGTCAGACAATTATGAAGATCTACGGGGTGCACTGGCCAAACTGCGCCTCAATGATGCCTCGCTATTTTATGAGCCAGAGACCTCACAGGCGCTCGGTTTTGGTTTTCGCTGTGGCTTTCTTGGCATGCTGCATATGGAAATTGTTCAGGAGCGGTTGGAGCGTGAGTATGATCAAGATCTGATCACCACTGCGCCGACGGTTATCTTCGAGGTGGAGACCATCTCGGGTGATGTGATCAAGGTGGATAATCCTGCAGATCTGCCTGAATCGAATAAGATTGAAGAGGTGCGTGAGCCGATTATCGATGCCCATATCTTGGTGCCGCAGGACTATCTCGGTGCCGTGATGGGACTCTGCATTGAAAAGCGCGGTGTGCAGAAAGATATGCAGTATCTGGCTGGACAGGTGCAGATCCATTTTGAGCTACCTTTAAATGAAGTGGTGCTCGACTTTTTTGATCGGTTGAAATCGGTGAGCCGTGGTTATGCCTCTTTTGAGTACAACTTCAACCGCTTTCAAGAGGCACCTCTGATTAAATTGGATGTGTTGATTAATGGCGACAAGGTGGATGCACTGTCGATCATTGTTCATAAAGATCAAGCCCAGTACCGAGGGCGTGAACTGACTGTTAAGATGAAAGAGTTGATTCCTCGGCAGATGTTCGAAGTGGCGATCCAGGCGGCGATAGGCGGCCACATCATCGCTCGGACAACGGTTAAAGCGCTACGGAAAAATGTCACTGCCAAGTGTTATGGTGGCGATGCTTCGCGCAAACGCAAACTGCTAGAGAAGCAGAAAGCGGGTAAGAAACGGATGAAGCTGGTGGGCCGTGTTGAGATCCCACAAGAGGCCTTTCTTGCTGTGCTAAAAATTGGCAAAGACGATTAAATATTAGCTGTAATCAAATAATTATGATTAAAAGAAAACCTGCATGAATATAGATTTCCCAACGGTTCTTGTTATTGCCAGCTTCGTATCTGGCATGATCTGGCTGCTTGATTCGCTGCTATTTGCGCCGCAGAGGCGTCGAGATGCTGAAGCAAAATCAACGGCAGAGAAGATTGATGAGTTACTGATTAAAGAGCCGCTTATTGTCGAATATGCCCGCTCCTTCTTTCCGGTCATTTTTGCGGTACTGATTCTGCGTTCATTTATTGCTGAACCTTTCCGCATTCCATCGGGTTCAATGATGCCGACGCTGCTGGTGGGTGATTTTATTCTGGTCAATAAATTTGCTTATGGGCTGAGATTGCCATCAATCAACAAAAAAGTGGTGGATATCGGTCTGCCTGAACGCGGTGACGTCATTGTCTTTCGCTACCCTAAAGAGCCGAGTGTTGATTACATCAAACGCACCATTGGTCTTCCTGGTGATACGGTCTCTTATTACGATAAAGTGCTGAGAATTAATGGCGAGGTGATGCCGCAGATTCAAGTGGGGCGTTATGTCGGTGTCGGTTCTGGCATCGGACAGACTGGATGGACGAAATCGGTGGAGAGTATTGGTGAGGTTGAGCATGCCATTCTACGCGATCCGTATGCGCCCAATCTGCCTGCTGGCTGCCAGGTTCTGCGCGCTGGCACGATCACCGTGCCGGAAGGACACTATTTTGTAATGGGTGATAATCGAGACAATAGTAACGATGGTCGCTGTTGGGGGTTTGTGCCAGAAGAGAATTTGGTTGGAAAGGCCTTTGCCATATGGATGCACTGGGACTCCGGTCGTAATGGTACTCTTCCGATTGCATGGGAACGTTTAGGTAGCGGTATCAACTGAGGTTGAATGACAAATGAATAAAAGTCTCTATAAACAGCGTGGTTTGAGCTATACCGGATGGCTGATGGCTATCGCCATTGTTGCCGTGATTGCTGTTATGGCCTTCAGGATAGTGCCTGTTTATATGCAACATGCCACCGTGGTGACTATTATCGAGTCTCTTCAGGATGAGCCCGATATTGGTCGCAAATCGAGGGCTGAAATTCGTGCACTGTTAGGCAAACGCTTTAACATGAATATGATCACGGGTGTCTCAAGCAATGATATCACCATCACCAAAAAGAACCATACAATGTTTGTTGAGCTTAACTACCAAGTTAAGGAGCCGGTTGTTCATAACATGGAAGTGCTGATAACATTTAGTGACCAGATAGAGATGAAGCCTTGAGGGCACCGATTGAGCCGCTTCGTCGTGCTATTGGTCACTCATTTTTTGATAAAGGTTTGCTAGAACGGGCGCTGACACATCGAAGCGCCAGTGGCATCAACAACGAACGTTTTGAGTTTTTGGGCGACTCTATTCTTGGCTTTGTTATTGCTGATGAACTCTATAGCCGTTTTGAATTGGCCGATGAGGGGCAGTTGAGTCGACTGCGGGCAGGCCTGGTGAAGCGTGAAACACTGGCTGAAGTGGCACGTGAACTCAAATTGGGCCCTTGCTTAAATCTTGGTACTGGAGAGCTGCGCAGTGGTGGCCAGACACGTGATTCCATTCTCTCCGATGCGCTGGAGGCGATATTTGCCGCCATCTATCTTGATGCCGGTTATCAAGCGATACGTAAAGTTATTTGTCAGCTTTTTAAGCGCCGTCTTGAGGCGATTAGTCTTGATACGCAGCAAAAAGATCCCAAAACACGTCTGCAAGAGTATCTACAGGCAAAACAGTATGAGTTGCCTCTCTATGATGTTATCGCCACATCAGGCAACCAACACGAGATGATCTTTGAAGTGAGTTGCCAACAGAAACAGATAGGACGACAGGTGGCTGCAAAGGGTACCAGTCGACGAAAAGCAGAGCAGGCGGCAGCAGAAATGATGTTGAAGGAGTTAGGGTGTGAGTAATCGTTGTGGATATGTGGCTATCGTAGGCCGGCCTAATGTTGGTAAATCGACACTTTTGAACCGTGTTATTGGTCAGAAAGTGGCGATCACCTCACACAAGGCGCAGACAACTCGGCACAGTATTCTCGGTATCAAAACGACAGAAGAGGGACAGATTGTCTACGTTGATACGCCGGGTATTCATGATCGTGCTGATCATGCTATGAATCGTTACCTCAACCGCACAGCCAAGGCGTCGCTGTTTGAGGTGGATCTGATCATCTTTGTCGTTGAGGCGCTGAAGTGGACACGAGAAGATGAGAAGGTACTCAACTTTCTCCTCAAGCAGGAGTCACCGGTTATTTTAGCGGTCAATAAGTGTGACCAAGTGAAGTCAAAAGAGCGGCTGTTGCCCTACCTGCATGAGATGTCACAGCGCTATGCCTTTGAAGATGTGATCCCGATCTCTGCCAGCAAGGGGCTTTATATCGAGACGATGGAAGCGCTGGCAATGAAGCATATGCCAGAGGGGGCTAATTTCTTCCCTGATGATCAGTTGAGCGATCGTTCGGAGCGCTTTTTCGCTTCTGAACTGATTCGTGAACAGCTCACACGGCGTTATGCCCAGGAATTGCCATATGCACTCTCCGTTGAAATCGAGGAGTTCAAAGAGGAGGGTAATCTCTATCGGATTGCTGCCATCATTTGGGTTGAGAAGGCGAGCCAAAAAGCGATCATCATTGGCAAAAATGGTGCGGCTTTGAAAGAGGTCTCTAAACATGCGCGTATTGGCATGGAGAAGTTTTTTGATAAAAAGGTCTTTTTGCAGGTTTGGATTAAAGTGAAGAAGAGCTGGTCCAGTGATGAGTCCTCCCTAAGCCGTTTGGGGTATGGTGAATAACGGAACAGTTTTATCTCACCCTAAATTTTAGCTGGGCTTTAGCGAATCTTATGCTTTAGTGCAACCAAACTTAATCAGAGGCTCCCTAGTCTCAAAACATGCAACTATACGAATGTTACATCCTGCATCGTCGAGACTATCGAAACAGCAGTCTATTGCTGGAGATTTTTAGCAAAGAGCTAGGTCGGTTTCCGGCCATCGCCAAAGGGGTGAAATCAAACCGATCTAAAAAACAGGGTGAGCTACAGTGTTTTCATCCGTTACAACTTGGTTTGGCTGGACGAGGTGAGATACGCAATATCACGACCATCGATTCAGAGCGTCGACCCTATATGTTAACCGGCACAGCGCTTTACTGTGGTCTCTATCTCAGTGAGTTGTTGATGCGGATGACTGCTAGAAATGATCCACACCCCGTGCTGTTTGAACAGTATGAGCAGACTTTAGCTGAGCTGGCGCAGGGAGCGTTGTTGGATCATGCGCTGCGCTATTTTGAGATCGGTATGTTGGAGACATTAGGTTATGGTCTGCTGCTCAACTGCCAAGCGACGGGTGAGCCGTTGCAGCCAGATCTTCACTACCACTACAAGATTGAGCATGGCCCTGTGCCAGTAACAGGCCAACGCCGGGATCGATCTACTCTCCGTGGCAGCACCCTACTGGCATTGAGCCGTGCTGAGCCACTGGAGCGGGTGGCGGCACAAGAGGCCAAACGGCTGATGCGTTCGGTTTTAGCACACTATCTCGGTACAAAACCGCTGAAGAGCCGAGAGCTGTTCCGACCCATCAAACCATCGCTAAGCGATAAGATCTAGTAAGAGCAGCGTTATTCTTAGTGGCGCACAGCTTGGCTAGCAAAAATTCCGCAGGAGCAGTACCCTTGCCGCGGCTGGGCTTCATCGTGGTGAGAGATTGGAACCCTAAATCACTAAACTTTAAACAACGGTTAGCAGAAGAGCATGAGTAAACAAGAGACCATTAAAGAGCGCCTGTTGGGTGTCAATATTGATCACATTGCCACCCTGCGTCAGCAGCGTGGCACCCGCTATCCAGAACCGATTCAGGCGGCACTGGTGGCTGAGCAGGCGGGGGCAGATGTGATTACACTGCATCTGCGTGAAGATCGTCGACATATCCAGGATCGTGATGTCGATATGCTGGCCGATATTCTGCAAACCCGAATGAATTTAGAGATGGCTGCGACCGAGGAGATGCGCGCCATCGCCTGCCGTATTCAGCCGCATGACTGCTGTCTAGTACCCGAGAAGCGAGCAGAACTAACCACAGAGGGGGGGCTTGATGTGTTGGCCAACCTTGCTTATCTGAAAGATTACTGTGCAGAATTGGCGGCCGCCGGTATTCGTGTCTCACTCTTTATTGATGCGGACCCACGACAGTTGGACGCCGCCGCCGAGTGCGGTGCCCCCGTTATTGAGCTGCACACTGGGCACTATGCCGATCTGCCGTTGGGTAGTGAGCGTGATAAAGAGTTACAGCGTATTATTCAAGCAACTGAATATGGTCAAGGTTTGGGGCTACAGGTTAATGCCGGTCACGGCCTTGATTACCATAATGTGACGAGCATTGCGGCTATAGCAGGTATCAAAGAGCTTAATATTGGCCACTCTATTATTAGCCGTGCGCTATTTAGTGGTCTGGCGACGGCGGTACGTGAGATGAAAATGTTAATCAATTGCACTTGATAGTATGCTGATATTCAACCATCCTAATAAGTGTGGCTATAAGGGATGTAGCGATTCACGTTATAGGAATCTTGATTCAGTGTAGACGAGGCCTGAATGATAAAAGTTCTTCTAGTTGATGATCATGAACTGGTTAGAACTGGTATTCAACAGATTCTAACTAGAGCGGGTGGAGTTGAGGTTGTTGGCGCGGTCTCCTCTGGGGAGGAGGCGCTACAGCAGGTCGCTCAATTAAAACCCGATATTGTGCTGATGGATGTAAGGATGCCAGGAATGGGGGGTATTGAGGCGACGCGTCGTATTCTTTGTAGCTACCCCAGTCTCAAAGTGATTGCATTGACAGTACATGATGAAGATCCGTTTCCCGCTCGTCTACATGAGGCGGGGGCGATGGGCTATCTGACCAAAGGGTGTCCTGCGGATGAGATGTTGAATGCCATTCATCTTGTTGCTAAAGGTTTTCCCTATATCTCATCTGAAATGGCAAAAAAACATGCCTTGGCAGAGTGGAGCGGCCAAGATCAGAATACCTCGCCTTTTGTACTGCTCTCTCATCGTGAGATGCAGGTGGCGATGTTGATTCTGGAAGGTAAGAAGAACCAAGAGGTTTCAGATACCCTCAATCTCAGCCCGAAAACAGTCAGCACCTATCGTCAGCGCGTCTATGAGAAACTCTCTGTGGCCAATGATGTTGAATTGACCCGCCTAGCCTACCGTTTTGGAATTATTGAATGACGCTGTTTGATCCTGCCTGCCGCATCTGTCCACGGCTGGCCACCTTTCTTGACCAAGTAAAGATCGACCACCCCTCTTACCATGCCCGGCCTGTTGCACCCTTTGGTGACCCAGAGGCGCATCTGCTGATTGTTGGGTTGGCCCCTGGCATGCATGGTGCCAATGCGACGGGGCGCCCCTTTACCGGTGATCATGCCGGCATCTTGCTCTATAAGACGCTCCATCAATACGGTTTCAGCAATCAGCCCGAAGCGACGGCGGCTGATGATGGACTACAGCTTTTCAACTGTCGCATCACCAATGCCGTGAAGTGTCTGCCGCCGCAAAATAAACCGACCGGTGCTGAGATCAATCTCTGTAATGCGTTCTTAACGCAGGAGTTGGAGGCGTTACCAGAAAATGCGGTAGTGCTTGCATTGGGGGGCATTGCTCATCGATCGGTGCTAAAGGCCTGTGGTGAGAAGCTGAGTGGTTATAAATTTGCTCACGCAGCACTTCACTCGCTTAACAATGGCCTACAACTACTCGACTCTTATCATTGCAGTCGATACAACACACAAACGCGTCGTCTTACGCCCGATATGTTTCAGCAGGTGTTTCGCACTGCGCAGGGACTCATTAGCGCGTAGGGTGAGCCTAGCCCGGACATTTCATAAATTATGTATAATCTCGCTTGTCTATTGATTTCACAGGAAATATTTCTTCAGTCGTCCGTAATCACTGATACGAAGCTCCTTCAGAAATTTCCCTGTGAAACCAATATCCTACGTGATCTTTATGCAAATTCATGAAATGTCCGGGCTAGTGCCTTAACCTGCCAACGCACTAGCCATCGTTATGAGTGAGCAAAGCACGGAAAAACCATTTGATGCTGAAGCCTTTCTCAACACCCTAACCGGTTGTCCCGGTGTCTATCGTATGATCGGTGCCGAGGAGAAAATTCTCTATGTGGGCAAGGCCAAAAACCTCAAAAAGCGGGTCAGCAGCTATTTTAAACGCGGCTTAAATCGGCGCTTGCAGTTGATGGTCTCCCAGATTGTGACCATTGAGATCATCGTGACCCACACCGAAGCGGAAGCGCTGATTCTTGAAAATAACCTGATCAAGTCACTCAAACCACGTTACAACATCCTGCTGCGTGATGACAAAGGTTACCCCTACATCTATCTCTCAACGGAGCAGACCTTTCCACGCATTAGCTCTTTTCGTGGTAGAAAAAGGGAGAAGGGGCGCTATTTTGGCCCCTATCCCAGTGCCAGCTCAATGCGTGAGACGCTGCATATATTGCAGAAGCTCTTCCCCGTTCGACAGTGTGATGAGAGCTTCTACCGCAACCGTTCACGTGCCTGTTTGCAGTACCAAATCAAACGCTGCACAGCCCCCTGTGTTGATCTGATCAGTCCAGAGGAGTACGCCAAGGATGTCGATAATGTGATCCTCTTTCTTGAGGGCAAAGGTAATCAGGTGGTTGATGCGTTGGTGGCGCGAATGGAGCAGGCCGCCAGTGAACTGGCGTTTGAGCAGGCGGCCCGCTATCGTGATCAGATCTCAAGTCTGCAAAAGGTTCAGGAGCGGCAGTATGTCAGTGGTGAGCGGGGTGATCTCGATCTGATTGCCGTTGCACTCACCGCCGGTACTGCCTGTGTGCAGCTCTTTTTTATTCGTAATGGCCGAAATCTTGGCAACAAAGTCTTCTTTCCCAAGATCCCTGCCGGGGCGAGTAGTGAAAATATTCTCTCCGCTTTTATCGCTCAGCACTATCTGGGCAAAGCGGTGCCGTCAGAGATTATTGTCAGCCATATGCCGAGTGATCAGAGCGTGCTACAGGATGCGCTAAGCAGCCAAACATCGCACCGGGTCGCCATTCGTGGTCAAGTTCGATCTGAGCGAGCACGCTGGCTGGAGATGGCAAAAAATAATGCCGACCTCTCACTCAAGGCGCGCCTTGCCAGCAATGCAGATCATCAACGGCGCATTGAAGCGCTGCGGGATTTATTGGAGTTGGATGAGATTCCCAGCCGTATTGAGTGTTTTGATATCAGCCACACCGGAGGTGAACAGACTGTCGCCTCATGTGTGGTCTTCAATGAATTAGGCGCTTTGGTTTCGGACTATCGCCGCTTCAATATAGAGGGCATTACCCCCGGTGATGACTACGCCGCGCTGCATCAAGCACTGACACGTCGCTACATGCGCATCCAGAAAGGGGAGGGCAGGGTACCCGATATTCTCTTCATTGATGGCGGTAAAGGGCAGATCAATACGGTGCATGAGGCGCTGCAAGAGGTGGGTATTGTGCCGCTGCTGGTCGGCATTGCCAAAGGGCCAGATCGTGTGCCTGGTAAAGAACAGCTCTTTTTGTATGGCCAGGATGCCCCTATAATGGTTCCACCCAATTCGCCAGCGCTGCTTCTGATTCAACAGATCAGGGATGAAGCACACCGCTTTGCGATCACTGGGCACCGAAAACGACGCGCTAAGAGCAGAAGAGAGTCAGGTCTTGAACAGATTGCAGGTATTGGCCCAAAACGCCGCCAGCGACTGCTCAAGCAGTTTGGCGGTCTGCAAGCGCTCTCCGAGGCCGGGGTGGAAGATATCGCCCGGGTAGATGGCATTAGCCGAACATTGGCCCAACTGATTTATCATACATTTCATGAACAAGAGTAATGATCACGGTCTCTGGACCATCCCAAATCTCCTCACAATGCTACGTATTGTGTTGATCCCGGTATTTGTTATCGTCTTCTACCTCCCCTTCGAGTGGGCGCGTATCGCTTGTACTGTGGTCTTTGGTCTCGCCGGTTTCACCGATTGGTTAGATGGTTATCTTGCCCGACGTTGGCAGCAGTCATCCCCATTGGGCGCATTTCTTGACCCGGTAGCCGATAAGCTGATGGTGGCTGTCGCCCTCATTCTGTTGATTGAGGCAGACCCCAGCCCGATACTTGCCCTACCTTGCGCCATCATCATTGGTCGTGAGATCACCATTTCAGCCCTTCGAGAGTGGATGGCCGAGATTGGCTCACGCGCTCAGGTGGCCGTCTCCATTATTGGGAAAATGAAAACCACCATGCAGATGAGTGCCATTGGATTCCTTATTTTCAAAGAGGACATCTGGGGAATTCCCGTCACTACCACGGGTTATGTGCTGCTTTATGTCGCCGCCATTCTGACCCTCTGGTCAATGGTGGTCTACCTTCGCGCCGCATGGCCAACGCTGAGTGGCCAGTCAAATAAAAAATAAAGCACAAAATGATGAGATCGGTGCTTGACAGAAAAGTTTGTGAAGCTACAATAGCCGGCGTTTCAACGGTATGCGGGAATAGCTCAGTTGGTAGAGCACAACCTTGCCAAGGTTGGGGTCGCGAGTTCGAGTCTCGTTTCCCGCTCCAATGAAACCATAATTAAACCGGCGGTAACTACTCAGCGTCAGTGAACTCCGTGCTCACCGCGCACGTGCAAAATTCAGGCAGGAGTCCTTTGAACGCAAGGCCCATAGCCACAGCAGCACTGACGCCCTGCTTCCGACAAGTCGATAGA
>JAKITT010000088.1 GCA_021647945.1 Candidatus Polarisedimenticolaceae bacterium
ACCGTGATCCGATAACGGGCAAGCACTACATTTTCCTGACCAACCATTTCAAGTTGGCAGCTAAGACCATTGCCGACATCTATAAGGCACGCTGGGATGTTGAGTTGTTCTTCAAATGGATCAAGCAAAATCTGAAAATTAAATCCTTTATTGGCACGAGTAAGAATGCGGTCATGACTCAAATATGGGTAGCGCTATGTATGTATCTGCTCCTGGCCTTTATCAAGTTCCAGTCGAAGCTAAAGAAAAGTATGCAGCAGATTCTTCGTTTATTGCAGCTCAATCTGTTTGAAAAACGAGACTTGATGGCCCTGCTGCGAGGCGATCCTATACATGACAAACAATTTGATATTAATCAGATGGCTTTGCTGTGAAAGTTAACGGGACAGCAGTGGGTTTGGATAGGAATTCATCGCAACCCATCTGAAGACTTGTGGTGCGATCTTTTTCCATGGCATTGGCGGTTAACATAACAATAGGGTGTTGATAGCCGGAATCTCTTAGTTTTTTAACCGCTTGAATACCATTCATTATGGGCATCTGCATATCCATAAGAATAAGATTGTATGATCGTTCCGTGGCGGCTTCAACGGCCTGTTGGCCATTTTCAACAATGGTGAAACTGGCCCCGAGAGACTTTAGGTAGTAGCTAATCAAACCCTGCATATCTGGGTTATCTTCGGCGACTAATATATCTCCAGTGAGTTTTTTCTCTTTAAATATTGAAATAGGTACACAATAATTTTTATCGATGAACTCTTGTGGTAGTGCTGTGAGTAACGCCGTTTCACTATGCGTGACGTCCATATAGAACTCGAAGCAACTTCCTTTGCCAAGGGTGCTGGTGACCTTAATGTTGCCGTTATGTAGCTGTGCAAGTTTCTGTGCAATGGATAGTCCTAAGCCTGTACCTCCATGTTTTTGTGAGGTGAGATAGTCATCTTGTTGGTAGTGGCCAAATATCCTCACTTGCTGTTGTTCGGTGATGCCTGTACCTGTGTCAATGACTGCGATGTGCAGCTGTTTTTTATTGACATCATAACTGACCTCAATGGTGATGCTGCCATCATCGGTAAACTTGACCGCATTATCTAACAGATTAAAGAGTATCTGTTTTATACGCAGTGTGTCAGCCTCTATCTCATTGGGTAGTGGAAAGTGGTAATTGATTTTAAAATCGAGTTTTTTCTCTTTAACTTGCAGTGTTATGAGCTCTTTTACATCCTCAATGATGGAGATAATAGAGACAGGTTCTGCATTGATTTGGAAATCTGATGAGTTGATTTTTGATAGTTCAAGTATCTCGTTAATTATTCTAAGTAGATGGTTGCTATTACGAATAATGGTCTCTATCGATGAAATTTTGTGCTCTTTAGTGGCGTTCACATCGAGTAGTGACTCGGCATAACCGATGACGGAGGCAAGTGGGGTACGCATTTCATGACTGATCATGGCAAAAAATGAGTTTTTGGCGTGATATTCCGCCTCTGCCCTAGCATGCTCTAATTTACTCTCTTGCTCTTTCTTCTCAGTCTGTTTACGTAGGCTGATGTCTCTCAATATACCGACAAATATGATCTCTTCAGAGACAATAATCCTCGCTGTAGATAGCTCTAGTGGGAAAACCTCACCATTTTTTTTGACGGCAGGCCACTCAAGAAGTCTCCCCGTTCCATTGGTGACTGTTTTGTTATGTGTAATGAAGTCTTTAATTTTTGTGTCATGGGTCCTTGCATACTCCTCGGGCATGATCATGGCGATGTTATGCCCCACCATTTCATCTAGTCTATAACCAAATATAGCCAATGTGGCGCTGTTGCAGGATTGGATGATGCCTTTGGAATTGATCGTTAAGATGCCATCTTTGGCACTCTCTAAAATCGCTTTAAGGTGGGCTTCACGGGATAATAGCTCTGCCTTTTTATCGAGTAATAATTGGTTGTAATTGAATAGGCGTTGCTCATGTTTGCCTATTATGGTGGCTAATGTTAACAAGCAAATGGTTAAGCCACTGCCAAAAATGATGGCTAGAATGCAACCAATAGGATTGATATCACTTTGGTACAGATGTTTATTGACCTCCAACACCAGCGACTGGTTGTTAACATGGAAGGGGTGGTGAAAGGTTAATGTTTTAATCGATGACTGCTGAGTTAGGCTGTTGTGTTTTTTTTGGTAAATGGTTGACCCTGAGCTGGCACCACGCTGAGGTGCATCGACATAGAGCCTGAAACTTAGCTGGCTGTTCTCTTCAGTGCTATTGGGTTTGGTGGCTGTATTGATAAATAGTGTAATAATTGAGGCGACTTGTCGGCCCCTTTTTGTGGGTTTAGTGGAGATGAATTTGTCGCTATAAACGGCTAAAAATGCCAAGTAGCTACTGGCCTCTTTATTGGGGCGTTTATCAGGAGCAAAAATCACTTCGCCACTCTCTATCGCTTGCTGGATGTAGCTGTTCATCTCCGGCAGTGAGGCTAGGTCTAGGCCTGGAGTGAAGTTGCCCCCTCGCTTGATCAGGTTCTCTGAAAGGATGGGCAGGTGTAGATGTAGATCATGTGCTGTTGCTGGGATGAGATTTTGTGTGACCGGGTCAAGCACCATAATATTGAAATTTGGCTGATCGCTGCTCTGTTTTTCTGTCACAAATGCCGCCATATCTCTATGCAGTACGACGGGCAGATTGAAGGCGGCTTCAATAAATGTCATTCGTTGTATGGCATCATCAGCGATTGCTTGATGGATACGGCTTATGTTGTTGGACGATACAATAACCGTATGAAAGCTGTGTAGGAGTGTCGAGGCACCAATAAGTTGGTTGAGGAAGCTATCTTTAACAATGTTGCTCTGGTCGATGAATTGATAGCGCTCATCTTCCATCCCTTCATGGTATGCAAAGAAGAGCAGCAGGCCGGTAAAGGCGATACCCGCTAAGAGGAGTAGGCTGTAGGCGACGATTCTGTATTTAACCCACTTGTTTTTATCTTCCATGATGCCCCTCAGTGAGTTGCACATCGGTTGCCTCTGCCTTGATATGTTGCAAGCAGAGGTTTGTTCTTGATTTACGGAGTGGAGATGGAAGCTGTCCCAATTGCAATAGATATTTCACAACATTCAATGGCATATTCTATCTAGGGAAGCGCTGAATAAGTCTGGTTGAATTGGAGCAATTTCAGCTAGCATAAAACAATCATGACTTATTCAGTGCTTCCCTGGTTTTATGGTTTTTATAGTGAGGTAATTAACATTGCTGCTTGAGTTGCCACTAGAAAAAATGGACATCATCGGCATCATCTTCTGCTCCAGCATCGACATGATCGCTACGCTGTTCAAAGGTGGTGTAGCTACTGTGCATGGTGGCTAGATAGCTTTCACTATCAATGGCTGTGCCATTTGTGGCGTTATTTATCTCCTCTTCTAACAAGAGGATGTTGGATTTCAACGCTTGTAAAATTTGTGTTACCCGATCTTGGAATTGGAAAGCGACTAAAACCTCATTGATGCCCTCCTGAATCCCACTGCTCTCTTTGTGCAGAATTGATGCGGAGCTCCATAACCCTTCGGAAACAGCTTGGATACGTTCCAGCGCGGTGTTTACGGTGCTTTCTGCTTGGTTGGCGGCTTTGTTATCTTCATCATTTGCAATGATTGCGCTTTTTTCAACCTTTGCCACGGCGTTACTTATCTGGTTGACCACCTCCGACATCTTTTCACCGGCTTCGGCAGAGCGTATTGAGAGTGTACGTACCTCTGATGCAACAACCGCAAACCCACGTCCACTCTCGCCTGCGCGGGCAGCTTCGATGGAGGCGTTTAATGCCAGTAAATTTGTTTGGGCGGCGATATCTCGAATGGTTTTGGTCATCTCATTGAGATGTTTGGCATAATTTACCAGCCCTTTAATCTCTTCTAGCATCTTGTCTCTAAACTCGAAGGTTTTATAGAGACTATCAATGACGGAGGTGAGTTCTTGCCGGCTTTTGAAAAAGGCGTGTGCTAAGCCACTATCTGATTGATCCTCTTCAATATGCCCAGCAGCAGATTCAGATGCTTGAACGGCGGTTTCCAGCTGGCTGGATAATTCTGAGAATTTCATAGTGAGATCACAAACGCTCTCCTCAGTGATGGTACTCACCGTCTCAATCTGTCTTGCCCAGATTGGCATGGCTTGTTCACATACTGTTGTTAACCCAGGTATCTCATCTGTTGAGGTAGGTTGGGAGGCCAGCAGTGATTGGCTCTCCTCATAGTCAGCCGATAGCTCTTTATATCTATCTTGTTGCTGTTTACCGTTGAGTATGATGATGGCCATTAAGAGGGGGGCCAACACCCATGCCGCCTCTGTCCAAATTGCGCTGATGGCACATGCAGCCGCTGAAATAATTCCTAGGGCTATATGAAGAGAAGAGTATGACTTGATCGTGCTTATTTGCATCCATATCCCCAGAGAGTTGCTATTTTGTATTGGATTGCTCGGCCAGGATAAAAGTGTCATGGCTTATTTTGGGTTTTCTTAAATGTTATGTCTGTTATGTACTCGGCTGCTGTATGGAAAACTTAAGGGTGATTTAATCGATTATTAGTCGGCTGCGAGATTATTTTGCAGCACGCTGCCATCTTCTTATCCATGTATATAATTTCTTATGTTATTCAGTGGAATAGCTGTGATTATCCACGCTTTTTAAGGTGTTGTTTAGGTATCTTTTTTTAGAGGTTTCTTTGGTCAGACTAGTTGTTCTATTTGTGCTATCAAACGAGACAGATTAACGGGTTTGGTGTCATAACTATCACACCCCGCTTCGAGTGCTTTTGCTTGATCTGATGTTAAGGCGTGTGCCGAGAGACCGATGATGGGAATGTTCTTGGTGGTGCTTCCAGATTTGAGTTTTTTGGTGGCTTCCCAGCCGTCCACGACAGGCAGTGACATATCCATCAGGATCAGATCAGGGGCTAATTTAGTTGCTGAGGTGATCGCCTGAGAGCCATCATTTGCGGTCGATACTAAGTAGCCTTCACGCTGTAGTCGGCGAGATAACATCTCACGGCTTAGCTCATTGTCCTCAACCAGAAGAATTGTTGATGGTTTTTTAGTACTCATATATATCCCTCTATATCTCTTCAATTAGAGATCCTGTGATGATTTAAAGGGCCAACATGCCCTGAAAAATATGCAAAAGAGATCGGGGTTATCTCGATCTTCTTGCAAAAGCGATCATCTCCATATGAATCATATCTAGGGGAACTTCCTTGTTGACAAAGCCACGGTTCGCTGCAACTGCGGGCATGCCATAAACCACACAAGAGGCTTCATCTTGCCCAAGTGTTGGTGCACCTGTCTCTTTCATCTCGCCCAATCCATTTGCCCCATCATCACCCATACCGGTCATGATAATTCCCAATGCATTATGACCGACATGCTTGGCTACTGAACGAAACAGTACATCGACAGATGGCCGATGACGACTTACCAAAGGGCCATCTTTTATTGCTATGCAGAGCTTCTGCTTATTGGGTTGAACCAGCATATGGCGTCCACCTGGTGCGATTATGACGCGACCGGGGCGCACCTCATCGCCATCTTCCCCCTCCTTAATCTCAAGTGCGCTACAGCGATTGAGACGCTCGGCAAAGGGTTTGGTGAATTTTTCAGGCATATGCTGTACCACAACAATGCCAGGCATATGGGTGGGTAGCTGGCTCAGTACCAGCTCGAGTGCTTGGGTCCCACCTGTTGATGTACCTATTGCAATGATTCTCTCATTGATCTGATGTCGGGCAGTGCCCTTATCAAGCATCACATCTGCGGAGAGTTTTGGTGTGTTAGTTAATGTAACGGCCGGCTTACAGCTCTTCTTAAGTGCCGTTATATTGGCTTTAGAGGCGGTTCGAATGGCTTGAATCAGCTGTTTGCCTGAGTCATGTAGTGTGTGTGCTAGGTTGCGGGTTGGTTTGCCTACGACCTCCACTGCACCTAGGCGAAAGGCCTTCAAGCTTGTACGGCTGTTCTCTTGGGTTAAGGTTGAACACATCACTACTGGGGTGGGGTGTTCGTTCATCAATTTTTCAAGGAAGGTGAGTCCATCCATTCTTGGCATTTCAATATCAAGGAGCAGAACATCTGGCCAACATCGTTCCATTTTTCGGCGGGCGATGATGGGATCACCTGCGGTGGCAATTACCTCAATATCTGGACAGCTATCAAGAATCTCGCTGACGACCTGACGCACCACAGCTGAATCATCAACAATCATCACCTTGATGGTATTTGTTGTCATTTAGCTCTCTTTGTAGGTTTTATATAGGTGGTAGGGGCAACCCGTTTGACCTTATCAGTAATGCCATTGAGTGTTTCGGAGTGGCCAATAAAAAAAGTGCCGCCAGGTTTTAGTTTTGCCAGCACCCTGTCAACGATCTCTCGACATGTTTGTTCGTTAAAGTAGATCAATACATTGCGTAGAAATATGACATCGAACTGCCCTATATCGGGCAGCGTGTTATTGAGGTTGGCTGATTTAAATTGGACATGTTTGCGGATTTTGTCATCGATAAGCATGGTGCCTGTTTGAGGCCCTGTTCCTTGCAGGCAGTAGTGCCGCAGATACTCCTGGGGAATGCCACCGATACGATTCATCACATAGTGGCCGCTACGAGCCTTCTCCAATACGCGCTGGCTAATATCGGTGCCGATGATCTCCCAGGGACGCATGCCGAGTGTGTCAGAGAGCACCATGGCAATACTGTAGGCCTCTTCACCCGTTGATGAGGCGGCGCTCCAGACTCTGAATGGCACTGTGCCGCGATACGGTTGCAAAATCTCCTGCTGGAGATACTCAAAGTGATCGGACTCACGAAAAAAGTAGGTCTCATTAGTGGTCAGGTGATCAAGCATTAACTGCCGTTCGGTGGCATGATCGCCATCACTCAATAGGGCAACATATTGGCTGAAGCAGTCAAAGTTGTAGTGCCGCAACCGACGCCATAGCCGTGAGGTGACCAGTGACTTTTTGGCAAGTGTGAGTTCAATGCCTGAGGTTTTTTTTAGATAGCCCCGGATCGACTCAAAGTCTTGATCAGATATGGTGGGTATCTGGTTGTGTGATATTGGCTCGGCGACTTTAGTCATTTTGTCCTCCAAAAAATGGCTGGCAAATTATGAGCAGTCCCAAGTTAAACAAGAGCATTGATTGCATTATTGGCTAAATCCTTAATGCCTCGAAGAGGGCAATTTCCTATCACACGGTCTGTTATCAGTGCTGTCGGTTGATTATGAAAATGGTTTGAAGTCACCTCTATTCACATCTGTTGTTTCACTCACTGTGGGTGGGTTGATGGGAGGGGTATACCCTTTGCTTTCACTGAGGCCCTCTTGCTGTTGAGTATCGATCTTAAAGAACTTGATCTGTTTAATCAGGTCTGTTGCTTTCATCTGCATGTTCTCTGCGACTGCAGCCAGCTCTTCTGAGGCTGCTGCATTCTGCTGGGTCACTGAGTCGAATTGGGTGATGGCGGCATTGATCTGGCTGATACCAGAGGCCTGTTCATCTGATGCAGCGGTGATCTCCTGTACCAGATCAGCGGTGCGATGAATGTTTGGCAACATCTCCTCCAGCAGTGTGCCCGCTTCATCAGCCACCTCGACACTTCTGTTGGTCAACTCACTGATTTCGCCCGCAGCGGTCTGACTCAACTCTGCCAGTTTGCGTACCTCAGCGGCGACCACTGCAAAACCTTTGCCGTGATCTCCAGCCCGTGCAGCTTCAATGGCAGCATTGAGTGCCAGCATGTTGGTGCGATAGGCGATATCTTCCACAATACCGATCTTCTCGGCGATTTTTCGCATCGCTTCAACGGTCTCTTTTACCGCTTTGCCTCCCTGTTCTGCCGTTTTAGCGGACTCAGCAGCGATGCCATCGGTCACTTTGGCGTTTTCGCTATTTTGTGCCACGGTTGAGCTCATCTCTTCAACGGCCGAGCTGGTCTCTTGAATGCCGGCCGCCTGTTCATTGGCACCGGAACTCAGGGTTGCTGCGGTTGAGCTGATCTGTGTTGATGAGGTGCCAATATCCTCACTGTTATTGATAACGTTGCCAATGATTTTGGTGAGGTTCTGCTGCATTTCGATCATCGACCTAAAGACGCCCACCGGCTCACGGTCACCCGTGTCTACTTTATAGGCCAGGTTGCCATCGCGTATCGCTTGAGCCAACTCTTGAACCTGGGCCGGATCCGCACCAAGTTGCTGCTGTATGCTGCGGATTACCATGTAACCCATGGTGAGGGCGAGCAGAAGAGAGAAGATGGCACCGACAATGGTACGTCTGAGTGCTGCCTGCTCATAATGCTCCGCCTCAAGTGCGGCGTGGGAGGTGAAGCTCTCAATGCTCTTAAGGAGAGATGCTAGCTCATGATCCAGTTGCTTCTCTTCACGCTCAATGTCGCGTAGCAGATCATGCACTACTGGGTCATTAACTTTGCCTTGATTTAAGAGATCAAAGATTTGTTCAGCATGACGATCATAGTTTGAATGCTCTGCACCAATCTTCTCAAGTTGTTTAAATGAACTTTTAAAGTTATCTCTGGATTCATCGTTGTAAGCAAGCTGCAACCCCCTCTTTATCACCTGTTCTGCTGTGCGGATTTCATGGTTGACCTCCTCAGCCAGCCGAGCAAAATTACGTTCAGCCTCTGCTAAACCTTGTTGATTATTCATCAGGGCCGCTGAGATGGCGCGCTCTGTTGAGAGTGCCTGTTCAAGCTGTTTAATGGTGACCTCTGCAACAGCGTTATTGAGAGGTATATCGGCTTCTGCTATCTCAGCGAGTGATGCGCCAATATTGGTTAGGCTCTGCAAGGATATGCCTGAAATAACCACCAGTAGAAAAACCAGAGCACTCAACATGCCGACGATTTTGGTGACAAGTTTTAGCTTCTGACCTATTTTGTTAATCGCCAAGCCGATGAGGGGGATAGAGAGAAACAGGATGATATAGATGGCCCATTCAATGCCTGGAATACCTCGGTTGTCATCATACTCTTCAAGATCAGGCTGATGAGTTGTTGCAGGAGACTCATATTGGGAGACTGGCCGGTCAGCGTTATAGCTGGGGGCTGTATCGTTGCGACGCGTCTCTTGCCCAGAGTTATGTGTCGTCACACTCCCGTTGAGGGTGGATGTTGAGTGACTATCACTGGATGCGACGCTGTTTAATGGTAGAAACAGCATCATTGAAATAAATATTGCTAAGCAGGCATTAAGCCAAACTTGCGAATGATCTGTTCCATTTTTTGCAATACTGGCATATCCGGCTTTCATTAGTAGATCTCCACTGTTTTATTTTATTGTTACGCTATCAAACCTTTGATTAAGGAGGTGTTGTGCAACTAAATACCCATACTTAATGCAATTGAGACTGATTTTCTTTGGTCACGTCGTGACCTGGCTTGGTGTTTTGCGACATCACCCGATTCAATAGCCCGGCGACATCTATAATCATGGCGACTTCACCACTACCTAAAATGGTTGCCCCGCTAAAGCCTTTTAGGTTTTGGAAAATAGTACCTAGCGGTTTGATAACGGTTTGAAATTCACCTAGCAACTCATCCACAACAAGCCCCGCACGCTGTGTGCCTGACTGTACAATCACGATATTGTCTCGATGTTTCTGTTGCTCCCCCCTTTTCTCTCTTTGCTTCACGCCAAAGAGTTCGTTAAGTCTGATATAGGGCAGTGCATCGCCACGTAGGTTGACGTAGTTTTTGCCATCTGCTTGATCAGTGACCACCTCGTCTAGCTCCATACACTCGTCAACCAGGGCCAATGGAATGATGTATCGAGCATCGCCCACCTGTACCTGGAAGCCATCAATAATGGCGAGGGTGAGTGGTAGGTGGATTCTAAATGTGGTGCCGATACCGGGATGACTCTCAATATCAATATGTCCACGAAGGGCATCAATATTTTTTCGTACGACATCCATACCAACACCACGACCGGAGATGTTGGTGACCGCCTCTGCGGTGGAAAAGCCAGGTTCAAAGATCAAGTGGTAGATCTCATTCTCAGTCAGCTTTTGCTCTTCAGTGACCAACCCTTTTTCCAGTGCTTTGGCCAAAATCACATTTTGTGGGATACCACCACCATCGTCGCTGACTTCAATGATAATGGTGCCTGACTCGGTGTAGGCGTTGAGGCTGACCGTGGCTACCGGAGGTTTGCCAGTGGCTACCCGTTCTTCTGGGGATTCAATGCCGTGATCAATGGAGTTGCGCACGAGATGCATCAATGGATCGGTGATCTTCTCAACAACAGTTTTATCCAGCTCTGTATCGCCGCCACTGATCTTGAGCTCTATCTCTTTGCCCACCTCTTTACTTAACTCACGTACCACTCGGCGGTAGCGGTTGAAGGTCTCGCCGATCTGCACCATTCTTAGGCCAAGGGCGTTGTCACGAATCTCCTCAACTAACCGAGACATGTTGTCGACAGCCTCTAAAATGTCAGCATCTTCAGTGTGAGCGGCGAGTACGCGGGTATTGGCACCAGATATCACCAGCTCACCCACTAGGTTGATGAGTTCCTCCAGTTTTTCGGCGCTGACTCGGACAATGGCCTGCTCTTTGGCCTTGGTCGCTTTTACCTTCTCTTGCTTCTGAAGGGCCGCTTTGACGATCTTTGGTGAGGCGAGCTTGTTCTCAACAATCACCTCACCAAGGGGCTTGGGCGGTATTGTTTCAATCGTGGCGTCTTGCTCGGCGTTTTGCTCATTGATCTTGATATTTTCTGCATTGGTGATGGATTGCAGGGTTAGCGCTTCAATCAACTCACGTTGGGTGAGGGTGCCGCTGAGGGTGAGAATTTCACCAATACGCATATTCTCATCGGGCAGTTCATCAATCAGTGCTGCATAGAGGGAGATGTGGCTATTGGGGGGGATAATGTGAAGATCACAATCTTCCTGCACAAACTCAAAGACCTCTTCAATCTCATCTTTTGTCGCAGGCGAGAGGAGATCAAGCTCAAAACCGAGATAGGAGTCTTCCGGGTTCATCTCAGCGAGCGCTGGGATATTGTCATCAATAGTGGTGAGGTGAACAATGTCTCCAATGGTGTCGAGATAACGAAAGAATGAGAGTGGATCCATGCCATTTCTTAATATCTCTGCGGTGAAGCGTAGAGATATGTGCCAAGCCTCATTTTCGATACCTGATGCGCGCTCTGTTTCCTCTGCTATAGCCGCTGGCGGTTCATCGTGTGCCACCACAGGGGGCACCTCAACATCTTCTGTGGTGGGGGTGCCGAGATAAATATGCAATTGTGTGCGAAGTGCGGCATCAGTAGCTTGGGTCTCATCAGGAAGCTCAACTTCACCCGCCACAGCGAGGTCAACCAGGGTAGAGATGTGATCACGACACTTTAAAAAGAGGGTGAGTAGATCGCTATCAATGGTGAGATCACCCTCCCTGGTTCTGCCCATCACACTTTCAGCGTCGTGAGTAAACTCGACCACCGCATCAAAGCCAAACAGCCCGGATGCCCCTTTGATGGTATGAACAGCCCGAAACAATTCGTTGATTAGCCCTTCATCGGTAGGGCTGTTTTCGAGATTGAGTAGCGTATCTTCTGTTTGATCCAAGAGTTCACTGGTCTCTTGGAGATAGGCTTGCATGCCTTCATCAATTGACATATTGGTCGCTCCTCAAGAGGCCGCTTCTGGTAGATTTAATCGCTGTTGCAGATTGAGCATCTTAATCGTCTCAAAAGCCTCCCCCGTGGGGGGGATAATGCTGAATTGACGCTCTGCTCTCTCTGTCTCTCGTGCGGCTAACAGCAGCAGTTGTGCACCTGCGGTGTCCAGCTCTGTCACGGCGGATAGATCAATCTCCAAATCCCAACTATTTCCCAGGTATTTGTCGAGATCTGCTTTGAGTGCTTCCGCCATGTAGATGGTCATCTCACCATCAATGGTTAGACGGCATTTCTTGCTCTTCTTGCCACCATTATCTTGTCGTGTAATAGCCATTACCTGTGCCACTCCTATCAGGGAAGAACCAGCATAGAGACAGCTTTTAGCAGCTTGGGGGGCTGGAATGGTTTGATGATCCAGGCCTTGGCTCCCGCCGCTTTGCCCTCAGCCATTTTGCTCTGCTCTGACTCGGTTGTGAGCATGATGACTGGGGTGAATTTATAATTGGGCAGAGTCTTCACTTGTTTGACAAAGGCGATGCCATCCATATTTGGCATGTTGACATCACTGATAATCAGGTTGATTTTTTGCCCGGTGAGTTTGCTCAGGGCATCTTTGCCGTCACACGCTTCAATGACGTTATACCCCTCTTTTTTCAGGGCGGTACCAACCACCGTGCGGATAGATGATGAGTCATCAACGACCAGGATAGTTTTTGCCATAATTCTGCCTCTAATGCGCTGTTATTGATTGGTTATTCGTGAGGTTCTGTTTCAGCGGTGGTGTCGTTCTCGGTGGCCGACTCACTGATCTCTTGGAGTATTGATAATTCACTGATGGAGAGTACTTTTGCGACATTAAGGAGAACTAAAAACCCCTCTTCGATGCAGCCCATGCCGCTGATAAAATCGGTTCGAATGTTGGTGCCAAAAGTGGGGGGGGGTGTGATTTGAGACTGTGCGATATCCAACACCTCATTGACCATATCAACCATGATGCCAATTTCAGTGGCATTGCCATCATCAGAGGGTTCGATGACGACAATGCTGGTATGTTTATCAACTTTTGTTGCCTCCTCACCAAACCTAAGTGCAAGATTAATAACCGGTACAACACTGCCTCTGAGATTGATCACGCCAGCGATAAAGTCAGGCATCATGGGGACGGGGGTCAGGCTGCCATACTCGATGATCTCTTTGATGTGAAGGATATCTACACCATAACGTTCATTGGCCAGTTGGAAGGTTAGAAACTGCTTTGTATTATCCGATGAACTCTCTTCAGTGGTATGGGTATCTGACATTATTATTCTCCACGTATCTCTAACCTAGTTATAAGTATTGGAAGAGGTGGTTGGCCCCCTATCTTTTTGGCTATTCAATTCTATTTTTATCGGTTATTACGTCGTCAATTAACGGTTATAAATCATTGTTATACACGTTATTTGTAGTGTGTTTTATTAACAGTAGTGCATTTAGCGGCATGGCTTGGGTGTAACTTTAGGTCAGTAGTGTCCGGTTAGAAACTTGCAGTAATTTAAAGGAAAAATATTTGTAAAAAAGTTTGGATAAAAGCGTTTTTTTGCTTGACATGAGTTAAAAATCGTTCGGCAGCATTTTGATAAACCCACT
>JAKITT010000089.1 GCA_021647945.1 Candidatus Polarisedimenticolaceae bacterium
ACAAACTCCCGATACAATCGAGGGTAACTAACACCAGCGACCAATGTCCCAATAATTTTGGATTCATCATAAAATTGTTCCACCACTACATATTGTACCAAGAGGAGCTAAGTATCCACCCCGCTAACGAAATTTACACCATTTTGATACGAGTCAACTGGTTTGGCGATTGCTAACTGGATGAAAAACTCCACATCATTGCTGCACCTGAGTTATGTTCATAGGCATATTTAATTTTGTACTGCAAAATGGAGAGCCATCTAAGCCATAGCTGAGCTTAATATTCTTCATAAGGAGACTCTGAATAAGTCGGGGCAGTATTATTTCGGCCTATATTTTAGCTGAGCTTTAGCGAATCTTATGCTTTAGTACAACCAGACTTAATCAGAGGGTTCCTTAAGTATATTTTAGGACTTTTCTAGAAGTATGTATTTTAGGCACCGTTTCTGGGTTTTCCGAGTTGTAGGTTTGATCGTCTAAGGCTTGTTTTTCAGTCTGCTTTGAGTGATAGGAGGATGCATGATGTTAAAAAAACATGTGGGGCGGCCACAGTTATCCAGAAATCTATACCGTGCGGAGCAGGTACGGCGGATGGATGAACTCTGCGCTCAAACATTTGATATTCCAGGAAGGGTGTTGATGGAGCGGGCGGGTGAAGCGTTGTTTTATCGGCTGGTTGAACGTTGGGGCGATTGTGATGAGGTGATCATTTTCTGTGGCGCAGGCAACAATGGCGGTGATGGCTATGTGGTGGCGCGTCTGGCTAAAAAGGCCGGTTATCGAGTGAGACTTATTCAGTTGGGTGATGCCTCCAAGCTGCATGGTGATGCCCGTTTTATGGCTGAGGCCTTCCATGCTATCGGTGGAGAGGAGGAGGTATTTCACCCTTTTCAAGCTGGGCGTGCAGTGATTGTTGATGCACTGTTGGGTACGGGGCTGGAGCGTCCCGTTGAAGGGGTGTGGGCCGAGGCGATTGAATATATTAATCATCTAGATGTGCCTGTGATAGCGGTAGATATCCCCTCGGGACTGCATGCAAATAGTGGGCGAGTGATGGGGGTCGCTGTTGAGGCAGATATTAGTGTCAGTTTTATTGGCCTAAAACAGGGGATGTTTACGGGTTCGGGGCCTGACTATTGTGGCGAGGTCTATTTTAACTCGTTGGCTGTACCGCGAGAGATCTATCAAGCGGAGGCTGCTGCCTATGCTATCGATTGGAATGCTCAATCTGCGCTATTAAAACCGAGGCGGCGAACGGCACATAAAGGTGACTGTGGGCATGTGCTGGTGGTGGGCGGTGCGGCTGGATTTTCTGGGGCGGCAAGGATGTCTGCTGAGGCGGCTGCACGATGTGGTGCGGGTTTGATCAGCGTTGCCACCCATCCCGTGCATGCTGCGCTGTTAAATCAGGGACGGCCTGAGCTGATGGTGCATGGGGTGACGAGTGCTGCTGAGCTTCAGCCACTACTGCAGCGCGCTACGGTGGTTGCCTTGGGGCCTGGTTTGGGTTGTTCTGATTGGGGGCGGGCGCTCTACTCTGCGGTGTTGGCCTCCTCTTTGCCAATTGTCTTAGATGCTGATGGCCTGAATCTACTTGCTGAATCACCCGTTGAGAGGGAAAACTGGGTATTAACACCTCACCCTGGAGAGGCGGCTCGGCTGCTCAATGGCAGTAGTCGTGATATCCAGAATGATCGCTTTAGTGCGCTACAGCAGTTGCAGCAGCGTTTTGGAGGTGTGGTCGTATTGAAGGGGGCCGGGACGCTTATCTGCTCCGCAGTGGATCGGGTGCCTCAGCTCTGTAGTGGTGGCAACCCCGGTATGGCGAGTGGTGGCATGGGGGATCTGCTTACCGGTATTATTGCCGCGCTGGTGGCACAAGGTCTGACCCTGGATGATGCAGCTAGTGCAGGTGTGGCACTCCATGCGGAGGCGGCTGATTGTGCCGCTGAGCAGGGTGAACGAGGCATGTTGGCCAGCGATCTCCTGCCCTTTATCCGTCAACTGTTGAACCGGAGTTAGTGCGTGTTACAGCTTCATCTCACATCAGAGCAAGAGCAGATGGCGCTGGGGGCGCGGCTGGCTGTGCTGCTGCCGCATCCATCGGTGATCTATCTACAGGGTGATCTCGGGGCGGGAAAAACGACGCTGGTACGTGGCCTGCTCAATGGTTTTGGCGAGTCGGTGCGTGTGAAGAGCCCCACCTACACCCTGATTGAGCCTTATCACTTGAAGGGTGTGGATTTCTACCATATGGATCTCTATCGTCTTGCAGACCCTGAAGAGCTGGAGTATCTCGGCATACGTGATCTGCCGGAAGAGGCCGTACTGCTAGTGGAGTGGCCAGAACGCGGTGTGGGGTTGTTGCCGCCTGCCGATCTTGAGATTAACATTACCCATCAGGATGATGGGCGGTTATTGCAACTATCTCCAATGAGTCCATTGGGTGATGAGATAATAGAGTTATTACAATGAGTTATTCTATTATTGTAATGTTGGCTCGTACGATATTGCGCTACCTGTAGGTAAATACTGGAAAATTCAACCTTGCCATGCTAGTTTTAGAGGTAAGCTATCTTCGGTAAAACTTGCGATATAATGCCGACATGAGAAAAATCACACTCTTACTTCTGCTTTTGTGGAACCTCCCTCTCTTAGCCCAACAGGTTGAGATTAGCGGTATGCGCATCTGGTCGGCACCCGACCATGTTCGCCTCGTATTTGATACCAGTAGCCAACTCTCCCACAACCTTTTTCAGCTGAAAAACCCACAGCGTCTCGTGCTTGATCTAAATAGTGCCACCTTAAAGGGGGTCGTGCCAAAGCTTGAGCGGAATAACCTGTTGATTAAACGGCTACGGGTGGCTGAGCGAGGGAAGAACAGTCTGCGTGTTGTGCTCGACCTAAAAGAGGCCATTCGGCCCAAGAGTTTTGTACTCAAGCCCAATGATAAATATGGCCACCGGCTGGTGCTTGATCTTTTTCAAAGCAAAAAAGTGGCGGTCAGTCGCTCCCATCGCCCAGTCAAGACAGTGGGTGACAAAAAGCTGCGTGACATCGTGGTGGCGATTGATGCGGGGCATGGTGGGGAGGATCCTGGTGCCAAAGGTCACAGCGGAACCTATGAGAAAGATGTGGTGCTGGCAATCTCACGGAAATTGGCCGCTCTGGTCAATAAAGAGCCGGGCATGCGTGCGGTATTGACACGTGATGGGGACTATTTCCTACCTCTGCGTAAACGCATGGCTAAGGCGCGTGATGCGCGAGCAGACCTATTTATCTCGATCCATGCTGATGCTTTTCGTGATGCCCGTGTGCGTGGGGCCTCTGTCTATACGTTGTCACGGAGCGGAGCCACCAGTGAGGCCGCCGCCTTCTTGGCCAAAAAAGAGAATAGCTCCGATATGATCGGCGGTGTCACACTTGATGATAAGGACGATGTGCTGGTCTCTGTGCTGCTGGATCTATCGCAAAATGCCACCCTTCAAGCCAGTTCAGAGGCGGCTGGTTTTCTGCTCAAGCAGCTAAAAAAGGTTGGAAAAACACACAAACCTCGGGTTCAACAGGCACGTTTTGTGGTCTTGAAATCACCCGATGTTCCCTCTGTATTGGTGGAGACTGCTTTTATCTCCAACCGGCAAGAGGAGCGACGCTTGAAGAGCAACAAACATCAGACAAAGATGGCCAGGGCGCTGATGCAAGGGATTCGTAACTACTTCGCCTACCTTCCTCCGCCCGGTACATTGTTGGCCGCCAGAGCGACACGTACCCACACCATCAACGCGGGTGAGACGCTCTCTGCCATCGCTGTGCGTTACCAAGTTAGTCTCAACCAACTTAAACGAGCCAATCGACTGAAGGGTAGTAATATTCGAGTGGGTCAAGTGTTGGATATTCCTACTATCTAATCCCTGCTGTTTAGCCTTTGCGGATAAACAGGTAGAGCGTTGCACGATTCATTTTAACGCCGTTGGGGTGGAAAATATGAATCGAACAAAGGTCTCAGGTAAACTGCGCCTCCCACTTGCTATCTGTGAACACCTCTATCTCCATGCGTATTCATGCCCTGCCAACCCTGTTAGTCAACCAAATTGCCGCAGGTGAAGTGGTTGAGAGGCCCGCCTCCGTCATTAAAGAGTTAGTTGAAAATAGCCTCGACGCGGGAGCTACTCAGATTGAGATTGATATTGAGCAGGGTGGTATCAAACAGATCCGTGTGCGTGACAATGGCCGGGGCATTCACAAAGATGATTTGGCGCTGGCTCTCTCTCGGCATGCCACCAGCAAAGTAAATTCACTCGATGAGTTGGAGCGGGTGCAGAGCATGGGCTTTCGTGGTGAAGCGCTGCCCAGTATCGCCTCTGTTTCGCATCTTCGCTTGACCTCACATGAGATCGATTCAGACTGTGCTTGGAGTATCACCAGCAACGGTGATGAGGTGTCAGCGATTGAGCCGATAGCGCACCCACAAGGCAGTACGATTGATGTGCGTGATCTCTTCTTTAATACACCGGCCCGACGAAAATTCCTGCGTACCGAGAAGACCGAGTTTAGTCATATTGAGACGGTGGTCCGACGCATGGCGCTGGCCCGGTTTGATGTCGCCTTTACGCTAAAGCATAACCGCCGTGAGGTGTTGGCCCTGCCGGTGGCTGAGGCACAGGTTGATCGGGAGCGGCGGTTGAGTAAGTTGCTGGGTGCGCAGTTTCTCGAGAGTGCGATCTACATCCAGCATGAGGCGGTGGGAATGAGATTGTCGGGCTGGGTGGCGCGCCCCATCTTCTCTCGTAGCCAGGCCGATATGCAGTACTTCTATGTCAATGGTCGGCATATTCGTGATCGCCTGGTGAGCCATGGTGTGCGGCAGGCGTTTCAGGATGTGCTCTATCATGGGCGGCACCCCGCCTATCTGCTCTATTTAGAGATGGATCCGGTGATGGTAGATGTCAATGTCCATCCGACCAAACATGAGGTGCGCTTTCGTGAGTCGCGGCTGGTGCACGATTTCCTGTTTCGCACCCTGCATAAATCTTTGGCTGAACCGGCAGCGGCTGATCGAGCGATGGCATCCGAGGGTGGGCAGTCGACCGCCCCAATAACGGATATCCCTTCTTCTACCACCACCGTTGTGCAGCACACCATGCCGCTGCGGGTTGCTGAGCGACCGGTCGCCTATCGATCCTCCATGCAGATGCAGATGCAGAGCCCATCGCCGATGCAGGCTGAACAGGCCGATGCAGCAGGTCGGACAACACCGCCTCTAGGGTTAGCATTGGCCCAACTGCATGGTATCTACATCCTCTCTCAAGATGCCGATGGCCTGATTCTGGTCGATATGCATGCGGGGCATGAACGGGTCACCTATGAGCGTATGAAAGTGGCATTTGAGGGGGAGGGGATACGCAGTCAGCCGCTGCTGGTGCCTGTCAGGATGCAGGTGAGTCGGCGTGAAGCGGAGCTGGCAGAGGGGTGCGATGAGGCGTTTGGTGGGCTTGGCCTGGAGCTTGATCGTACCGGTGATGAGTCACTGGTGGTGCGCAGTATCCCGGTTCATCTACAGGGGGCAGATGTTGAACGGCTGGTACGTGATGTGCTCTCTGATCTGGTGATCTACGGCAGTAGCAAGCGAGTGCGCCAGGAGATCAATGCCATTCTGGCGACCATGGCCTGTCACGGTTCCGTGCGGGCCAACCGACGTCTGACGATTGATGAGATGAATGCCCTATTGCGAGAGATGGAGCGCACCGAGCGTTCTGAACAGTGTAATCATGGTCGGCCCACCTGGACACGGCTCACCATGGCCGAGCTGGACAAGCTCTTCCTCCGGGGGCGCTGATGCAGAACCGGCAGCCACCCGCTATTTTTTTGATGGGGCCGACCGCCTCCGGTAAGACCGATCTTGCGGTGGAGTTGGTACAGCAGCGTCCTTGCGAAATTATCAGCGTCGACTCAGCACTGGTCTATCGTGGAATGGATATCGGTACCGCCAAGCCGGATGCTGAACTGCTGGCTCTGGCACCACATCGCCTGATTGATATCTGCGATCCGTGCGATGCATACTCAGCGGCACGCTTCCGTGATGATGCGTTGGTAGCGATGGCAGAGATTACAGCAGCCGGTCGAACTCCGCTATTGGTGGGTGGCACCATGCTCTACTTCCGGGCCTTGCAGTATGGTCTCTCTGAGCTGCCCGTGGCTGATCCAGTGGTTAGGGCGAGGCTAGACCAGTTTCAAGCGGAGTTTGGTTTGGCAGCGCTGCATCAACGGCTAGTCGAGGTGGATGCCATTGCTGCTGCACGTATTCACCCCAATGACTCACAACGAATAAAACGTGCGCTGGAGGTGTTTGAGCTGACCGGTAAACCGATCTCACAACAGCAGAATAGACAGGGTCAACAGATGTTGCCATACCGCTTGCTAAAGTTGGTTAGAGCGCCCGAAGACCGAGCGCTATTGCATCAACGTATTGAGCAGAGATTCCATAAAATGCTGGCGTTGGGGTTTGAAGCAGAAGTTCGTGAACTGATTAAACAAGCGGGGTTATCTGCCGATCTGCCTGCGATGCGTTCGGTGGGTTACCGGCAAATGCTGAGTTATATTCAGGGTGATATGGGTTATGAAGAGATGATTGAACGTAGCATTATTGCGACCCGACAACTGGCGAAACGTCAATTTACCTGGCTACGTGCTGAGAAGGAGCTACACTGGTTGAGTGAAGGGGAGGAATTATCTTCGCAGGCCTTGAATTTTTTCGATAAATGCCACATATAGGGATTAGTTGGCGTTGAATTTGAATTACCAGGCAAAGAAAGCGGTCTATTTCCCATAAAAAAGAATAGTAGCGTTTACTTATATGCTATGTTATTTATAAATATGTAGGGTAAGTTGACGGTGGGTTGGTCGCCTGTGCAGTCGTCCCTGTGTCATCCCTGTATTAAAAAGGAGAACATCCATGTCCAAAGGGCAAAGCTTACAAGACCCTTTTCTTAACGCACTGCGTAAAGAGCGGGTACCCGTATCAATCTTTCTTGTGAATGGAATCAAGCTGCAAGGTGAAATTGAGTCATTTGATCAATTTGTTGTGTTACTTAAAAACACAGTGAGTCAGATGGTCTATAAACATGCCATCTCTACAGTGGTACCGGCGAGAAATGTGAAGATTGTATCGCCGACTCCCCATGCCGATGAGAGTCATGGTCCTGGTAATCATTAAGCGGTTATGGAAATAGGTGTTGGTCATAATGGCGGCTCTTTCAGGGCGTTGGAACAGATACCTTGAGCTTAATTAACAAAAGAAGCACTGATGTTTGATCGCCCTAAATCTGGGGAGCGTGCTGTTCTTGTGCACCTGAATTTCGGTGCTGGGATTGAACAAGAGGCCTCCGAAGAGTTTTGGGATTTGGCTGTCTCAGCCGGTGCTCAGCCCGTCGCTGTTATCTCTGGCAAAAGAACGCGCCCAGATGCGGGCCACTTTGTTGGCAAGGGTAAGGTTGATGAGATAAAAGATGCACTAACGGCATTTGATGCCGGCTTAGTGATCTTTAACCATCAGCTCTCTCCTAGTCAGGAGCGTAATCTTGAGGCAGCGCTTAGCTGCCGAGTCGTTGACCGTACCGGTCTAATTCTTGATATTTTTGCCCAGCGGGCACACTCTTTTGAGGGAAAACTGCAAGTTGAGCTGGCTCAACTACGCCATCTCTCTACGCGTTTAGTCCGTGGCTGGACCCATCTGGAGCGTCAGAAGGGGGGTATCGGTCTGCGTGGGCCGGGTGAGACCCAGCTTGAGACAGATCGACGTCTGTTGGGCGTACGCATTACCCATCTCGGGCGACGGCTGGAGAAGGTGGAGTCACAACGAAATCAGGGACGTCGAGCGAGAAAGCGCGCCGATATGCCTACGGTCTCACTGGTCGGTTATACCAATGCGGGTAAATCAACACTGTTTAACCGTCTGTCAGGCGCAGCCGTCTATGCGGCAGACCAACTTTTTGCCACGCTGGACCCTACGCTACGCCGTATTGAAACGACTGAATCGGGGCCATTGATTCTGGCCGATACGGTGGGTTTTGTGCGTGATCTTCCGCATGACTTGGTCGCGGCCTTCAAATCAACGCTGCAAGAGACCACCTCTGCAGATCTGCTGCTGCATGTCATTGATGGTGCCAACCCAACGCGTGCCGCACAGATTGATGAGGTTAATTCAGTTCTGCGGCAGATTGGGGCGGATGAGGTGCCGCAAATTGAGATTTATAACAAAATTGATGCTGATGAACAGTTGCAGCCAAAAATAGAGTGGGGCGAAGATGGTCTAGCCACACGCGTCTGGTTATCGGCTAAAACGGGCGAGGGTGTCGATCTCTTGATGCAGGCGCTGGCACGTTTTTTCCATCGGGCACAGACGCGTCATGTGCTGCGCCTATCACCCACAGATGGGCGACTGCGGGCAAAATTGTATGAAGTGGGGCGGGTGATCTCTGATCAACCAACCGATGAAGGGGGGTGGGAGATGGATGTCACCCTGGCCATTCATGAATTCAATCGACTATTAAATCAAGAAGATGGTCTTGAACAACGTCTAATTGCCTGATATGTGCTTGCTCCTAGCGAGCAGGCACCATAAAATCAAAACCTCAATCTTTTATCTTTCGTCTTCCTAATTACAGAAGTTCGACCTTACAACGGTGTGGATGGCACAATCTTTGTGTCTCTTGCCCAACTAAAAACTGGAGTGTTATATGGCCTGGAATGAACCGGGTAGTGGGGATAAAGATCCCTGGAGTGGTAATAAAGGGGGCAAGCAGGATGGCCCACCTGACCTCGACGAAGTAGTAAAAAATATTCAGAAAAAACTGGGCGGCATGTTTGGTGGCGGTAAAGGGCCACGTGGTGTTGATTCCGGTGGTTCATCTTCAGGCCCAGGCTCCTCTATTGGTATTGGTTTGGTTCTGTTGGTCGCTTTTCTGGGCTGGCTCGCATCGGGTATCTATATCGTTCAGCCTGCTGAACGTGGCGTTGTGATGCGTTTTGGTGCCTACAATGACACCACCCTGCCGGGGCCGCATTGGCATATGCCTTCACCTATCGAAAGTGTACTGAAGGTTGACGTTGATCAGATCTCATCTTTTCGCCACAAGGCACTGATGCTGACGCGGGATGAGAATATCATTGATGTTGAATTCACCGTTCAGTCACGAATTCAGGATGCTGCCGACTATCTTTTCCAAGATCAAAACCCAGAAAAGACCATGAAGGATGCGACCGAGACCTCTGTGCGTGAGGTGATTGGTAAGAGTGATCTCGATTTTGTATTAACCGAGGGTCGTAGCTCTATTACAGAACAGATTCGTGTGGGTGTTCAGGCATTACTGGTGCAGTATAAAACAGGTCTTGAAGTGACCAGTGTCAACATGCAGCCTGCCAAACCACCTGAGCAGGTAAAAAGCGCATTTGATGACGCTATTAAAGCGCGTGAGGATAAGGAGCGCTTGGAGAATCAGGCTGAAGCCTATGCCAACGAAGTGCTACCAAAGGCACGTGGTGAAGCCGCTCGCCAAGTGGCCGATGCTGAAGCCTATCGTGACAAGGTGATTGCTGAGGCAGAGGGTGAAAGCAACCGCTTTCTCGCCGTGCTTGCTGAGTATGAAAAGGCACCTGAAGTGACGCGTGAACGTCTCTATCTCGATACCGTTGAAGAGGTGATGTCTGGCACCAACAAGGTGATCATGGATGTTAAGGAAGGCAGCAGCCTGATGTATCTACCGCTTGATAAGTTGATTGAAAAAGGGCGAGTCAGAACAACGGTTAACAGTTCGACCTTTAATAACCCACTTGATGACATATCACCGTCATCTCGATCATCTGGCCGAGATGTCAACCGTGACCGGAGGAGCAGATAATGAACCTTAAAACCATACTGCCCGTTCTAGTGGCCGTTATCGGCTTTGCCGTCTACTCTTCAACATTTGTTGTTAACCAATGGGAGATGGCACTGAAACTGCGTTTGGGTGAAATTGTCGATAGTGACTATGAACCTGGCCTGCATTTCAAACTGCCCATTGTGCATAACGTCAGCAAATTTGATGGACGCATTCAGACCCTTGATGCCCGTCCTGAACGTTTCATCACCCTTGAGAAGAAAGATGTAATCGTTGACTCATACGTCAAATGGCGTATCACCAACGTAGCGCTCTTCTTTCGTTCGACCGGTGGCAGCGCGACTAAAACAGGCCGACTGTTAGCCGAACGAATCAATACCAGCTTGCGTGATGAATTTGGTAAACGCACCATTCAAGAGGTCATCTCTGGTGATCGTACTGAGATTATGGCGCTGTTGACCAAACAGTCAGATTCTCAGGCATCGGAGCTGGGCATTGAAGTGCTGGATGTTCGGATTAAACAGATCGATCTGCCTGCCGAGGTGAGTGGTTCCGTTTACGAACGTATGCGTGCTGAACGTGAACGTGTCGCCCGTGATCTACGCGCAAAAGGTGCGGAGGCTGCAGAGAAGATCCGCGCGAGTGCCGATAAAGAGCGAACCATCATTTTGGCAAATGCCTATAAAGTGGCGGAAGAGGAGCGTGGTGTAGGCGATGCTAAATCATCTGCCGTCTATGCAGCTGCTTACAACACTAATCGTGAGTTCTACTCCTTCTATCGTAGTCTGAACGCCTATAAAAAGGTCTTCCAAGGTGGCCAGGATATTATGGTGTTAGAGCCTAATTCAGAGTTCTTTCGCTACTTCAAAAGCCAGCTAGGAAAGTAGGCATTGTTACAGTGCCGAGTATCTCAGCCCCATCGTCTGAAAGGATTGATGGGGCTGCAGGAACATTAGATGTGGGACTCATTGTGGATGGCCACCGCACTCCTGCTGGTGATCGAGGGGATATTCCCTTTTCTTGACCCCAAAGGGATGCGCCGGTCGATGCTGATGATTGCGGAACTGGATGACCGCACACTACGGGTTATCGGCCTATTTAGTATGCTTGGCGGTGTCGCCCTGCTCTATTTGGTAAATTGATGCAAAACGAACGTTGGATTCTGCCGGATGGCATCGAAGAGATGCTGCCCCCCCAGGCGCAAATGCTTGAGCAGCTGCGTCGGGATCTGTTAGATCACTACAAAAGCTGGGGCTACCAGCTGGTAATGCCCCCCTTTATTGAGTTTTTAGATGCGCTCTTGACCGGCACGGGCAGTGATCTTGATCTACACACCTTCAAGCTGACCGATCAGGTGACCGGGCGGCAGCTGGGTATTCGCGCCGATATCACACCACAAGCGGCCCGCATGGATGCCCATCAACTGCGTTGTGATCATCCATCACGCCTCTGTTATATGGGTACCGTGTTGCGGACTCGCCCAGATGGTTTTGCCAGCTCCAGAAGCCCCCTACAGATCGGGGCTGAGTTGTATGGTCATGCCGGTATTGAGAGTGACGTTGAGATATTGAGCTTGATGATCGACACACTGGTGATGAGTGGGGTTAAAGATATTCACCTCGATCTGGGTCATGTCGGGCTCTATCGTGGTCTGGCGCAAGAGGCTGGACTAAACGAGGCTCAAGAGGCGGTCTTATTTGAGGCCCTGCAACGCAAGGCGGAGACCGAAATTAATACGCTGTTGGCCACGTTTGATATCACCACCAAACAGCGCGACATGTTTGCATCATTGGCGAGTCTGAATGGCAATGATGCCATTGAGCGGGCACACCTGCTGCTTGCTGCTGCGGGTGATGAGGTCAAGCAGGCGCTCAACTACCTACAATCTGTTGCTGAACGGGTAAAACAGCGGCTACCTGAGTTACCATTGCACTTTGATCTGGCTGAGCTGCGTGGTTACCACTTCCACACCGGTGTGGTGTTTGCCGCTTTTGTGCCGGGTCAGGGCCAAGAGATCGCTCGTGGTGGTCGTTACGATGCGATTGGTGAGGTGTTTGGCCGCGCGCGTCCAGCGACCGGTTTCAGTGCCGATCTGAAACAGCTTTTCCAACTCGGCTCGGCCGCTGGCAAAATACCATCAGAAGAGCGCATCTTAGCGCCCGCATCAGAAGAACCTGCGTTGCAGCAGAAGATAGCGGCATTACGCGCTGAAGGTTTTTGTGTCATCTCAACGCTGCCTGGGCAGAGTGGTGGTGCTGCCGAGATGGGGTGTAGCAAAGTTTTAGAGTTTATAGAGGGTGTCTGGCAGTTAGCCGACGCCGAATAACCAATTTAGAGAACCTGAGATAAAGTCATGGGCAAGAGTGTAGTAGTCATTGGTACCCAATGGGGTGATGAGGGTAAAGGCAAAGTGGTTGATCTGCTGACAGATCGCGCTGCTGCTGTCGTGCGGTTTCAGGGCGGCCATAATGCCGGTCATACCCTTGTTATTAATGGCGAAAAGACCGTATTGCATCTGATTCCATCCGGCATTCTGCGTGATGGGGTACGCTGCCTGATTGGCAATGGCGTGGTGGTGTCACCCGAGGCGCTGCTAACCGAGCTGGCGGTATTGGAGCAGAGTGGAATCCCAGCGCGTGAACGCCTTACCATCAGTGACGCCTGTCCGCTGATTCTGCCCTACCATATTGCACTTGACCGGGCGCGTGAGTTGGCGCGTGGCAAGAAGGCGATTGGCACCACCGGCCGTGGTATCGGCCCCGCTTATGAAGATAAGGTGGCGCGCCGTGGTATACGCCTCGGTGAGTTGATGGATGGTGCCCACTTCAGCGAGCGCCTGCGTGAGGTGATGGAGTACCACAACTTCACTCTAGAGAATTACTACAAGGTCGATGCCGTTGACTACCAGAAGGTACTGGATGAGGCACTGGCGCAGGCTGAAGAGATCCGCCCAATGGTGGGAGATGTGACCGGTATCATCCACGATCTGCAAGATGAAGATGCTAGCATCCTCTTCGAAGGGGCGCAGGGTTCGATGCTCGATATCGATCATGGCACCTACCCCTATGTCACCTCATCCAACACCACTGCGGGTAGTGCTGCCAGTGGTAGTGGTGCAGGGCCGCGTGATCTGAACTATCTGCTGGGCATCGTAAAAGCCTATACCACCCGTGTTGGCGGCGGCCCATTCCCGACCGAACTGTTTGATGACGATGGCAAATATCTGAGTGACAAAGGGCATGAGTTCGGTGCAACAAC
>JAKITT010000163.1 GCA_021647945.1 Candidatus Polarisedimenticolaceae bacterium
CTGAGAAAGATATCTCCGTGCTGGACAACCCGAGCAATGAAGAGGAGAGCATCATCTTCAACGCCATCCGTGCGCAGCTGAAGAAAGATGCCACTTGGTACTCCCGCATCAAGGCCAACATCCAAGGCGTAACTGAAGAGACCACCACCGGCGTGCATCGTCTCTATCAAATGATGGAGAGTGGCGAACTGCCTTTCCCAGCCATCAACGTCAATGACTCGGTCACCAAATCTAAATTCGACAACCTCTACGGCTGCCGCGAATCACTGGTTGACGGCATTAAACGGGCGACCGATGTGATGATCGCCGGTAAAGTTGCTGTGGTACTCGGCTATGGTGATGTTGGTAAAGGGTGCGCCCAGTCACTGAAAGGTCTCGGTGCTACCGTGATGGTGACCGAGGTTGACCCTATCTGTGCGCTTCAAGCAGCAATGGAAGGATTCCGCGTCGTACGTATGGATGATGCGTGTAAAGAGGGCAATATCTTTGTCACCACCACCGGCAACTTCAACGTCATCACCCATGAGCATATGAAACAGATGAAGGATCAAGCCATCGTCTGTAACATCGGCCACTTCGACAATGAGATCGAAGTGTTAGAGACCCGCTCATACGACTGGGAGAACATCAAACCACAGGTTGATCACATCATCTTCCCTGATGGCAAACGGATCATTCTGCTGGCTGAAGGTCGTCTGGTTAACCTCGGTTGCGCCACTGGCCACCCAAGCTTTGTGATGTCTAACTCCTTCACCAATCAGGTACTGGCACAGATCGAACTCTTCTGTAAAAAGGATGACTACAAGAACGAAGTTTACGTTCTACCTAAGAAGCTGGACGAAGAGGTTGCACGTCTGCATCTAGAGAAAGTGGGCGCTCAACTAACTGAACTAACCCAAGAGCAAGCGGATTACATTGGCGTTCCTGTTGAAGGCCCATACAAACCTGAGCACTACCGCTACTAATCGTAGGGTGGGCATGGCTTATGCCCACCTCAGATTAACTCAAAATCAGCAACCATGGTGGGCACAAAAAACCGTGCCCACCCTACATAAAACCGGATGCTCATCATGCAATCCCAGAAAAAACATACCCCCACCTTCAGCTTTGAACTCTTCCCCCCAAAAACACCCGAGGGGATGGAGAAGCTGAAAGTCACCATATCTGAGCTTAACAAGCTTAACCCGGCCTATTTTTCAGTCACCTACGGTGCCGGTGGTTCAACACAAGACCGCACTTTTGCCACTGTCGACCATCTGCGCGAGTGCGGCATCAACACCGCACCACACCTCTCCTGCATCGGTTCCCATCGTGATGAGATCATGGAGATTCTCAACCACTACCGTGACCAGGGCATTAGCCGAATTGTAGCGCTACGCGGCGATATGCCCTCTGGTATGGGCGGCGAACCGGGTGACTTCCGATACGCCAATGAGCTGGTTGAATTCATCCGCAAAGAGACCGGTGACCACTTCTACCTTGAAGTCGCTGCCTACCCAGAGATTCACCCTCAAGCGACCACTGCAGAGGCCGATCTCGACAACTTCAAGCGCAAGGTAGATGCCGGTGCCAACAGCGCCATCACCCAATACTTCTACAATGCCGATGCCTACTGTCGCTTTATTGAAGACTGCGAGAAACGTGACATTGAGATCCCTGTTGTGCCGGGCATCATGCCAATCAATAATTTTGTACAGCTGGCCCGTTTCTCAGATGCCAGCGGCACCGAAATTCCACGCTGGTTGCGCCAACGGCTGGAGGGTTACGGCGATGATATCGACAGCATCCGCAGCTACGGCATGGATGTCGTTACCCGTCTCTGCGAACAACTGCTAGAAGCAGGTGCACCGGGCCTGCACTTCTATACGATGAATCAGGTTGGACCATCGAGCCAGTTGTGGAAAAACCTGGGTATCAAGGGCTAAGGAGCCTCTGGCACCTGCTGCACAGGAGCGGCTATAAAAGCATTTGAATTTCTCATCCAACAGAGATTAACCACAGAGGTCACAGAGCACACAGAGGTTTCAACAGATTGAATCTTTAATGCTGGGTGATTAAGTAAAAAGCTCAGTATACCCATAGGAGCGGCGCCGCTCCTACAGATAACAGCCAGTATGGCCGAGCTTCGTACCTCTTGAGTAACATAAACCTAAGTTGTTGATAAAACAGCATTTGAAATAGTCTCATTTTCTGCACTTGGCACCAGATCAAATCCCAAAGAAGCCGCTCTCTTCTTCAGGTTTTTGGTGACACG
>JAKITT010000090.1 GCA_021647945.1 Candidatus Polarisedimenticolaceae bacterium
GACAGGCGGAGACGAGCAGCGCCCACTGTGCTGCAAGGTCATATTCGATCCGCCTCTCTTTTGACCACTCATAATCTGCCTCATCACAAATGACAAACTTAAGCTGATCCTGTGGCTGTAGCAGTGCGATATTGGGGATGTAGTTGGTCGACACTTCACCCGAAGCGGGGGTTTTAAGATCCATCACTTTGATGACACGGACATCAACCTCACTGAGATCTAATGCCCCACTGGTCTCAAGTGAGACCTCATAACCTTGGTCACAGAGCTGGCTCAGTAGTGGCAACACTTCAGGCTGAGCCATCGGCTCGCCACCGGTAACGGTGACATATTGGACTTGGTATTGCGCCACCTGCCGTAAGATCTCCTCCAACGCCATCGCCTCACCACCAGTAAAAGCGTAGCGGGTGTCGCAATAGCCACAACGTAGCGGGCAGCCGGTGAGTCGGATAAAGGCGGTGCGGAATCCTGTGGTGCGTCCTTCACCCTGGAGTGAGTGAAAGATCTCGCTGATCTGTAGCTGAGGCATTGAGTAAAATTGAGTCTAAAAACCGGCCCTTAACAGGGCCGACAGATTACTGACCCTCTTTGCTCATACGTTGTAGCCGTGTCTCAGCGAGACGGGCTTCACTGGAACCTGGGTAGCCATTGACCAGCTGCTCCAGCACTCTGCGGGCCTGTTGCCAAGCCTGCATTTCATAGTGGATGTAACCGCTCTTCAGTAGCGCACCACGCACTTTAGGGCTATCGGGATAGTACTGTAGCAACAGATTAAAATCGGCCAGTGCCTGAGTGAAGTCACGGGTGACATAGCTCGCTTCACCTAGCCAATACTGTGCATTATCCGCATAACTGCCACTGGGATAGCGCTGTAAAAAGGCATTGAATGCGGTGATAGCTTCAGCATAATGCGCCTGCTGTAACAGCTTGAAGGCAGCTTGATAGGTCTCCTCCTCAAGTGCAGGATCAGCCGCAACCAGTGGTGCTGTTGAGACAACTACCGGCGGTGTAGTGGTCGCTGCTACAGGAACAACTGGGCTCACTTCAACCGGCACAACTGCCACCGGCGTGCTGACAACGGGTGCCTTTTGCAGCCGACTGATACGGCCGTCCAGATCAAGATAGAGATCACGTTGCTGTTTCTTCAACGCATCCATCGTGTGATTCTGCAACTCAACCTCACCACGCAGCTGCTGTACCTCCTGCTGCAATCGCTGCAACGTCAGCACAATATCGGCCATGCTCTGATTTCTGAGCCTGCGCTCAAGGGTACCGATGCGCTGCTCCAGCGTAGGCCCTTGCAGCGACTTTGTAGCCTGCGGGTATCTTGTCGGATGATCCGCCGCCATCACAGAGGTGGAAGCCAATAGCAGAATGGCGAGTCCAATATGCAGTTTCATCGGCAGAGCCTACTCTTAGTAGATAAATTCAACACGACGGTTCAAAGACCAACCCGACTCATCATGCTCATCGGAGACTGGACGCTCTTCACCATAGCTGATGATGGTGACTTGGCTGTTGGGTGCCCCTTCAGCCGTCAACACCATGCGGACTGATTTGGCACGACGCTCACCAAGAGCCAAGTTGTACTCACGCGTACCACGTTCATCACCATGCCCCTCCAGCATCACTTGGGCTGATGGGGTGGCCGCCAGATAAGCCGCATGAGCACGAATCACATCACGTGAATCGGCCTTAATTTCGCTACTATCAAGATCAAAATAGATCACCTTGGTTGAGAGTAGGCTGTCAGGGTTTTCTAACGGGCTACCTCGCCATTCGGCACTATCTGTAGCGCCCATAGTGGCGGCGTCACTGCCCTCTCCATAGCCATTAGCCCCACTCGTCTCCGCGCCCTCTGCGGTGGTTGACTGATCGCTAACTTCAGCTACATCTTTGTTAGGCGTGCTGGAACAACCAGCGAAAAGCAGTGCAACCATAACAAGTGGCAGCAGTTTTATTGTGGTAGAGCGTTTCATAGTTACTTTTTCCTCTCTTGTCTACGATAGGGTGACCATACGGGTTCACGAATATCGCCCTCATCAAGGGCTAGGCGCTGTTTAACTCGACCATCAATAGAGACCGCAGATAAAACCGCTTTCCTGCCTTCATTGGTGGCATAAATGACCATACTTCCATTGGGTGCAAAACTGGGTGACTCATCAAGACTGCCACTGGTCAGCACCCGCATAATATCTGTTTTCAGGTCCAACTCGGCAATTCGATAATGGCTCGCGACGCGTGTCACCATAATCAGTGACTTGCCATCTGGCGAGTAGGATGCGCGAGCATTATAACGATTTTCAAAGGTGATGCGCTTCGCTTTCCCACCATAAGAGGGAACCCGGTAGATCTGTGGGCTGCCGCCACGATCTGAGGTAAAAATAATATGCCGCCCATCGGGTGACCAAGAGGCTTCCGTATCAATCGCGTAGTGGCGGGTCAATGGACGCAATTTACTGCTCTGTAAATTGAGGACAAAGATATCGGGATTACCATCCTTTGACAGCGTCATCGCCAGCTGCTGGCCATCAGGTGACCACGCAGGCGCGCCATTGATCCCCTCAAATGAGGCCACTTTTGTGCGACGCCCCGTCTCCACCTCTTGCACGTAGATTGATGGACGCTTCTTCTCAAAAGAGACATAGGCGATACGGCTGCCATCGGGCGACCAAGCGGGCGAGAGTAGCGGCTCTTTTGAGGTTACGATGGTTTGTGGGTTGTATCCATCGGCATCGGCAATTTTCAGCGCCAGCTTCTGGCTCCGATCAGCCAAACGCTGAGCCGTAATATAGGCGACACGGGTAGCAAAGGCGCCCGGCTCACCGATCAGTTTTTCGTAGATACGATCACTGATCCGGTGAGCGGTGGTACGTAGGTTGCGCGCCGTGGTTGGAATGGTAAAACCAAACAGCTGCTCACCACGAAAGACATCAAACAGTTGCACTTGAACCACGTAACCGCCGCGGTGGTCACTGCGAATCGAACCCACCACGAGATTATCCATACCCAGCACCTGCCAGTCACGAAACTCAACGCCATCACCACTGGTTGGTTTGGAGAGCATATCAGCCGTCTGTAGCGTCTTGAAACGACCACTGCGAGCCAGGTCAGCTTTGACAATTCTGGCCACATCCTGCTCCGGTGGTGGCATCCCTTGTTGCAAACCAAATGGCACAATGGCAATCGGCAATGCCCCTTCGATACCCTCCGTGATCTCAATTGTCAGTGCCGCCTGGGCACTCGTCTGCCAGAGCAACAGCGCCAACATTGTCAGTAGTTTTTTCATGGGGTTATTTAACACTATTTTTTGCCTAAATCCTGTGCTGTTTTGCACTGTTCAGGTTCCTGGTTTAAATTCAAATTGTACATCACGGAATGTCTCAAAGAGTCTGCCACTCGGCACCGGCAGAGGGGCCGCTTTGTAGATCGCACTCTCAACCGAGCGATCAAAAACTGGATTACCACTACTACGGATGACAATGACGCTGCCGGGCACCACATCCCCCCCTGGAATCAGCCGCACCTTAATCAGACAGGAGAGCCCTTCACCGGTGTTGGGTGGACGCAACCACCCCCCCTCAATACGTTGGGTAATCGCAATCACATAGCGGTCACGCTCGCGTGCATCCCGCTCTGCATTCATCTGTAGAAGCAGTGCATTTTCACGCGCCTTCTGCGCAACAGCCGCTTTTTTACGTGCATCTTCTGCGGCTTTGAGTTTGGCCGCTATCTCAGCCTTGCGTTTGGCGTCGGCTTTACGCTTGGCCGCCGCTTCGGCCTTACGTTTAACTTCAGCTTTACGTTTCGTCTCTGCCGCTTTTTTGCGTTTTACTTCGGCCACCGCCTTTGCTTTGCGATCAGCCTTGGTCTTTTGCTCCGCCTTGCGCTTCTGTTCCACTTTGCGTTTTTTATCGGCCTCTCGTTTTTTCTTTAGATCAGCCTGGCGCTTTTTCTCTACCTTTTTTCGTTTAGCCTCTGCGACCCTCTTTTTCTTCTGCTCGGTTAGGCGCTTTTTCTCTGCTGCCTGCTTTTTTTTCTGCTCAGCAAGACGTTTCTTACGCTCTGCGGCTAGGCGCTTGCGTTTCGCTTCGGCCTGTTTCTCTTTTTCAGCTTTGGCATTGAGCTGCTTGGCATCCACCACGGTTGCTTGAATAGGTTCACTCTTTGCCACTACCGGCTTTGACGCAGGCTCTGGGCTATTACCAAACAGCAACAACACAATGAGAACTACGTGCAGGAGCAGGGCCAGAAAGGCGGCCAGAGGATTGCTACGCAGTACAGACATCATCGATTAGTGTAACTACTCAGCATATTCATATTTTGCCTCAACTCTTCGTTATTTTCGTACTCAATCGGTCACATATGCCCTATATGCTCCCTCTTTCCGTGCGAAAATGCCTCGATTTGAGGCAAAATCTAAACACGCTGAATAGCTACCGATTAATTATCTTCCGGTGACTCTGTAATCAGCCCAACACTTGGCGCACCAGCGGCTTGTAGTAGGGTCATCGCTTTGACCACACGACCATAATCAACACGGCTATCACCGCGCACCATAATCGGTGTTTTTGGTTTATGTTTCAGGACTGTACGCACCCGCGCCATCAAGACCTCGGCCTCAATCGGCTGCTGTTTGTCATCACCAATATCGATGTAGAAATTACCTTCACGATCGACCGTGACCACTACTGGATCATCCATCTCCGCCGATACCGGTTCGGCATCGGCCTGCGGCAGATCGATCTTCACCCCTTGGGTCAATAGTGGTGCAGTGATCATAAAAATCACCAGCAGTACCAACATCACATCGATGTAGGGTACTACATTGATTTCGGAGATGGGTCGGCGACGATTGTCGTTACGCGCCATAGGGGGTCTCTGAATAGATCGGCTTCATTCTAACCGTGCGCCTGACGCTGTAGCACAATGGAGAACTCTTCCAAAAAGTCATCATAACGGTTGTTGAGCCGCTCAACTTTATGCGAGTAATTGTTGTAGGCGATCACGGCGGGTATTGCCGCAAACAGGCCGATGGCGGTTGCGATCAACGCCTCTGAGATACCTGGAGCCACCAGCGCAAGGGTCGCCTGCTTAACATTACCGAGCGCTTGAAAGGAGCTCATAATGCCCCAGACAGTACCAAACAGCCCGACATAGGGACTAATGGAACCCACCGTCGCCAAGAAGGGAAGATTGCCCTCCAGCACATCCAACTCACGGTTTATCGCAACACGCATGGCACGTTGTGAACCCTGCACCATCGCCATCGGATCCATATTGGTACGGCTGCGTTGACGGGCAAACTCTTTAAATCCGGCACGAAAGATAGCGGCCATGCCGGTGATATTGTCACCCTCTTTCTCGACCTGACGGAACAGTGCGCTGAGATCACCGCCCGACCAGAAGCGCTGCTCAAAATCATCGGCCGCTTTTTGCGCCCGCCTCAATACCCTTGCGCGATCAAAAATGAGTGTCCATGAGAACAGTGAGGCGAGGACCAACAGGCCAATAACAGTCTGCACAACCGGGCTGGCCTGGGTGATCAGGTGGAGAATTGAGAGATCATTTGTCGGCACGATTTATCTCCGCCTTAATGGCATCTGGAATGGCGGTGGGGCGGAAATGCTCCGTATCAACGGAGGCCACTTTGATCTCGGCAGTAGCGAGGAGTTTGTCAGGTTCATTCTTTTTTCGTATCTCTTGTTGAAAAACCAGTGATGCCTGCCCCAACTTGGTCACTTTGGCGCTGATCTCTAGTTCATCATTAAAACGGAGTGGACGGATGTAGGTGATATTGACTCTGCCGACAACAAAAACCACCCCTTCAGCCAACATTTGATCCTGTTCGAAGCCTAAATGACGCAGCCATTCGGTACGCGCACGCTCCATAAAGTTGAGGTAATTTGAGTGGTAAACCACCCCCCCGGCATCGGTATCTTCGTAGTAGACACGCACCGGCCAGATAAATTCACTCATTCTGTCTCTCCAAACAGTTCACCCTCTATCGAGTCTATTGCGGGCAGACTGAAGTGGGCGTAGGCCAGTGGGGTTGCCACTCGACCACGTGGTGTACGCATCAGATAACCCTGTTGGATCAGGTAGGGTTCCAACACATCTTCGATGGTGCCACGCTCTTCGCTAATGGCAGCGGCCAGATTATCGACACCGACCGGGCCACCATCAAATTTCTCGATCAGCGCCAACAGCAGTTTGCGATCCATCATATCAAAACCACAGGTGTCAACGTTGAGCATACGCAGTGCCGCATCGGCCATCTCAGTGGTGACAATGCCATCACCTTTCACTTGCGCATAGTCACGCACCCGGCGCAGCAGGCGGTTGGCGATACGTGGAGTGCCGCGTGAACGGCGTGCCACTTCGGTCGCTCCTGCTTTGTCGATATCAATATTTAGGATCTGGGCGGAGCGCATCACGATGGTGGTCAGATCTTCAGTGTTGTAGAACTCCAGCCGCTGCACGATGCCAAAACGGTCTCGCAGTGGTGAGGTGAGCAGGCCGGCACGGGTGGTGGCACCCACCAGGGTAAAGGGGGGTAGATCGAGCTTGATTGAACGCGCCGCGGGGCCTTCGCCAATCATGATGTCGAGCTGATAATCCTCCATCGCCGGGTAGAGAATCTCCTCCACAACCGGACTGAGGCGGTGGATCTCATCAATAAACAGCACATCGTGCGGCTCCAGATTGGTCAGCAGCGCAGCCAGGTCACCCGCCTTCTCCAGCACCGGACCAGAGGTCTGGCGCATGTTGGCCTGCATCTCATTGGCGATGATGTGTGACAGGGTGGTTTTACCGAGACCAGGAGGGCCAAAGATCAGCACATGATCAAGCGCCTCACCACGTCCACGCGCCGCTTGGATGAAGATCTCCATCTGCTCACAGACGGCGGGCTGACCGACATAATCATTAAGCGTTTTGGGACGAATCGCCCGCTCCAGCGCATCATCATCTGTTAGCTGTTCAGGGCTAATCAGGCGGGATTCATTCATACTTTAAGCGCCTTCAGTGCCGCGCGAATAATCGCTTCACTTGCCAATCCATCACTCTCTACGGCACGCACCATATTATTAGCATCTGTCAGTTTATAACCGAGCGCCATCAGTGCATCAATAGCATCATTAACCGGTGTTGCCGTCGATTGAGTAAAGGCTGTGGCAGCTGTAACCCCCTGTTTGGGTAGATCGAGTAGTTTCTGTAGGCGATCACGCATCTCAATAATCAGCCGTTCAGCGGTCTTCTTGCCAATACCGGGCAGGCGAACAAGGGCGGCAATATCATTGCTTTGCACACAGCGCGAGAACTCATCAGCACTCATACCGGAGAGGATCGCTAAGGCCATTTTGGCACCGACACCATTCACCTTCAGCAGGCCGCGAAACAGCGCCCGCTCTCTTTCGCTGGCAAAACCATAGAGCACATGGGCATCATCACGAATAGCGAGATGGGTAAAGAGCATGATCTGCTCGCCGACCGGCGGCATCTCATAGAAGGTGGACATCGGTGCCAGAATTTCATAACCGACCCCGTTAACATCCAGCAACAGCTCAGGCGGCTGTTTAATCGCTATTTCACCACGCAGACGACCGATCATCGTCGCCACCCACCGGCGGCTAAACGCTGTTTAGTGCTACCAATGTGGGCATGACTCAGTGCGATGGCCAGTGCATCAGCCTGATCAGAGGCGAGTACCGTATCAAGCTTGAGAATGAGTCTCACCATCTGTTCAACCTGCACCTTATCCGCTCCACCATTGCCCACCACAGACTGTTTGACGGTGCGCGGGGTATATTCACTCACAGCCAGGCCGTTGGTAATGCCGGCACAGATCGCCGCCCCCCGTGCCTGACCCAGCTTCAAGGCAGATGAGGGGTTTTTAGAGACAAAAACATCTTCAATCGCCATCACATCGGGTCGGTGCAGCTGGATCACTTCACTCACCTGCATAAAAATCTGCCCCAGTCGATCTGGAAAGTTATCACCCGACAGCCGAATACAGCCGCTAGCGATATGCTGCGACTGATGACCATTGCTCTCAATAATGCCGTATCCAGTCACCCGTGAGCCGGGATCGATACCTAAAATGCGTAACATCTATTCCAGTTGCGCCAGCACTTCGTCGGAGATCTCTGCGTTGCTGTAGACGTTCTGCACATCATCCAGATCTTCCAACACATCAACCAGACGCAGTAGCTTCTCAGCATCGTTTAGATTGAGTTCGGCGTGGGTCGCCGCCTCGAAAGTCACCTCAGTATTAATCGGTTCAAAACCTGCCGCCACCATCGCCTCTTTCACTTCGGCCAGCTCTTCTGGTGTGGTGGTGACATCAATTGAGCCATCACTGTGGACAATTACATCCTCTGCGCCCGCCTCTAATGCCGCTTCGGTGATGCTATCTTCATAACTAATGATGCCAGTCTTACTGAACATATAGGCAACAGAGCCATCGGTGCCGAGATTGCCACCGGACTTGGTGAAGGCGTGACGCACCTCAGAGGCGGTGCGGTTACGATTATCAGTCATGCAGTCGACGATGACAGCGGTGCCGCCAGGGCCCCATAGCCCTCATAGCGTAACTCTTCGTAGTTCTCACCATCGGTCGCACCCGCGCCACGTTTGACGGCACGTTCAATGGTGTCCTTCGGCATATTGGCACTGAGCCCTTTATCAATCGCCAGTCGCAGACGTGGATTGGCATCAGGATCGCCACCGCCAGCGCGTGCAGCCACCGTCACTTCTCGAATAAGCTTGGTCCATATTTTGCCACGTTTCTTATCTTGAGCCGCTTTACGATGTTTGATGTTGGCCCACTTACTATGTCCAGCCATAACAACCCTCTTTTGATCCTGCGTTAAGACTCTGCCAGATGACAGCACCGAATTGGCCGATTCTATCACTCTGATGGCGGTGCAGAAACCATCAGCATCAAGTCAGCGACCATCTCAGCACCATTTGATTTTCAATGGATAGGGAGCCCCCTCTACTCCGCCCCTATTCACCCCTATATAATCTCACTCTGTAGCACATTAAGGTGGCATAGAGTGGATTCACCCTTTTGGTTACGGAACTGAGGAAGAGAGACATGAAAACACTATCTGTAGCATTGATCATATTGCTGGCATTGGTCGGCTGCCAAACTTCCCCAACCAAAGAGAGCAGCTCAAACAAAGAGAAGAAGAGCGAAAAAAATAGCGTGCAACCGAGTAAATATGGCTTCCAATTTGAGCCAGGGACAAACGAGGAGTTTCGCCTTAGAGCACTCTCACCTCAGCAGCAAAAAATCGGCTATAGCCAACTCTGTGTAGATACCAAAAGCTTTAACTGCCCCCCCCTGCCCTACGCTAAATATCATGGAATGAAGGGCTATTTTTTATCTATGGAGCCAGCTACGGTTGACTTTAGCGGTTATGAATTTAGAAGAGTAGTGCTGCAAAACGGCCAGCGATTCTTCTATGTTTCGAATGAGAACTACGGTGGCATCTACGGTAAACGAAACCCCATTCAAAAAATATCATCACTCAAAAGCCTCATAGGCAGACCCATTGCCCCAAAAAGCACTATTACCATCAGCGACATTGTGGAGATGGAGGGTGAGGATTACGTCAAGCTTAGTAATGGTGTTCAGATCGACAAAGAGCAGTTCACCTCATTCACTAAAATTATTGCCACCATCACCAACCAGAAACGGCTTAATGAACTGACCCATCTACTCGCAGAATTGGAGCTGGTACACGATGCTGCCAAAGATCGATTGGTCATCCATCACCCAGGAGGTAAAAACCACCCCTTACAAGCCTTCATTATCGACAAACATGGCAAGTTATCACTGCTGATAAGGCATCAATACACCGCTAAAAAAAGACTATATGCCCGCTCATTTAGCCTCATGGCTGACCAAGCCGAATATAGATCCACCCGCCTCCCCTTCAAAAATAAAGAGATGGGGACGATGAAAAGAGAGTGGTATGACATCAATCCAAAAGCCGACTATCTAAAGGTACTTGGGGTCGCGGCTGAGGCAAAAAAGGTCACCATTCGTTTCTTCAGTGATGGCTATTTTATCGATAAAGAGCTCTCATTTAGCAACAAAGTGCAATTGAAACAGATTATCCGTAGCTACCAACTGCTGCGAAAACAGTGACATCATAGAGAACATGTCACCTCTCTTTAAACAGGCCATCACTCAGAGTCATGCGCGGCTGAACCAAGCTGAGCTGCACTTCAAACGGCCGATGCCGGAGATAGATATCCAATTTAATCTACGTGGGCAGGCAGCGGGGATGGTTAAACTCCTGAGAAAAGGAGAGATTCTGGTTCGCTATAACCCCATCTTACTCAATGAAAATAGTGAACACTTCCTCAGCCAGACCGTTCCTCATGAGATCGCCCATGTGGTGGCGTCTACACTGAACCGTCACCGAATTCGCCCTCACGGTACGGAGTGGCAACAGATCATGCAGCTCTTTGGGGCTGATAACCAACGCTGCCACAGTTATGAGGTTAAAACATCACCCCGTCGACAGTTAGCACGTTTCAACTACCGCTGCGGTTGTAGAGAGCACCAGCTCACCAGCATTCGGCACAACCGAATAATCAACGGGCAGCGCTATATATGCCGTCACTGTAGGGCACCTCTATTAATTCTGGGTGAGGCAGATTGAGATTCATAATTAGGGGGGGTCCACTCCATTGGCCTAATATGGTAGGTGCACATTCATGTGCATGTTTGCAGGTTCGGCTGGTCGCATAAATGCGACCCTACACGAGTATAAAGTGTCTGGAGTGGAAAAAGGCCAATGAAGTGGATACCCCCTTTTCATAATTTTCAAGAGCAAGGCGCTAAGTGCTTGTAATAGTTCTTCTATTGCAAACATTTAGCAATCCTGCCATTGGGGATTATGGGTTCAAGCTGCTCATACATGAATTAATAGAGGTGGCCTGTTGAGAGTTATTGACACAAATATCCCTTACCAGTGAGCGATAACGAGATACGGCGTCAGTTACCAGTAAGGTCTAAAGAGAGATGGCCGAACGGCCAGATGGGATAAAGTTCAATCAGGGACGAGCGCCCTGATTGAACAAACAACTAAACTAGCAGCAACTGCACTTACCGCCACGGCAAGAGTAGACAGCATAACCCGCTGCAATAGCAGCAGCAGCGACTAAGCTGATCCCAAGAATCGGAACCATCAACAACACACTTTCATAAATACCCATAACAATAAACCTCAAGATTAAAAAATAGCTCGATACCAAGTGGCTCTTTTTAATCCGACTATTTTAGTCAACTAAAGTTCCGCACTGGCTCATTTATGGCATAATTATAACAGATAAGTAGGCCATAATGGTCTACCTCTTTGGTTGGATATACATCTATCCATGTCAGCTGATATATTTCCCCCTGTCGATATACCACTATTGAGGTCTAAAGTTATGCCCAACACAGCTATGTTCCCGGAATCACCCGTACTGCATCTCTATGATCCTCTTGGTGATATGTTAGGTGCAGGCGATGGCATCTATGAGTACACCTTTGATGATGCAGTAAAACTCGCCGGTCACGCCTGCCCGACTGTCGCAGGTGCCTTTCTGGTGACCAGGAAAGCACTCATGACACTCTATGAACATGAGATAGCTCAGCGGGGTGATATGCAGGTCACTGTACACGGGGCGCTGGATGAGGGTAGCAATGGGCCATTCAGTCAAGTACTCACTCTGCTCACGGGTGCGGCCGCTGAAAATGGTTTCCAAGGGCTAGGCGGACATCAGTCTCGACAGGGGCTACTTACATTTGACACATCGGGAAAACGGGCAGAACTCTGCTACACATTCACCCGCATAAGCACCAGAAAAAGCATCACCTTGGCCTATGATGCCTCTACCATTACTGGCTCACCAACGATCAGCGAAGATATGCAAGCACTCCTCTCTGGACACGCAGATGAGGCCATTCTAAAACGTTTCCGCGCTGCTTGGAGTGAGCGGGTTCGCCATATTTTGGAAGATGGCGGTGCAAGCACCATCACTCAGCTAAGCTAAAATACAAACGCTGAGGGGCATCGTGCGATGCCCCTCAGCACCACATCCATACCTTAGTATCGGCGATATAGATCGCGCTGGCCCTGCTTGTTAAAGCTGAGCACATCGTACCCTTTTGGCGCTAACCCAGGTCTCTGCATCCCTGGTGACTGCATTGGCATTCCTGGTGCAGTTAGACCTGTCACTGCGGGCATCTCAATCAGCAATCGTTTGATATCAGCTGCCGGCACATGCCCTTCAATCACATAGCCAGCCACTAATGCCGTATGGCATGACTGTAGATCTTCTGGGACGCCCATTGATGCCTTAACTGAGGTTAGATCATCCCTATCTTCCGTCATCACCGTGAACCCCTCTTCACGAAGATGATCAACCCAATCATTACAGCAACCACATGTCGCTGATTTGTAAACAGTGATGTTGGGAAGTGTCATTTGACGCTCAGCAACCACATGACCACTAAAGCCAGCCATTAGAAACAGAACTGCTATTACAGATCTCATTTGCCTATTAAACATCATCTCTCCCTTCTGATAGTTAGCGGGTTGAAAGAGGATGGCCCGCACAAAAAGAGAAGTATAATCTTTATCTCATCCACCTTAAACAGATACATTAAATGACTAAATATCAGTAGTGTCCGGTTAGAAACTTGCAGTAATTTAAAGGAAAAATATTTGTAAAAAAGTTTGGATAAAAGCGTTTTTTTGCTTGACATGAGTTAAAAATCGTTCGGCAGCATTTTGATAAACCCAC
>JAKITT010000091.1 GCA_021647945.1 Candidatus Polarisedimenticolaceae bacterium
AGTTTGTAAGGTAGAATGTGTGTTGGCCTTGGTTGTTTCACCCATTGGGTGTCGGTTTGTTTTGTCGCTAACCATTATACAACCAAGGCTTTCTGCGTTTTACGTTTTTCTATGTGGGGATTAGGGGATGAGGGCTACAAGCATAAAACCGCTATGGAGCAGTGGTATTTAGGGGGAAAGGTGGGGTAAATCAGCTCAAATAGCTATTTAATGTCTTGCTGGAGAGAGTCAAAAGAGCGTGGCCACACCCCTCTCTTTCGCAGCGAAAGAGGTAAATCACGAGAAATAGCGACCTTGGCCAGCTCTTTATTTGCATAGGAACCGAATAAGAGAACATACCAAGGCCGGCCTTTGCGAGCCATAGCTATACTGAACACTTTGCCTTCAAGACCATGCCGGCGAATAAACTGATCAATCGATTCAGGCTCACTCACCCCAATCAGCTGTATCGTGAAGTTTGAGGACGCTTGCTGTTTGGCCCACTTGGCACCACTCAACACACCTTGCTTAGGAGCAGCTAACACCTCCACTTTTTGAGAGACGCTTATCTCTGGTGTCACTTTAGTGGGCGTCACTTCGGTGGGCGTCACTTCGGTAGGCGTCACTTCGGTAGGCGTCACTTCGGTAGGCGTCACTTCGGTGGGTGTCACTTCGGTGGGTGTCACTTCGGTGGGTGTCAGCACCAAGACTTCAGGGGAAGCATTGTTTTGCTGAGAGGCGTGCTCTAGTGATGCTTCGCTATTAACAGCTAACACCGCGTCTTTAGGTAATTCCAACTCAACATCTGCTGCCTCATCAACTAGATCAGACTGCCCCCCTATCTGACTAGGCCCTGCCACCGACAGCTCAACAGATTTTGATGGACCCTGACGTGATCTAATTGATGGCATTGAGTCCATCTTTGTAATAGGCGCTTGACCTGGCAACGGCATTAACTGTTGATCTATCATTTTAGGTTCAAACAGCCGGTTGATTTCATCCTGAAATAGCAACATCAGCACCACAGCCAAACCCGCACCCACTAACGCCAAAACCTTCCTAATAGAGTGCCATTTTTTATGCGCACGATTTAACGGAACGCTCTCATTAATCGACTGAAGAATAAGCGGAGTTAATCTGCCGGGCAGCCCGCCACTCATCCGAAAGAGGGTATCTATCTTCGGCTCTGCCAACGAAATTTGTTCCGTTAGCTCCTCTTGCTCCAGAAGAAGCCGCAGGTAACCCGGCACCTGCTCACGAACAAGCAGCGGCATATCTAAAATATGGAATAGCTGCAGGTTCATCACCTGTAGCTGAGGCGTAGCAAGTGTATGATCAATCGATGGCAGCGCAAATAATACCAACGCGACGATTGGTGCATTGCCAAGATGAAGCTCATGTAGGCGTAATAGTGCAATAAGTGAGGCAGGAGGCAACTGTTCAGCATCATCAATGATGATAACCGCCAATCGCCCCTCATCACGAAGCGACTCAAAACACGCTATTAAACGATCTCGGATATTGTCGTCCGCATCAGAGAGAGCAAAAAAACGGGCCAGACGTATCATCAACTGGTCAGGATGCAACATAGGCGTGGCATCAAGCCGACAGCAGAACCAACTCTCACTTGCCTGCGCTTGCAGTTGACAGATCGCGGTTGACTTACCCGCACCAACCGCACCTCGCACCAATGGAACAAGATCACTGTTACTCACAAGATGCTGAATCAGGTCTAAATGCTGGGAGAGTTCAGGCGCTGTATAGAACTGCTGCTCAGAACAGGGCTCTGATTGATCAACACCCTGTCGGGCGTTACTGTTGAGTGTACTCATTGAGGGTCTGAACAATATCAAGTGTTTCAAATTGGTCTGTCACTAGCGCATCACCGATACCTTTTAGCAACACCAAACGGAGATGGCCATCAAGCGCCTTCTTATCAACCGCCATTAGTCCCATCAGAGCCTCATGGCTCAGCGTTGCGGGCGGCTCGACCGGCAATCTGGCCTGTTTCAACAGATTCACCACACGCGATTCATCCGCTCTGCTCATCCAGTTGAGATGACAACTAAGCTTGGCAGCAATGGCCATTCCTGCCGCCACCGCCTCACCATGTAACCACTCGCCATACCCCATTCCAGTCTCAATTCCATGACCAAAGGTGTGACCAAGATTGAGCAATGCCCGCTGCCCCACTTCACGTTCATCGGCAGTGACAATATCTGCCTTATCCTGGCAAGAGTGTGCGATAGCGTAGACCAATGCGGCGGTATCCCGCGACAGCAGCGCCTGAACATTCTCTTCCAACCAACTGAAGAATGCACCATCATTGATCAAACCATACTTCACCACCTCCGCTATCCCTGAGGATAACTGGCGATCATCAAGCGTATCGAGTGATGTGGTATCGGCAATGACGCATTTCGGCTGATGAAAGGCACCAATCATGTTCTTGCCTAGCGCATGATTCACACCCGTTTTTCCACCAACAGATGAGTCAACTTGAGAGAGTAGCGTTGTTGGCACCTGAATAAAATCGACGCCTCGCTGGTAACTTGCCGCAGCAAAACCGGTCATATCGCCGATAACGCCACCGCCTAATGCGACCAATGTGCAGTTGCGATTAAAACGACGCGCCAACAGCTCGTCGATAATCTGCCCCCAGACTTCGATTGTTTTGTACTGTTCGCCATCAGGCAAAATGACGTGCGAGAGTTCATACCCCTCTAGTGCACCAAGTACACGCTGAAGATAGAGTGGCGCAACGGTCTCATTGGTGACCACCAACACCTGTTTGCCCGCGATATGGCGGCGATAGAGCGAAGCGTCATCTAATATTGAAGAGCCAATATAGATAGGGTAGCTGCGATCCCCCAGATCCACCTGCAATGTCTGCTCAACCGTGTTCAACAATAGATTCTCATTAACTCAAGGAGGGAGTCGATCAACGCAACTAATCGAGTAGCGACTGTATCTCTTTCACAACCGCACCTGCACCACGTTTTTCTGTTACTACGACATAATCAGCGGTGCTTCGATAGAGTGGCTCACGCACTGCCATCAGCTCGACCAAACGTGCCAAAGGATCCTCGGTGTCGAGGAGTGGACGGCCTTTATCGCGCATTGTTCTCTGGAACTGCTGTTCAGGCGTGCAGTGTAGATAGACCACAACACCTCGCGAAGAGAGGTTTCGACGATTATCCGGATCGATAATAACGCCACCACCTGTGGCCAAAATAATCCCATTACGCTGCGTCAGCTCATCAATGACTAAACGCTCACGCTTGCGGAAACCATCCTCTCCCTCAAACTCAAAGATGGTGGGAATATCAACGCCAGTCCGACGCTGGATCTCCTTATCACTATCTTCAAACGCCAAACCAAGCGCTGTCGCTAGCTGTTTACCGATGGTTGTCTTACCTGCCCCCATAGGGCCGATAAGGAATAGATTGCCTGGTCGTTTCATAGATGCAATGACTTGATGCCCACTAAAATATAGGATGAATTCACTATGAGCTAACTGATCAAAAAAACCAAATGGAACACCCGATCATAGCTCACCGAGCAATATGATCGCTGATCAGCGCTTGATGAACAAGCACAAAGGGCTAAGGCTTGGTAAATAACCCATCATACCCACTACTGCTTCTAACGAACGCCTAGCGCCTCTTTGAGGATTTTTGGCGTAACGAAGATCAAAAGCTCACTATTTTCATCTCTATCTGAGCTCTTTCTGAAAAGCACGCCAATGAATGGAATATCACCAAAGAAAGGGATCTGCTCCCGACTCTTGGTCTTAGTCCGTTCAAAAACACCACCCAAAACAACCGTCTCGCCATTATCAACCAAAACCGTCGTCTCTATTTTACGTGTTTCAAGTGGAGGCACACCCAGCACAGCATTACCAAAATCGGGGTTATCTTTCTTGATCAGCAAGTCCATGCGGATACGGTCATCAGGGGTAATGTGTGGCGTCACCTCAAGCTTTAACACCGCCTCTTTGAACGACACAGTCGTCGCACCACTGGAGCTCGCCTCCTGGTAAGGGATCTCCATACCCTGCTTAATGGTCGCCTTGGTTTGATCTGAGGTGATCACCCGTGGACTTGAGACCACCTCTCCTCGACCTTCAGTCTGCATCGCCGAAAGCTCTAGATTGAGCAGATAGGCCCCCATCCGTCCAAGAAGTAGATTCGCGGCCCCAGAGGGCGCTGCTGTAGGAAGATTAACCATAAGCGCACGATTTCCAGAACCACCGGGGTTTTCGATGCCTGACTGCACCCCCATAAATGAACCCGAATCAAGAGTCTGAGTGCCGCCCAAGTGACCCGGCATACCACCACCAATCAGCAAGTCACTCCCACCACCCACACTTGAGCTATTGGAGAAACCAAATCGTACACCCAGATCCTTAGCAAAATCGTTATTTGCAATAACGATGCGCGACTCAATCAACACTTGGCGTACAGGAATATCTAACCTTTTAATGAGGCGGCGCACCTCTTCCAACTTTGCCGCCGTATCTTGGATCAGCAACATATTGGTACGTGGGTCAACGGTGACATTGCCACGCACAGACAAGAGACGATTCTCCTCTGACTTGAGAAGACTAGCCATATCTGCCGCTTTGGCATAATTGATCTGAATAAACTCTGAACGAACAGGTGCCAACTCCTCAATCTGCTGCCTGGACTCAAGTTCCAGCTTCTCACGTGCAGCGATCTCTTCCGTTGGCGCAACCATAATGACATTGTCATTACGACGCATTGATAGACCTTTGGACTTAAGAATAATATCAAGCGCCTGATCCCAGGGAACATTCTTCAAGCGCAGTGTAATACGCCCGTCCACTGTGTCGCTGGCAACCAGATTAAGGCTGGTAAAATCAGCCAATAACTGCAGAACAGCACGCACCTCAATATCCTGGAAATTTAACGAGAGACGATCACCAGAGTAGATTAAGCGCTCTTTCTGTAACTCCGCCTTTTCCTCTTTTGACAAGGGCCGAAGCTCAACGGAATAGAGTTTATCCGCCTGGTAGGCTAAATACTCATAGCTACCTGTTGTGGCTATCTCTATAGCGACATTTGCCCCATTTGGCTGCGCTTTAATCCCAACAACCGGGGTGGCAAAATCAGTCACATCCAGACTGCGGACCTGCTCATCTGAAATGGTTGCACCGATAAACTCAATAAGGATCTTTTCTCCCTCTTCCCGTACATCAGTGACAATGGCCGAATCCGACAGCCTGATGAGCACCCGACCTTCACCATCAGCACCACGCCGAAAATCGATCGTTTCAACACGATTTTTCTCAGCGGGATTACCCTCTTGCACTTTGACGATACTTGAAGAGTCAGATTCTGCCATTCCCGCGCGACCACTCTGCAATATAAGAATCACCTGATTGCCATCGACACGCATCTCATAGGGAACGGACTCCACCATGTTAACAACCACGCGAGTACGCCCACCCGCCTCAATTGCAACCACACTATGAACCGCACCAGCACCCACCATCTGACTCCGCGCTGTCAATCCATTTTCAACACCCAATAGATCAATGGAGACTCTAGCGGGTGAGTCGGTGGTAAAACTTGTTGGCATCTCAACTGGACCGGACAACTTCAAAACAAGTTGCACTCGGTCGCCCGGAAGTACGGAGTAATCAATACTCTGTAATTTACCGCCAGCCATAGCAGGGAGGGCTATGATGCTTATAAGCATAAACAGCAATAGTGAACTATATCGCCCTCCTCTTCTTATAACGCCAGAAGATAGCTCACCTAAGTAACCATCTCTCTGTCTGAAACCAATTGGCATGCTGTATATCATCGATACGTCCCGTAAATTACTCACTCAAAGCTAGAAATGCTGACCGCTCACGGTAGCTACCCAGCCCATCTGCAACTATCTCAACCATCTCTATTCTGTTCTCTGTAATGCGTAGAATCTGCCCATGATCCTGCCCCAGATAGTTACCGCTACGAACTCTGTGGATAGTGCCATCATCTGCCACCACTAACCCCCAAAACTCTTCATGCTGCTCAAGCAAACCAACCATTTTTAGTGCGGTCAACGGGTAGCGTTCCAACTCCTCTTTCCGCCGGTTATTATCTGGTGAAATACCGCCTGCAATGGCCGGAGCATCTTCCTGATTATCTTCACCTGACAGTGAAAACGGATCACGCCGCTCACCCTCTATGTAGATAAAAGTTTCAACACTTTTAACTTCAGGTAGCGACTCAATTTGCCCCGCACTACGCTCTTTTACCTGATCAATATACTGCCGTAGATCCTGCATGCCCGGCTCGCCACAAGCCCCTAGCAGAACAGAACTCAACGCGACAAGCAGTACGCGTATAGATGAATGACGAAAAATCACTCGCGCTCCTCCTCATCCAAGTAACGGTATGTTTTTGCTGTCGCCTCTAAAAGAAGCGACCGGGAGCCAGAGACAGAATCGGACTTCTTAGAAACCTTACTAGCACCAATTGTTATATTATGGATAGTTACAATTCTAGGCAGCGCGGCCAATCCGCTAATAAAGTCACCAAACTCATGATAACGCCCCTTTACCACAAGCTTAATGGGCAATTCAGCATAAAACTCTTTCCGCACCTCAGACTCAGGCTGGAATAGCTCAAACTCAAGCCCTGAGGCCAAACCTGTCTGTGAAACATCAACCAACAACTCAGCCACCTCGGTCTTATTGGGCAACTGTCGCAACATAGTGCCAAATGAGACACGCATCTCTTCAAGCTGGAGTTTGTATGAATCTAAATTTGCCGCTTTACCCTGTTTCTCTTCAAAAACCTTCCGCAAGGCCCGCTCTTTTGCCTCAGTCCTGGTTAGATTTACCAGCTGCCCCTGGGTATCTAGGTAGTAACCACCCGCCCCACAAAGTGCACAGACGATCAAAACACACACTGTTTTTATTGCCAGCGGCCACTGCCCAACATTACTAAAATCGAGTTCATTGAGGTCTTGAATGTTCACCTCTTCACCTCATCAGAAGGTTTCACCTGTGTCGCCATCAACTCAAAATGGCTGAGGCCGGTACCCGTCTTGTTCTTGTTTTTGATCACTTTCAGATTGGCATTTTCCAGCCACTCTGAACCCGTAATATTCCGCATGTAGGCTGAGACTCGGGCATTTGATTGAGCACGCCCAGACATTGAAATATTATTGCCTTGCTGCTGAACCTTGGTCAAATAGACCCCCACAGGCAGGGTACTCACCAGCTCATCAAAAAGATGGACAATCTGTGGCCGACTACTCTGTAGCTGCTGAATAATATCCATTCGGGCCAAGAGACGCGCTTTGGTCGCCTCCAGATCTTGGATCTCTTCAATCTTCTGATCCATGATAGCGATCTCTCGATCCAGCAAGAGGTTCCGCTGACTCTGTGCCGTAATCAGCCCATTGATGTGAATATGCACAGCAATCACTACCAAGATAGTAAAAACCACACCGCCGCCGATCATTATGCCAAATTCACGCTGCTGTCTTACGCGCTCCGTCTCACGCCAGGGCAATAAGTTGATACGTGCCATATCAGTCAAAGCTCCTTAGCGCCAATCCGCAGGCGATCATCATTGCTGGAGCATCACTACTCAGCGCCTGTGCTTTCACCTGATTTGAGACCGACATATTTGCAAATGGATTGGCGATGGTCACGGCGGCACCAATTTTCGCCTCGATCAACTCATCAACACCGGGGATCGATGCCGTACCACCGGCGAGCACAATGTGATCCACGCTATTGAATGCACTTGATGAGAAGAAAAACTGCAGTGAACGACTCACCTGCTGCGCCATCGCCTCTTTAAATGGCTCCAACACCTCTGGGCCATAGTTATCCGGCAAACCGCCTTGCCGCTTAGCCATACCAGCCTCTTCATAAGAGAGACCATAACGTCGCTGAATCTCTTCTGTTAGCTGGCGGCCACCAAAATTCTGTTCACGCGTGTAGACGATTCGATTGTTGTGCAGCACATTCAATGTGGTTGTCGTGGCGCCGATATCTGCAATGGCAATGGTCTGATCCACCCCCTGCTCCGGCAGCTGCTCAACCAATTGAGTGCAGGCGTTTTCCATCGCATACGCCTCAACATCAACAACCGCAGCCGTTAAACCAGCTAACTCGAGTGCCGCAACACGATCCTCTACATTTTCACTACGCGATGCTGCCAGCAACACATCAACCAGTTCAGGGTTTTTCTCCGACGTGCCCAGCACCTCAAAGTCAAGATTCACCTCTTCCAGGGAGTAGGGGATATATTGGTCGGCCTCAAGCTGGATCTGACTCTCCAACTCATGGTCATTAAGCGAGGCGGGCATAGAGATGATTTTGGTGATGACAGCAGAACCAGAAACGGCCACCACCGCACGTTTTGTTTTTGTGCCTGAGCGACGAACAACCGCCTGGATCGTCTCACCCACGGCATTGACATCTGCAATGTTCTTTTCAATGACCGCATTAGCGGGAAGCGGCTCTACAGCATAGGTCTCAACCTTATACATCGTACTGCCTCTGCCGGAGGTCATAGACAACTCCAACAGCTTGACAGCAGTAGAGCTAATATCAAGCCCGAGCATTGCCGGTTTCTTTGAGCCAAAAAAAGGCATTCGGTTATCCCTGTTACATTTGTTGCAAATGGCAGAAGCTACTCAAGGATTACCTTTAAGTAAGCTACTTAACTATATAGCAGTAAATGATTTTCTTGTGAAGGCATTTCTTCACAAGTCGTAAAAAAAACCTTGCATAATGACGACTAGCACACCGTCAACATGATAATTTAGGATGCCATTGAGCTACCAGCAGACAGGCCGATGAGCACCTCACAGTGAATGACCCCGGCACAAAATTCAGATCTCATTAAGTCAGGATTCCTAAAAGGTCAGCTTTAAAGTATAACGCGTCTGGGAAAGAGACTTGCCGTACCTACCTCACAAAAAGAGAATCTGTGAACCACTGCTCGACCACCAGAAAAGCCTCAAAAAACCATAGATTATCATTAAAATTTTGCTCTAAACTGCATACACACTCCAATTTCGCATAGAATAGCCGCCCCTGGCGAGACGCCGAATATAACAACCTTGGTCAAACACAAACGTGAATCTGTTGTTAAAAATAGTGAAGATAGGTGCCCTGCTTGGTTTGCTCGGCAGCTTGATAACGGCTGGAGGCATTTTTGCTATCTATCGCTATCTTGAACCTGGACTACCCTCGACCATCCATCTGCGCGAGATAAAACTGCAGGTTCCACTGCGCATATATAGTAGTGATAACAAACTGATCGCAGAATTTGGCGAGAAGCGACGCATCCCACTCCGTTATGACGAAATCCCTCAATCTATGCTCAACGCTTTTCTAGCGGCCGAAGATGACCGTTTCTTTGAGCACCCTGGTGTTGATTATCACGGCCTATTACGCGCCGCTTCACAGCTCCTATTAACGGGCCAACGGCGCCAAGGTGGCAGCACCATAACCATGCAGGTGGCGCGCAACTTTTTTCTCAGCCGAGAAAAAACCTACACCCGTAAGCTGAATGAGATATTTCTCGCCCTGCGTATTGAAGAACAGCTCAGTAAACCGGAGATTTTGGCGCTCTATCTAAACAAAATATATATGGGTAACCGCGCATACGGCGTTGGCGCTGCCGCAAAAGTCTACTACGGCAAACAGGTTGATGAACTCACACTGCCTCAGGCCGCCATGATCGCTGGCCTGCCCAAAGCCCCCTCTCGCTACAACCCGATCGTCAACCCAAAGCGCGCCCTGATACGAAGAGACTATGTACTGGGCCGCATGCTGAAACTGGGGATGATCAGCGCCACCGAGCACCAAACCGCATTGGCAACACCTGTCACAGCAAAGCGACACTCCGTCACTTCAGAGATAGAGGCCCCCTACATCGCTGAGATTGCCCGCACCAAGGCGCTGGAGCAATTTGGTGATGCCGCCTACACTGGTGGTTACACCATCAAAACAACCATCGACAGTCGCCTACAGCTGGCCGCCAACAGCGCGATTCGTGATGCACTCCAGGCCTATGATCTACGCCACGGCTACCGCGGCCCGGTGCAGCAGCTCAACCTGAGCCAGATCAGTGATGAGGAGAGTTGGGACAAGCTGCTCAAAAAGCAGCCCAGGGTGGCTGACCTCCGCGTCGGCCTCGTCACCACCGTCAATGCTGATAACATCGAACTCTACATAGGCAACGGAGAGCACCTCACGCTAGGGTGGAATGGACTGGCTTGGGCCAGAAGCTATGAGTCTGAAAACAGACAGGGGCCTAAGCCAAAACTGGCCAGTGAGATCCTACAGCTTGGTGACCTCATCCGCTTCATCGAAGCCAAGGATAAAGAGGGGATCAGCTACTGGCGACTGGCACAAATCCCTAACGTGTCGGGCGCACTGGTGGCGGTCAAACCTGAGAGCGGAGCCATTGTCGCCATGGTCGGTGGTTATGACTTCTTCCAAAGCAAATTCAACCGCGCCACTCAAGCCAAACGCCAACCCGGCTCCGGTTTTAAGGCCTTCATCTACTCCGCTGCGCTAGAGAATGGCTACACTGCCGCCAGCCTGATCAACGATGCCCCGGTCGTCTTTGATGACCCCGCCCTAGAGGCCTCCTGGCGACCAGAGAACTACAGCGGCAAGTTTTTCGGCCCGACCCGACTGCGTTATGCACTGACCAAATCACGCAACCTCGTCTCGATCCGTCTGCTGCGAGCCATCGGCACCAAAACGGCACTGAATCATGCGGCCCTATTTGGCTTTGATATCTCTAAACTGCCCGCCGACCTATCACTGGCGCTCGGCAGTGGTGCCGTCACGCCAATCAAGATGGCTGAGGGGTACTCCGTTCTGGCCAACGGCGGCTTTCATACCGAACCCTATCTCATTGAACAGATCAGCGAAGATCACAGCAAGATCCTATTCCAGGCCAATCCATACCGTGTTTGCGATGAGACCGCACCATCGGCCGAAACGACAGAAGAGCGTTCAACAGAGGAGCCACTCATTGAGCCGCTAAACTGTGCCGAACGGGTCATCTCAGCACAAAATCACTACCTGATGAACTCCATGATGCGCGACGTTGTGCAGGCGGGCACCGCCAGACGCGCCAGGGTGCTTGGCCGCAAAGATATCGCTGGCAAAACAGGCACCACCAACGATCAGCGCGACGCTTGGTTTAACGGCTTCAACAACCGTATGGTGGCGATCACATGGCTCGGTTTTGATAACGCTAAACCACTCGGCAGAGGCGAAGTGGGTGGCCGTGCGGCGCTACCCGCCTGGATCTCATTTATGAGAGAGGCGCTACAAGATATGCCTGAGCAACCGCTAGAGATGCCTGTGGGCATGGTCACCATCCGCATCAATGCTGAGACAGGCAAAGCGGCCCATACCGGTGAAAAGAACAGCATTTTTGAGGTGTTCCGCGAAGAGAATCTGCCTGAGATGCCACCACCACAATCTGAGGCCTCCGGCACAGAGAGTCCGGCTGAAGAGAGCGCAGAGGAGGACCCGTTTTAACGTGTGACACATTATGGGACAACACCGCAACAACAACGCACTGCGCATGCAGATCGCCTATGAGGCCGCACGCATCCTCGCTGACCAAGGGGGGCAGGACTACCACGGTGCTCGCACTAAAGCGGCCAATCGACTGGGACTGAACAGCGCCAACCTGCTGCCAAGCAATGCAGAGATACAGCAAGCTCTCACGGAGAATCAGCGCCTATTCCAGCGCGACACACACCCTGAATTCCTGCATATACTACGCAACCATGCAAAAGAGGCGATGCAGGCACTCGCGGAGTTCAAACCCCGCCTGATCGGCAGCGTGGTGGACGGTTCCGCAGATAGTGGCAGTGGTATCCAACTCTACCTATTTGCCGATGCCCCCGAGTCGGTTCTATTCAAACTCAGAGATCTCGATATCCCTTGGCATGAAGAGGAGTCCACCCTGCGTTACAGCAACCATCAACAGAAAAACCACCCCACATTTCTGATTCATGCCGACCGTGTAGAGATCCGCCTCATCATTTTACCATTGGGCGCTGAACGTCAGCCCCCCATCAGCGCAATTACCCAATGCCCGGACCTCGGCATCACGCTACCCATGCTGAATCAGCTGATTGATCAGGCGATCAGTCAACCGGTTGCATAAAATCAATCACCGGCCCTTTTGGCACAATGCCAGTGGGGTTTAGGTTTTTGTGGCTGCTGTAGTAGTGGCATTTGATATGGTCCATATTAACCGTCTCAGCCACCCCTGGGGTTTGATAGAGACGACGCGTATGGGCCCATAGATTGGGGAAATCGATCAATCGCTGCCGGTTGCACTTGAAGTGGCTGTAGTAGACCGGATCAAAGCGTAACAGGGTCGGAAAGAGGCGCAGATCCGCCTCCGTCAGCTGGTCAGCCACCAGATAGTGCGTCCCCTCTAATCGCCGTTCTAACTCGTCCAGCCCACTGAAGAGCCGATCAAATGCCTCGTCATAGGCGGCCTGTGCGGTGGCAAAACCAACCTGATAGACGCCGTTATTGATATGGTCGTAGACAAAACTGTTGATCTGATCAATCTGCTCACGCAGCGGTTCGGGGTAGAGATCAACATCACCTCGCCCACCACAACCATCAAAGGCGCTATTCAAAATGCGGATGTAACTACTCAGCGTCAGTGAACTCCGTGCTCACCGCGCACGTGCAAAATTCAGGCAGGAGTCCTTTGAACGCAAGGCCCATAGCCACAGCAGCACTGACGCCCTGCTTCCGACAAGTCGATAGAT
>JAKITT010000092.1 GCA_021647945.1 Candidatus Polarisedimenticolaceae bacterium
CCATTAATTCTGACCAATAATATTTTGCAGTTATGTCATCTCATTCTCGCCGGAAAGAAAGACACCGATGCTAACGCAGCTTGCCCTCTAGCCTGCACTTGCGAGTTGAATCCAAGAGGGGATATAGGTAAAAAATTTAAACTTACTGGAAAGGTGAAATATTAATTTATTCATAAGGTTATATAAATAAAGTTAAAAAGATTATGGTAAGAGACGTATATTTGACATAAGATTCGTTTAATATCCATTAAAGAGTAGATTTCCTCTCAGTTCGCAGCAAAACTGTACCTAATATTTGAGGGGCTGATCCCTTGAATTTGGGTGATAATTAACGGTTGGAGTAACATGCAAGATGGGATCGTCCGGCGAGTTTAAAATGCAAGAGTTGCCTAACATTCGTGTCTATTTATTAGACCCAAGTAAGAAGCATCAAGACTATTTCCGTAATATTTTTGATTTTGTTAGGGGTGATCTACATGTTATTCCGGACGTGCAGGCAGCAAAACGAGAGATCAAGCCCTCTGCCTCTTGCTATTTAGCGGTGTTACTAGGGGGTGATATTGACCGTGATACGCTAAAAGTTTTTATGGATCAGCTCAATAGTGTGGATGAGTCGATCCCTGTCTTTGTGGTTCAAGACGAAACCTCTATACCAGAGCCTAATCCATCTTATGGCTATAAAAATATTATTGGCAATATAGAGGTCCCCACCCAGTTCGATACCTTCATAACCATGCTGCATAAAGCTGAAGTTTTTGCCGAGACACACGGTAAAGGCCCAAAAAAAGGGCGTTCGGTTGAGCTTTTTCGCTCTCTCTCTGGAAATAGCCGTGCGACTAAACAGATCAACCGAATGATTGATCAGGTCGCTGACTCTGAAGCGACGGTGTTGATTCTTGGTGAGTCTGGTACCGGTAAAGAGGTGGTGGCCAGAAAACTCCATTTTCACTCACACCGACGGGGCAAACCCTTTGTTCCAGTCAATTGTGGTGCTATTCCGGCGGATTTGTTGGAGAGCGAGCTGTTTGGTCATGAGAAAGGGGCTTTTACCGGTGCGATCAGTGCGCGACAGGGGCGTTTTGAGATGGCTGAGGGGGGCACACTCTTTCTAGATGAGATTGGCGATATGAGTATGCCGATGCAGGTTAAGCTGTTGCGTGTTCTGCAAGAGCGTAGTTTTGAGCGTCTAGGGAGTAATAAAACAGTCAAATGCAATGTGCGCATACTGGCCGCGACACATCGGGATTTGGAAGAGGCGATTGAAAAAGAGACCTTTCGTGAGGATCTCTATTACCGTCTGAATGTCTTTCCTATTGAGATGCCACCACTACGGGAACGGGTTGAGGATATTCCCATTCTTGCCACAGACATCATCTCTCGCATGGAGAATGAGAAGCGAGGTTCGGTTCGTTTGACGCCAGCGGCAGTCGCTGCACTGTGCCAATATGCTTGGCCGGGTAATGTACGTGAACTGGCCAATCTCATTGAACGAATGGCCATTTTGTACCCATTTGGTGTGGTTGACGTGGGTGATTTGCCTGATAAATTTAAACCGGCAAATGGGGTGGCACCCAGCAGTTTAGTACTACCTGATGTGGTTGTAAGAGGGGATGACTCTGAAACGATGACGACGACACCTCGGTTACCTCATGAGGGGTTTGATCTAAAGGTACATCTCAATAATTTAGAGAAAAATTTGATCGAACAGGCGCTTGAAGAGTCTGAAGGTGTTGTTGCTCATGCCGCAAAGCGATTGCAAATGCGTAGAACGACACTCGTCGAGAAATTACGTAAATATGGCTTACAACGCAGCAATGAGGTGTCATAAAAATGACATTGATGTTTGAGTAGTCACGTAAGTTGTTGAGTATAAGCTAATAATAAATCAGGCACGTTTGTTGCACGTTCTGTTGGCAAGAGACTCGTATGAGTCGATAGCCAGCAGTGATAATGACGATGTCAGTAGAAACAGCAGAACGAGAACAGGCGTTACATGATGCCTTTCACCAGTTTAATCAGGCCTCTGAACAGCTCGCTGGTTCCTATCAGCAGCTTCAATCACAAATTGTTCAACTTAGTGGTGAACTCTCTACGGTTTGCGATGAACGTCTGCAACAATTGGTTGAAAAGGAGCGTATTGCTGACCGTTTAGCTGGACTGCTTGAGGCTCTCCCGGCCGCTGTTGTTGTGCTTGATGGCAATAATAAAATTGTTGATTTTAACCAAGCCGCCGTCGCACTGTTGGGGTTGCCACTGGAGGGTGAGCTTTGGAGTGTTGTTTGGGATAACATCCGACGACGTGCCCAGCGTGATACTCCGGTAGACGACTCCTCCTCACTCCCTGTAAACGGTCAACTGATAAGCATTACAGAGCGGAATCTGGGGCAAGAGCCGGGTCGTATTCTGGTGCTGGTTGATGTGACTGAGACACGCCAACTTCAAGAGCGCCTGAACCACCAAGAGCGCCTCTCCGCCATGGGCGAGATGGCGGCACAGTTGGCTCACCAAATTCGTACCCCGCTCAGTTCTGCACTGCTCTACACCTCCCATCTCTCTCGTTCAGATATCGATGCAACCCAGCGTCGGCGCTTCTCGGAACGACTTCGTTCCCGGCTTCAGCATGTGGAACGACAGATAAATGACATGCTCTCTTTCTCTAAAAATGGCGTCAGCAATGTTGAGTATCTCTCCCTCTCATCACTCCTTGATGAGTTTATCCATAATTGTGAACCGCAGTTGGAAGCCGCGGGTGCTGAGATGATTCTGCATGACATGACTGATTGCTCACTCAATATCTTGGGTAACCGGGATGCACTGCTTGGTGCACTCAATAATCTACTTACCAATGCTCTTGAGCATGGTGCAGACCATGTTGAAGTGACGCTATCCTATGCTGAAAATGACCTGGAGAGGGTCTCAATAAGAGTTAAAGATAATGGGTCCGGGGTGCCGGTTGATCTTCAAGATCGACTATTTGAACCATTTTTTACTACCCGTAGTGATGGCACTGGCTTGGGGCTAGCCGTTGTTCAGAATGTACTATTACACCACCAAGGTGAGGTTAAGTTGGAACAGACCTCTGAGCCGGGTGCTGCATTCTGTCTGCTACTTCCTATTGTGCATGAACATAACTCCAGCCAGATGATGGCGGGGCAGATTCATGTGAGGAGAATCCAATGAGTGATATGACTGTACTGATCGTGGAAGATGATCCCTCCCTACGTGAAGCGCTGTGTGACACCTTGTCTCTGGCTGGTTTTGCAACAAAAGTGGCCTCTGAAGGGAGTGCCGCTTTGAAGATACTTGAACATAATGCCATTGGTCTGGTGGTGAGTGATGTTCAGATGCGCCCCATGAATGGACATAAGCTGCTAGAGCAGATCAAAGTGCTCTATCCTGCCATCCCTGTTTTGATGATGTCGGCCTACGGCACCATTGAAAAGGCAGTCACCGCCATGCGTGGTGGTGCCGTTGATTATCTGGTCAAGCCCTTTGAAGCCGAGGCGTTGCTAGAGAAGGTTGAACAGTTAGTTCCCTCTGTTCAGCCGCAACAGCAACATCAGGAGATGGTGGCTGAAGATCTGCAAACCCGTGAGTTGGTTGAGTTGGCGCGTCGTGTGGCCACAAGCAATGCAACCGTGTTACTCAAAGGTGCAAGTGGTACCGGTAAAGAGGTCTTTGCCCGGCTGATCCATAACGCCTCTGAGCGTAGAGATGGCCCATTTGTCGCCATCAACTGCGCCGCAATTCCAGAAGATATGTTGGAAGCGATACTGTTTGGTTATGAGAAGGGGGCTTATACCGGTGCACTGAAGAGAACGGCTGGAAAGTTTGAACAGGCGCAAGGTGGCACCCTGTTGCTGGATGAGATTTCAGAGATGAGCCTTGGCCTGCAGGCCAAACTGCTGCGTGTGTTACAGGAACGCGAGGTTGAGCGGCTTGGCGGTAGTGAGATGATATCACTCGATCTTCGTGTGCTGGCCACCACTAACCGCAATTTGCGTGAAGAGGTTGCCGCAGGGCGTTTTCGTGAAGATCTCTTCTATCGTCTGAATGTTTTTCCACTGACACTGCCACCGCTTCGTGAACGTCCACGTGACATCATGCCACTGGCCCACTTCCTTATTCAGCGCCAGCTACAGCCTGGGCAGGTCGCCCCCACCTTTTCTGAAAAGGCTATCCAGCTATTACTGGCACATTCATGGCCTGGAAATATCCGTGAATTAGATAATTTGATGCAGCGCACATTAATTCTCAATGACAGTCAAATAATTGACGTATCAGATCTTAGCTTTGAGGCGGATCAGATTACACTCGCTCCACCTAAAACAGAAAATGAGGCGTTGAATCATGGTCAACTGACCGATGATCTGAAGAGTGTTGAAGAGCAGATGATCCTAGATGCACTGCACAGTGAACGCGGTTGCAGGAAGGATGTTGCCGACAAATTGGGTATTAGCCCTCGTACTTTACGTTACAAAATTGCTCGGATGCGTGACGCCGGTGTGGCCATTCCACGGTAAGTGGTATGAAAACTGCATTTAAGCTAATTAGATAGAAGATGAGGTGAGTCAATGAGTAATATGGGAATCAATCAGGTTTTAGCGCAGATGCGGACAGTGACCACGCAGATGCAGGGTGCATCAACGCTACCCGCTTCAGAGAAGAGTGTTCCAGGAGCTGATTTCGGCCAAATGCTGAAGAACTCCATCGAGAATGTGAATGAGTTGCAGAAAAATTCTGCCGCCATGAGCAGATCCTTTGAATTGGGCGAGGATAATGTTGACCTGGCACAGGTGATGATCGCCTCGCAGAAATCAAATATCTCCTTTCAGGCGATGGTGCAAGTTAGAAATAAGCTGGTTGACGCCTATAAAGACGTCATGAATATGCCAATCTAATAGTTAAGTAAGAGAGTAATCGATCATGGCAGCTGAAATGACAGAAACAAATCCACTCATGGCTAACCCCGTTGTGCGCCAACTGGGTGTGATGATCGGCATCGCAGCCAGTGTTGCGCTGGGTGTTGCAGTAGTGCTTTGGAGTCAGACCCCTAACTACAGTGTCCTATTTGCCAATCTGGCATCGAAAGATGTCTCGTCAGTGATCGATGCACTACAGAAAAGCAATGTTTCATTCAAAGTTGATCCAGCGACGGGTGCCGTTATGGTGCCATCTGCGGATGTACAGATGGCGCGGTTAAAACTTGCCGGTGAAGGGTTGCCGCAGAGTAATGGTTTTGGTTTTGAACTGCTACAGCAAGATACCGGTTTTGGCACTAGTCGTCTGGTGGAAGAGGCGCGCTATCAACGTGCAATCGAGGGTGAACTCTCCCGTACCATCGCCAGCTTAGCCAATATTGAGACTGCCCGTGTACATCTGGCAATACCTAAACGCTCTGTGTTTGTTCGCCAGCGCAAACACCCCAGCGCCTCCGTGGTGGTTAAACTTTTTTCCGGCCGCACTCTGGAGAAGGGGCAGGTTGAAGCGATTGTTCATCTTGTTGCCTCAAGCATTCCCGAGCTGGATCCCAGCCGTGTGACATTGGTTGACCATAAAGGTCGCCTAATGAAGAGTCAGAGTGATTCGAGTTTGATGAATCTGACCAACACCCAATTTGAGTACACGAGTAATCTGGAGAAGCATTTTAAAGCGCGCATTGAAGGGCTACTTGGCCCGCTATTGGGTTTTGAAAATATACGTGCAGAGGTGACCGCAGATGTCGATTTTACGGTGACTGAGCAGACCCAAGAGCGCTACAACCCAGATCAAGGTGCACTGCGCAGTGAGCAGGTGAATGAGCAATCGAGTCGTCTGGGAGCGACACAGGGTGTGCCTGGCGCGTTGAGTAATCAGCCTCCAGCTGCCGGGCGAGTGCCAGAGGAACTCGGTGGCAATAGTGGCCAGTCAACCAATGAACCACTCAATACCAGCAAACATATGACAAGAAATTATGAGGTGGATAAGACCCTCAGCCATACACAGCTTGACAGTGGCGTGTTAAGGCGACTATCTGTGGCGGTGGTGGTCAATGATCATATGGTGGCTGATGAAGATGGCAACATCACGAGGACATCGAGAACTCAGGAGGAGATCTCCAGGATCAACAGTCTGGTAAAAGAGGCTATTGGCTATACTTTACAGCGAGGCGATAGTGTAAAAATTATCAATGCCCCATTCCACCAAATGGCTGCGCCCGAGCCACTGCCTGAGCTGGAGATTTGGCAAGAGCCTTGGTTTTGGGATGTTGTCCGTCAAGTGGGTGGTGTAGTGCTGGTCTTGCTGCTGATCTTTGGGGTGCTTAAACCCACCATGAAAAAACTCTCTACACCGGTGGTGGTGGCTCGCCAAGAGAATGAGATGGTAAGTGCTGAAGGTGTGATGATGGGTGAAAATGGCATGCCTGCCCAAGGTGCCGCGAGTGAGATGCTTCTGCCGGGGGCGAGTAACTATGAAACCACCCTTGAAGCGGCCAGAGGTATGATCAATGAAGACCCAAAACGGGTGGCACAAGTGGTTAAAAAATGGGTAGCTGAAGATGCCGGGTGATGAGAACCAAGGGAAGATGAGTGGCGTTCAACGTGCGGCAACGTTGCTGTTGGCATTGGGCGAAAAAGATGCCGCTGAAATTCTCAAGCATATGGGGCCACGAGAGGTTCAGGAAGTTGGTATGGCGATGGCGGGCCTAACCAATGTGAGCACGCGCCAGATGGAAGAGGTGATGGGTGACTTCGTTACCACACTTGAAGACCAAACCTCATTAGGGCTTGGCTCAGATGAGTACATACGCACCATGCTGACCAATGCATTAGGCTCCGATAAAGCGGGCGGTATGATTGATCGGATTTTGCTGGGTCGCAATAGTAAAGGTTTAGAGCAGCTGAAATGGATGGACCCAAAATCTGTTGCAGAGATAATTCGCAATGAACATCCGCAAATTATTGCCATTGTTCTCTCCTTCTTAGATCCAGACCAAGCGGCTGAAGTGTTGGGACAGTTTGCTGAGAATACGCGCCCCGATATCATCATGCGGGTGGCTACATTGGAGGGTATTCAACCCTCTGCCCTACAAGAGCTGGATGAGATTCTGGAGAAGCAGTTTTCAGGAGGTGGCAATGTTAAGTCCTCATCAATGGGCGGGGTAAAAACCGCAGCCAATATCCTCAATATGGCTGACGGGGCGGTTGAGGGACTGGTGATGGATCAAATTACTGATGCGGATGCCGAGCTGGCACAAGAGATCCAAGATTTGATGTTTGTCTTTGATAACCTGATTGATATTGACGAACGAGGTATCCAGACATTGTTGCGTGAAGTCTCATCTGAGCAACTCCTGCTTGCACTGCGTGGTGCTGAAGAGGGCTTGAAAGATAAGATCTTCAGCAATATGTCAAAACGTGCAGCAGAGATGTTGCGTGATGATCTTGAAGCTGCACCCCCTGCACGCCTCAGTGATGTAGAGGGGGCGCAAAAAGAGATATTGACGGTGGCGCGGCGTCTCTCTGACGCGGGTGAGATTATGTTAGGTGGCGGCGGAGGTGAAGATTTTGTCTAAGATCTTACCTGGAGATGATCTTGATGGCCTACAACCGTGGGAGGTGCCGCATGTGGGAGACAGTAAAGGCAGTAGCCAACACCATCTTTCGGCACCACCTACTGCTGCTGAGTTGGATGAGATTCAACGCTTAGCGCGCGAAGAGGGCTTTAAACAGGGTAAAAAAGAGGGCTATGAAGTTGGTCATCGAGAGGGAACTCAAGCAGCACAAAAGAGGGTGCAGAGCTGCGTACAACAGATTGATGCGCTGCTCACCACCCTGAACGAGCCATTCAAGACACTTGATGATGAGGTGGAGCAGGAGATGGTGACACTCATTATCAGCATGGTCAGACAACTGGTGCGTCGTGAGGTGCGCAGTGACCCTAATCAAATTATTGGTGTAGTGCGTGAAGCGCTCTCCATTTTACCCGTGGCCTCGCGTAATGTGCAGCTGAAGCTGCACCCAGATGATGCTGTTTTAATTCGTGAAATTTACGCGTTGAGCGAATCGGACTTAGGTTGGCGAATTATAGAAGACCCAGTGATGAGTGTAGGTGGTTGTCGCATTGTCACTGAGGTTTCACAGGTTGATGCAACGCTAGAGTCACGTCTAGCTAACCTCATTGCACCGCTGTTGGGAAGTGCCCGCAGCAGTGATGAGGGTGAGCTTGGCACGACTGAGGGCGATTAGGTGCCAAATATTCCTGATGTGAATCGAAATAAGATCTGGAAAGAGCAGATAGCAGCGTGTCATCGTCGAATTGGTGATACACGCGGCCTTGTGGTTGAAGGGCGTCTCACCCGGATGGTCGGTTTGACGCTGGAAGCGGTGGGTTGCAGAGCACAAATTGGTGGGCAGTGTGAGGTGATCGGCAGCAATGACAGCCGGATTGAAGCAGAGGTTGTTGGCTTCTCCGGTGAGAGCCTCTATCTGATGCCGACAGGTGATATTCGTGGTTTGGAGCAGGATGCACGTGTCATCCCCACGGGTCGGGTCTGTGAGGCAATTGTCGGTGACCACCTATTAGGCCGCGTTATCGATGGTGCGGGTGCCCCGCTTGATGGTAAAGGGCCGATCCATTCCGATGAGTGTCGGCCACTCACCGGTGAGACATTCAATCCGCTTGCACGTAGCCCCATTCGTGAGCCGCTGGATGTTGGTGTGCGTGCGATTAATGCGCTGCTGAGTGTTGGCCGAGGCCAACGCCTCGGTCTATTTGCCGGTTCGGGTGTGGGTAAAAGTGTCCTGCTCGGCATGATGACTCGCTACACCAATGCCGATGTGGTTGTGGTTGGTCTGATTGGTGAACGTGGTCGAGAGGTTAAGGAATTTGTTGAGAAAATCCTTGGTGAAGAGGGGCTAAAAAAGGCGGTTGTGGTTGCTGTACCGGCGGACAACCCTCCATTGAGACGTCTGCATGGTGCCATGTTGGCTACCAGTATTGCAGAACATTTTCGCGATGAAGGGAAACAGGTGCTGCTGTTGATGGACTCTCTGACCCGTTTTGCCCAGGCGCAACGTGAGATTGCGCTGGCTATTCATGAACCCCCCGCGACGAAAGGTTATCCCCCCTCCGTCTTTGCCAAACTGCCCCAACTGGTTGAGCGCGCCGGTAATGGTGATAAAGGGGGCGGTTCGATCACCGCATTCTATACCGTACTTGCCGAGGGTGATGATCAGAACGACCCGATTGTTGATGCGGCAAGGGCTATCCTTGATGGCCATATTGTACTCTCTCGACGGCTGGCGGATATGGGGCACTACCCCGCCATTGATATTGAGGCCTCTGTCAGCCGCGCAATGAACGATATTACCAAACCAAGCCACCAAGAGGCGGCGCGCTCATTTAAACATCTATACTCTACTTATCAGCAGAATCGCGATTTAATCAGTGTAGGTGCCTATGAGTCAGGCAATGATGAAAATATCGACATGGCGATTGCAGCCATGCCAGCACTGACAGATTTTTTGCGTCAGGGGATGGATACGCCTGTCACACTGAGTGAGAGTCTTACCCAGTTACAAGCGTTGTTTCCAGACGAGCCAGATCAACATGGCAAGGCGTTGATCTGATTATGCGATTTATACGAGTAAGGAAGTATCACGATGTCACCCTCTAAACGTCTGAGACCTGTACAACAAGTGGCTGATTCGCGTGAGAAGGCCGCAGCCAAACAGTTTGGTGATTCACAGCGGAGCCTGAATGGGCACAAGGGTAAGCTTGATGAGCTTCGCCAATACCATCAGGAATATATGGGGCGCTTTCAGAAAGCGATGAAGAGCGGTATCTCATCGGTTCAATTGCAGGAGTATCGTGCTTTTATCGCCAAGCTAAATGAAGCGATCCGCCAGCAGGAACAGGTGGTTGCCTCCAGTCAGCAGGATCGTTCCAATAAGCAGAATAACTGGAAAAAAAAGCATACTCGCGTCATGGCCCTGGATAAGGTCGTTGGTCGCTATAAAAAAGAGGAGGCCAAAAAGGCCGATAAAAAAGAGCAGAGTGAGGCCGATGAGCGCAGCCAGCGGCCACGTGGTAGCCATTAAAAATCAGTGGTCCCACCAAACCTAAACCAATAGAAGATCTGTAGGAGCGGTGCCACACCATATTGGCTTTATCCTCGTTATTAAACTACTCGGCTGGTTTATCATCGGTGCTGTAAGGGTTAGTAAATGACTCCTCTCCCTCCTCTTCAGTGGCAATCTCCTCAAGACTAAGGCCACTACTCTCTTGATTAGGCGATGATGCTTCCAGACTGATCCGCAAACGCAGATTGTTGGGTGAGTCGGCATTCTTCAGCGCATCTTCCAGGGTGATTGTTCCGGCCTGTTGCAGTTTAAAGAGGGCGGCATCAAAGGTCTGCATACCGATGTTCTCTGACTTTTCCATGATCGGTTTGATTGAGGAGAAATCACCTTTTTTAATCAGATCTTCAATAGTGGGGGTGCCAAGGAGAATCTCGATAGCGGCGGTTCGTTTGCCATCAACGGTGGGTACCAATCGTTGAGATATGAAGGCGCGTAGGTTGGTGGATAGATCCTGAAACAGTTGTGCTCGCCGCTCTTCTGGAAAGAAGTTGATGATGCGATCCAGTGCCTGGTTTGTGTTGTTGGCGTGTAGCGTTGAGATGGCGAGATGCCCTGTCTCGGCAAAGGCGAGTGCATGCTCCATCGTCTCACGGTCACGAATCTCACCAATGAGAATCACATCGGGTGCCTGACGCAGGGTGTTTTTCAGTGCATTTTCATAGGAGAGGGTATCCACCCCCACCTCGCGTTGGTTGACGATAGAGCGCTTATGCCGATGAATGAACTCAATGGGGTCTTCAATGGTGATGATATGGTCACCACTATTGGTATTGCGATGATCAATAAGTGCGGCCAGGGAGGTTGATTTACCAGAACCGGTGCCACCGACAAACAGAACCAATCCCCGTTTCAGCATGATCACCTCACTCAGGATATCCGGTAGCTTCAAATCCTTAATGGTTGGGATCTCTGTTTTGATGTTTCTTATCACCATCGCCACTTCATTGCGCTGGATGAAAATATTGATTCGGAAGCGGCCAACGCCCGACTCTGAGATGGCTAAATTCATCTCAAGTGTCTTCTCAAAATCACGACACTGATCTTCACTCATTATCTTATAGGCGATCTCTTTGATCTGCCCAGGTTTGAATGGCTCCTTTTCAAGTGGTTTGAGAATGCCATGAAATTTCCCGCAGATGGGTGCTCCAGTGCTTAGATAGAGGTCAGAGCCATCTTTCACGGCTAGAATTTTTAGGTAGTCTTTGAATTCCATGAGTACTCTGCTCTTAGTTTGTTGAATAGGTTATCAGCATTAGCGACCCATCTTGAGATTTCATTAGGGGCTCTATCAGAGAGAGCGACAGAGTCTGTTTTGCACCGCTGTTAATATTCTCTTTATATCCACTAAAGTCTCCTGTCAGAGTGACGATAGAAGGAAATAACCAGCAGTTAAGATTGGAGTTTTTATGAAGCCCAATATAGTCCCTACCAATATTGAGCGGGTTCTGCCCGATAACTCATACATTGTTTCAAAAACAGATCTGAAAGGGCGTATCACCTATGCCGCGTGGCATCTTTAAGGTGTTATGGGATACGGTCTCTCAAGGCAATGAGTTCTTTACCTACGTGATCAACCTCGCCAACGATGGCAGTTACTACTGGACTTTTGCCAATATAACCCCAGATCGAGATGCTCAAGGCAATATTGTTGGGTATCTCTCAGTCCGCCGTAAACCGAGGCCAGAGGCTATTGAGGCGGTGCAACTGATATATAAAGCGATGGTCGATATTGAACGGAAGCATGGTGCAAAAGATGGAATGACCCACTCAATCCAATTTCTTCTTGATGCGCTGGAACAACAGGGTGTCAGTTATGAAGAGTTCATTCTTTCTATCTAAATTTAGAGGTTCAACTACATGCAGGCAAAATTTAAACTACTTATTTATGGTTTTGCGCTGTTAATCGCCCTGATTATAGGCTTGGTGTTTTTTCAGTATGGTTTTAATGTTTGGTATCTAGGTTTTTTACTGATCTCGGGTGCTTTTGCACTTTATGCGCTGCATTGGATTGATAAATCGTTTGCGATAATTGGTCGACTCAATGAGTTGATGGTTGATGCAAGTGAGGGGCGTTTTGATCAACGCATCACCAAAATTCCGATGTTGGGTGAACTCTCAAAAATGGCGTGGCATTTTAATGACATGCTGGATCAGCTGGAGCCCTATTTTCGTGAAGTAGATGTCTCTTTTTCCCATGTTTTGGAGGGTAAATTTTACCGCAAGACACAGTCTGATGGGTTGCGTGGTGAATTTGCCAGTTCACTCAAACGAATTAATCAGTCGTTTGATGTGATGGAAGAGAGCGCTAGTTATGTCTGTAGAAATGAGATGTTCTCAGAGCTGAGTGCCCTGAATATCAACAATATGCTTAATAAACTCGTAACTACTCAGCGAAAAAAGTGCTTGACAGTGTTTTTCGTTATTTTTCCCGATGGTGCAGGCATTCGTTTGGTCTCCCCAATTCGGCGTGCTGCATCACTCTAGCGACTTATGGCTGCGCCCAA
>JAKITT010000093.1 GCA_021647945.1 Candidatus Polarisedimenticolaceae bacterium
GAGTGGGTTTATCAAAATGCTGCCGAACGATTTTTAACTCATGTCAAGCAAAAAAACGCTTTTATCCAAACTTTTTTACAAATATTTTTCCTTTAAATTACTGCAAGTTTCTAACCGGACACTACTGTGGGGAAGTAGAATAAAAGCCCTCTCTCCTCAAGTCCATAGTTATTGAATAGCTTGGGTTCAACTAGCCCGAATTCAAGTGATAAGTGCATAACCTAATAAATTTCTGATGTTAATTCCTGTGAGTTCTTCAAATACTTCATAGGGTGTTTTGTAATTAAGGCATTTTCTTTATTTCGATCTGCAAGTGAGTCTTTGATCTCATGATACAAAACGGGACATCCCAGTCACCCTTTTGCAATCGACCTTCGACAACCTATTATGCCCCGGGCGTCCTGGTCACTAGCTCTACGCTACAACATCGTAAACTCGTTGCAGCTCCGTGAAACAAGGGGTCAGCCAGCTTGATATAGGCTATGCATATCCTATAATGCAGCAATGGCTAGATTACCGAGAATAGTTGTCCCCAATCAACCACTGCATATCATGCATCGTGGTAATAATCGGCAAGATATTTTTGAGACCGATGAAGATGTCACACGGATTAAGGAAGATATATCCGTTTCTTTGAAAATAGCTGAGTGTTCTCTACATGCTTACGTCATTATGACAAATCATCTGCATTTATTGATCACACCAAATGATAAAGCGCATTTAGCAAAGTTCATGCAGTCTTTGGCCAATCGATACGTCCGATATTTCAATGCTCAACGAAAGCGAACAGGAACGATATGGGAAGGGCGTTTTAAGTCATGTTTGGTGGATAGCGACCAATACTTGTTTAGTCTGTACAAATATATCGAAATGAACCCTGTCAGAGCGGGTATGGTAGAGAATGCATCTGATTACATATGGTCGAGTTATCGTCATAATGCGCTGGGAGAGAAGGATGCGTTGATAACGGAACATGCTTTATACCAGAAATTGGGCCTAGATGTTGCGGGCCGATGTAAGCAGTACCAGATATTATTTGATGACCCAAACGGCAAGCGAGAAAATGCTGAAATTACGCAGGCAACAATGAAAGGGGAAGTCTATGGCAGCAAAAAGTTTCACCAAAGAATAGGAATATTAGTTAATCGCGTGACAAAGCTAGGATTGCATGGAGGAGACCGGAAGAGCGAAGAATATATAAATCAAGCTGGCTGACCCCTTGGTTTTTTTAATCAAGCTGGCTGACCCCTTGGTTTCTTGGTTTTTTTTGAGAGGATCGTGCTAGACATTTTAAATATTCAATGTTAGCTTTCCAAGTGTGGATCGGCGAAAAATTTTTATTAAATAATAAGTAAATGAGGGTGTTATGGGAGGAGTCGTGGGAGGAGTCGGATCGAGAAGGCCACTTGGAATGGAGACCTGTCCTATGCAGAGTAAAGAAGAATATATTGAAGAAATGATTAAAAGGCAGAATGCTTATTTCGATAGATATACCTCATCACCACACGCAAGAGCTAATAATATACCAGGCACTGTTGATGGCGATAAATCTAGAAAAAGTCAGCTTGATCTTTTGGATGATTTGTTTTCCAAAAAGTATAGACTTATGGATGGCATGGTAGCTGATAAGTTAAGACTATATCAATTAATATTCAAATGGAAAGGCAGTGGTGGTCTGAGAATAATTTGTGGAAAAGCAATGGATGGCACCTCATGTCTATTTGAATTTGAATACTCTCGTCATGGAACAGGAAGGCTAAGCTATTCTTTAGACTATCTTCCACCAAGAAGTCGACATCGAAATTATTATATTGCTGGGGACATTATTCTGTGTGAGGAAGCCCCTTGGAGTACTGTTTGCTCTAGAGCAAAAATTAAAAATAGTCCTGTACAATCAGGGGTTTTAAAACTCCTTCTAACTGTTCTAAGAGGGTGTAAAGCAAAAACATATAAATTTGGGTATATAATTGTTAATATTGAACCTAATGGAAATGGCACAGGAAGCATTGAATTACAAGCTATTGTTTTTTCAGGAGGAATAGCTTGTCCAGTTGGAAGGGGTCAAAACTGGGCAGTTAATTATAACCCCCAGGCATATGTGCTACATCGAGATATAAATACTTACCTAGAGCAGAAACATACATCTGATGGTCTAAAGGCTTTCGCTGATGATCTTACCATTGGAATACAATTTGTAACGGATGTTGCTTCTGGCGGCTTAAAAAAAATATTAACAAAAGGTGGTGCAAAAATTGTATATCATTTAACGTGGAAACACTTGCTAAAAGAAATTACTAAACGAGTTGTTAAAAAACTGCCAGTAGCAGCATTAGCTTTTACTTTAAGCTGCATGACTGAAATAGCAAAAATATTTGATGATAAATCTTTAAACCCCACCAACAAAATGAAATATGAGTTTGAGCTAAGTAAAAAAATAAATGCTCCAGGAATACCCAAGAAAATACTTATTGTAGCATTTTCAAAATTTATATCAGTCTTGTTAGCAGAAGCTTCAAGTGCAACTGTAGAAGAATCCTTACCAGCTGAGGTTATAACAAATTTTTCTGAGATTTTAGTTATAAATTTTTTAAAGGTGGGTGGAAATTCAGCCAGTATAATTATACCTAATCTTATAAAAGAGTATGGAAATTCAATTGACCCTAAAACAGGGAAGCTAGATAACAAAAAACAAAAATCGATAACAGATAATTTTTTAAATTCAAATAAAACAATGTTTTCTGATTCTGCAAAATCTTTGATTTCTAATCTTATTGAATCAATTATGTAACTCGCATTGAGCGCACAAGAAATCAAGGGGTCATTTATTCTCGCTTTATAAATATATTGAATATGCTGCTGATTATCGATGGTCAAGCTATCACTGTAATGCGAACCAAGGGGGCAGGCTCGTTGATTTGGTAACATGCTGTAGCGTAACTGGATCAAGGGGTCAGCCAGCTTGATCTATGTCTTTGTATTCTTCGCTCTTCCGGTCTCCTCCATGCGATCCGAGTTTCGTCACACGATTAACTAACCGTCCTATTTTTTTGTGGAACTCTTCACTGCCATAGACTTCCCCTTTCATCGTCGCCTGGGTGATTTTTGCCTCCTCCTGTTTTCCATTTGGTTCATCGAAAAGTGCCTGATATTGCCAACATCGACCTGTAACATCCTAATCCAATCCCAGATATAAAGCATGCTCCGTTATCAAGGCATCCTTCTCACCCAGCGCGTTGTGACGATAGCTCGACCATGTGTAATCAGACGCGTTTTCTACCATACCCGCCCTGACTGGGTTCATTTCGATATATTTATATAGGCCAAATAAGTATTGGTTGCTATCCACCAAACATGACTTGAAACGCCCCTCCCATATTGTTCCTGTTCGATCTCGTTGTGCATTGAAATATCGAACGTATCGGTTGGCCAAAGACTGCATGAACGTTGCTAAATGTGCTTTATCTTTTGGTGTGATCAACAAATGCAGATGATTGGTCATAATGACGTAAGCATGTAGTGAACACTTCGCTATTTTCAAAGAAGCTGATATATCCTCCTTAATCCGCGTGACATCTTCGTCAGTCTCAAAAATATCTTGTCGATTATTACCACGATGCATGATGTGCAGTGGTTGATTGGAAACAACTATTCTAGGTAATCTAGCCACTAGCGCCATTCAAGATCGTGGGCCGGTCGATCAGATAGACCTCCTCTTTACCAACCCAAATGATAGCGATACAGCTCAACAGCTCTACTTTTTCACTGAAGTGGCCAAACTGGAGGGGCGCATCATCTACCATCGCTGGCAGCTGAATGGGGAGGTGATGGCGGAGATCCCCTTTGAGGTGAAATCAAACTGGCGCTGGCGTGTCTTCTCTAGCAAAAAAATATTGTCATCTATGCTGGGCGAGTGGCAGGTGAGTGTGGTTGATGATTTGGGAAATGTGCTTCACAGCGAGAGCTTCTCTGTGCAGCCTACTGATGATGAGGTGAAGATAAGCGAGTCAGAGCTAGAGGCGGTCGCCCTCCTTCATAGCCCTCTCCTCCACCTCAATTGAGCGCGCAGAGGAGAGGAGAGAGAGCCTCTCTAAGAGGGTGCCAATTTACTGCGTAGCAGCTCATTTACCTGCTGCGGGTTAGCTTTGCCCTTGCTCTGTTTCATCACTTGGCCAACAAAGAAACCGAGCATCTTCTCTTTGCCCGCTCTGAACTGTTCAGCCTGATTGGGGTTGGCAGCGATCACCTCATCAACGATCTTCTCAATAGCGCCACTGTCGGTAATCTGCTTCAGCCCTTTCGCCTCGATAATCGCATCAGCATCGCCTTCACCCGCCCACATCGCTTCAAATACCTGTTTAGCGATTTTGCCGGAGATGGTGTTGTCAACAATGCGCTGAATCATGCCGCCCAACATAACGGGAGTAACCGGCGAGGTTTCAATCTTCAAACAGCTCTTATTCAGCGCGCCCAATAGATCACCCAGCACCCAGTTGGCCGCCAACTTAGCATCACCGGCCGATTCAGCCGCCGCTTCATAATAGTCTGCCAATGTACGGCAGGAGATGAGCGTCACCGCCTCAGTCACTTTCAAGCCATACTGCTCGATAAGACGCACCCTTTTGGCATCTGGCATCTCTGGCAGATCTTTGGTCACTTCAGCAACAAACGCTTCGTCAAACTCAACAGGCAGTAGATCGGGATCGGGGAAGTAACGGTAGTCGTTGGCCTCCTCTTTGGAGCGCATCGAACGCGTCTCATTTTTACCGGCATCATAGAGGCGTGTCTCCTGTTTCACTTTGCCGCCCCCGTCAATCACATCAATCTGACGTTCAACCTCATAGTTGATCGCCTTCTCCAAGAAACGGAAGGAGTTGAGATTTTTGACCTCGGCGCGTGTACCAAGCGCCTCTTGCCCCATGGGGCGCACCGAAACATTGGCATCACAGCGGAAGGAGCCCTCCTGCATATTGCCATCACAGATGCCGAGATACTGCACAATCTGGTGGATTTTGCGTGCATAGGCGACCGCCTCTTTAGCGGAACGCATATCGGGTTCTGAGACGATCTCAAGCAGCGGGGTTCCTGCGCGATTGAGATCAACACCGGTGCAATCCTGAAACTCTTCATGCAGTGATTTACCTGCATCCTCCTCCAGATGAGCACGTGTCACACCGACCCGTTTGATCGTGCCATCATCAAGTTCGATATCAACATCGCCACGCCCCACAATCGGCAGTTCAAACTGGCTGATTTGGTAACCTTTTGGCAGGTCTGGGTAGAAGTAATTTTTGCGCGCAAAGACGGAACGATAGCCCAACTCAGCCTCAATGGCGCGGCCAAACTGCACTGCCATGGTGACCACTTCGCGATTCAGTACCGGCAGCACCCCTGGCAGACCAAGATCGACACTACAGGCTTGGCTATTTGGCTCTGCGCCAAAGGTGGTCGCAGCACCCGAGAAGATCTTCGACTTAGTCGCAAGCTGAGCATGAACCTCAAGCCCGATGACAATTTCCCATTGCATATCAATAATCCTACAAAATTCTGTTGTATGTAGGTCCGCCTTCAGGCGGACTCCAGAGCCAGGGTGATGCGCCTACAGCTCCTCTCAAACATCGTACCCTTCAGGGATTGCACGGTGCCAATCGGTCTGTTGCTGGTAGCGATGCGCCACATTCAACAGCTTCGCCTCAGCAAAGTAGTTACCGATAATCTGCAAGCCAGCGGGTAGACCATTCACCGGTTCAACCGGAATCGACACTCCTGGCAACCCGGCCAAGTTAACGGCGATGGTGTAGATATCGGAGAGATACATACTCACCGGATCACTCGCCTTCTCACCCAGTTTAAAGGGTGCATCTGGTGTGGTTGGCCCCATGATCACATCCACCTCTTTAAAGGCGCGGGTGAAATCATCGGAGATCAGGTGGCGGATCTTCTGCGCTTGCAGGTAGTAGGCATCGTAATAACCGGCTGAGAGCACGTAAGCACCCATCAAAATGCGCCGTTTCACCTCATCTCCAAATCCCTCACCGCGTGAGCGTTTATAGAGATCTTCCAGATCTTTAGGATCTTCACAGCGATGTCCAAAACGTACCCCATCAAAACGCGATAGGTTGGATGAACACTCAGCCGGAGCAACCACATAGTAGGTCGGCACGGCCAGGTGGGTATTGGGTAGGCTGATCTCAACCACCTCTGCCCCCATCTTTTTGTACTCATCAACCGCCGCATTGATGGTTTTTTCCATCTCTGGATCAAGCCCCTCACCGAAATACTCTTTTGGCAGGCCGATCTTCAAACCGGTCAAATCATCATTGAGGGTTGCGCTGTAATCAGGCACCGGCTCATCGGCACTGGTTGAGTCTGCTGGATCAAAACCGGCCATCGCTTGCAGCAGCAGCGCTGAATCTTCAGCGCTACGCGTCATCGTACCCGCTTGATCAAGGCTTGATGCGAAGGCGATCATGCCAAAGCGGGAGATGCGGCCATAGGTGGGTTTTAGACCAGTGATGCCACATAGCGCAGCAGGCTGGCGGATGGAGCCACCGGTATCGGTGCCGGTTGAGGCAACGGCCAAACGTGCAGCCACGGAGGCAGCTGAGCCGCCCGATGAGCCACCCGGCACACGCTCCAGATCCCACGGATTTTTCACCGGGCCATACCAGCTGGTCTCATTTGATGAGCCCATGGCAAACTCATCCATATTGGTCTTGCCCAGCATCACCATGCCCGCCTGCTTCATGCGGGTGATCACAGTGGCATCATAGGGGGCGATGAAGTTGTCCAACATGCGCGAGCCACAGCTGGTCTTCACGCCATCGGTACAGAAGATATCTTTCTGCGCGATGGGGATACCGATCAGTGGGCCGGTCTCACCCGCCTGGATTCTCTTATCTGCCTCAGCAGCGGTCGCTAGTGCGCCCTCAGCATCGACGGTGATGTAGCTATTGAGATCGCCATCAAACTGCTTGATGCGATCAAGATAGGCTTGGGTTAACTCAACACTGCTGAACTCACCGGCACGTAGCGCGGCACTCAGCTCTGTAATTGTCTTTTCAAACATAGTGGAAAATCTTCTACTCAATCACTTTGGGTACGAGATAGAGGCCCGATTCAACCTGCGGGGCGTTACGTTGATACTTCTCTCGCTGGTCGGTCTCAGTCACCTCATCGGCGCGCAGACGCTGGCTCATGTGCAGCGGATGTGCCATCGGCACCACCCCCTCGGTATCAATAGCATCCATCTGTTCGACTAGACCGAGGATCTTTGAGAGATCGGCAGCATAACTCTCTACCTTATCTTCATCGATCGCGAGGCGTGCCAGATGGGCAATCTTCTCCACATCGGAGCGTTCTAACGACATAGCTGAATCTCATAGGATGTTGTTGCAAAGGGCGAAAGTTACCACATATCGGGGCTTTTTTCAGGTTCAAAAGCGATGCCAGCACGCTTAAATATAGGGGCTATTAATCCGCAGATCATGGCATTTAGCAGCCATGTTCAACTATCTACATAGAGACTGCTGTTGAGAACAACCTAAACAAGCTAGTATTCATAATGCCCTGTATTTTTTATGGGTATCGTTTAACTAGGTGGCCAATCACTTCAGACATGAAATTTAGACAAGTAACGCTCTTTGCGCTCTTATCGTTCCTCTCCCAGGTGGGCTCTACCGACACCATGGGTCTTGATGAACTCAGCCTTTTTTTTGAAGAGAGCGACCTGCTTGAACTCGCCACCAAACAACCTCAGTCCGTCAAAGATGCACCAGCCACGGCGACCATCATCACCGCTGACGAGATCCGCAAAATGGGGGTAAGTTCAATCCATGAGGTGTTGCGCCGCGCCGCCAATTTTGACATCAATATCTCACCCTACGGCAAATATCAGATAGAGATCAGAGGCATGCAGGATCCTGGCAATAACAAGATCCGTTTTATGATTGATGGTTTCACGGTACAGGATGAGTTAACCCAATCTGCCTCATGGATCTTCGACTCACTGAGCCTGCACAATGTTAAACGTATTGAGGTGATTCGTGGCCCCGCATCGGCCCTCTACGGCACCAGTGCATTTGCCGGTATCGTCAACATCATCACCAAGGATGGCAATGATATCGATGGCACGACAGCCTCTATCGGCTATGGCACTTTTAATACCAAAAACGCCAACATTCTAACCGGCGGCCAACTAGGCGATGTTGAGTACGCCTTCTCTATAGATAGCTATAGTACCGATGGTGATTCACTCTATGTCGCTGAAGATAAGGTGGGTAACAGTGGTTACACCGATCATTGGCAGGAGCAGTTGGATCTCGGCATCAAACTCCACTATCAAGGGTGGCGTCTGAATAGCCGCTACCTCGAAAAGAGACGCGGCCCATATATCGGCATATCTCATCAGGTAAACAAAGAGAGTGAGATGACGTTGGCTCAATACTTTGTTGAATTGCGCCATAAATATGCAATAAACGAAAAGATTAATCAGAACATTACTTTTTTTTACAACAAAGTCACAGACTTTAACCAGTACTGGGATTCGCCCTCTGCTGTTTATCCTGATCCGAACTATCTCAATAATCGCATTCAAATGGAGAGCTATGGTACTCAGCTACAGTTTGATTACCAGTTGAACCATAACCACCTACTGACACTGGGAGGCGAACTCGAGCACCATGAAATTTATGATGCAGCGTTCCATATCGGTTTTGCTGGCCCCTCTGGGCCGATGATTGATATCACAGAAATTGCCAACTGGATCGATGACAAAAAAACCCAACGTGGCATCTGGGCCATCTACCTACAAGATATCTGGCAACTGCGCGATGATCTCGAAGTCACACTAGGCGCCCGATACGACAAGTACTCAGATTTCGGCGACAGCCTAAGCCCTAAACTAGCTGCTGTCTGGAAGCTCACCGACACATGGGATCTCAAAGCACTCTATAGCCATGGATTCAAGGCCCCCAGTTTTGCCGAACTCTACCTGCAAGCTGGAGCTCAGAACGGCGATCCTGATTTAAAGGCTGAAACAACAGATAGTTATGAGGTGAGCCTCTCACACAAAATTGCACGAGATCATGCCATGCGCCTCACCTATTTCAAGGTCTACCACAACGACCGTATAGACGCTGACTTAACCGGCGAAAAAACCGCTAATACAGCAGGAACCCTGACAGAAGGGATCGAGCTTGAACTGAAAAAATTCTTCAGGGGTGGCCACGTTATCTATGCCAACTACACCTATCAAGATGCTCGATTTCGGAAGACAGATGATCGACTTGCATATATCTCAGATCAAAAAGGCAACATCGGCGGCAATTTCGCCATCAATCGTCAACTCAACTTTAACTTCAATATCTTTGCACGAAGCGATAAACCTCGTGAAGAGGGGGATGAGCGAGATGATGTCAAAGGCCACGTACTGACGGATATCGCCCTAATAGCCACCCACTACATCCCTAAGCTTGAACTGAGAGGCAGCATCAGCAACCTCTTCGATGTGGCGTATGATGACCCATCACCTTATGAGTCGACCATAAGCGACTATCCACGTGAAGGGCGCAGCTATATGGTTGATCTAAGTTATAGATTCTAAAGGACACCTAAAGAGAGAGATAATCTGCCAACACCTGCCGAGGATCAAATAACGACTCAGCCGCAGGGTTAAAATGCTTATGTAGATAACTCCCATCCTGCTGCGGTTCATAGCAGGCAAGATACGCTTCACGTTTTTCGACAATATCGCGCAAAGCCTTACCAAGTGTTTCAATATCCTCTGCGCTAGAGTAGAGACCAAAACTGGCCCGCACCATGCCCCGTTTAAGGTTGACCTGAAACAGCTCCTCCTCATCTGTATCGGCCTCAATATCGAGACTGAACAGCTCCTCCTTCAGCATCTCCTTCACATAGGGGTGGGCACAGAAACACTCGTTACGTACCGCAATTCCGTAGTAGTCATTGAGCAGTGCAGCAACCAGACCGTGATCCATATCCGCAATATTAAAGGCGATGGAGCCGACACGGCGTGTTGAATCGGTATCACCATAGATCTTCAGATCAGGGCAACCGGAGAGGTTTTTTATCACCTGTTCAATCAAGGCTTGCTCCTGGGTGAATATCGCCTCCATGCCGATTTGATCAAGCACCTCCAGCACACAGGCCAGAATCACTGTGCCAAAAATATTGGGGGTACCCGCCTCTTCACGCGCCTCTAGACTCTCCTCCAACTGATAGCTATAGGGCGTCACCAGACTCACCATGCCACCACCCAACTGATTTGGCTCAAGTTTTGAGAGCAGTGATTGCTTACCGACCAGGACACCCGGTGAGCCTGGCGCATAAATTTTGTGGCCAGAGAAGACAAACAGATCGATATCATCACGCTCAAGATGAACCGGCATGTGCGCCACCATCTGCGCCCCATCCACCAGCAGATAGGCATCATAACGATGCACCAACGCAGCAATTTTGCCGATCGGGTTGATAATGCCTGTCACATTACTCACCCCCGTCACCGCCACGTAGTTAACCCGCCCCTTAAACTTTATTAGCAGCTGCTCCAGCGCCTGTAGATCTATCTCACCGGCGTAGGTCCCTTCCATCTCTAGCGGAATATGTTCAACCAAACCAGCATGTTGACGATGCGGTAGGTCGTTGGAGTGATGTTCCATCATCGAGACCAGAACCACATCCCGTTCGGGGCGCAGCACAGCCATGCCACTGGCGATGCGGTTGACCGCTGCGGTGGTACCACTACCAGCCAGAATGCTGGCGTAACGTGTCAGATCGGCATGCAGAAAAGTGACTATCCGCTGATGCGCCCACTGCATGACTGACGAGGTGATCTTGGCCGAGGTGTGCACCGTCGAGTGGGTGTTAGCATAGTGTTGCAGATAGGCGGTGGCCGTCTCCAACGCAGGTTGCATCATCAGCGTCGAAGCGGAGGAGTCAAGATAGCGCCTAACCTGCGGCTCACCTTCTGCCAACGGATAGCAGGTATTGAGGCCAATAAAAGCTTTTTTTATACTGTGGATGGAGATAGAGCGACTCAAACGTCAAATACCGCATGTTGATATGGAAAAACGCATAATAACGGAGCACCCGCAGTGAAAACAGATAAAACCGCAAAATTTTGAACAGATACCTTGCTCATAAGTCGCGCCGTTGTTAAATTACTCTTTTTAGTAGCTGGGTGACGCCTCTCTCTCCCATTGCTGCCAAACCACCATTCAGATCACCGGCTAAAATTCTATGTTGTTTCGACGTATTCGGGGAATGTTCTCCAATGACCTCTCCATCGACCTTGGTACTGCCAACACTCTCATCTACGCTCGGGGTCAAGGCATCGTTCTGAACGAACCTTCTGTGGTTGCCATTCGCCAAGATCGTGGGCCGGGTGGTTCTAAATCAGTCGTCGCCGTGGGCGAAGAGGCAAAACGTATGTTGGGCCGTACGCCCTCCAATATCACCGCCATTCGCCCGATGAAAGATGGGGTAATTGCCGACTTCACCGTCACCGAGAAGATGTTGCAGTACTTCATCCATAAGGTGCATGAAACCAAAATCATCCGCCCCAGTCCACGCGTGCTGATCTGCGTTCCCTGTGGTTCAACCCAAGTTGAGCGCCGGGCCATCAAAGAGTCCGCTGCGGGTGCCGGTGCACGTGAGGTCTACCTGATTGAAGAGCCGATGTCGGCCGCCATTGGTGCCGGCCTACCGGTCGATGAGCCACAAGGTTCGATGGTGCTTGATATTGGTGGCGGCACCTCCGAGGTGGCCGTCATCTCACTCAACGGCATCGTCTACGCCAACTCTGTACGCATCGGCGGCGACCGTTTTGATGAGGCGATCATCAGCTATGTGCGCCGCAACTACGGCACCCTGATTGGTGAAGCGACGGCTGAACGCATCAAACATGAGATCGGCAGTGCCTACCCGGCCAACGAAGTGACCGAGATTGAGGTCAAAGGGCGCAACCTTGCTGAGGGTATTCCACGCAGTTTCACCCTCAACAGCAACGAGATTTTAGAGGCACTACAAGAGCCGCTCGCCGGTATTATCGGCGCAGTAAAATCCGCTCTGGAGCAGACCCCACCTGAGTTGGGCGCCGATGTCGCTGAGCGTGGCATTGTATTGACCGGTGGTGGCGCACTTTTGCGAGATCTCGACCGTCTACTGCAAGAAGAGACAGGACTGCCCGTCATCCTGGCCGAGGATCCTCTCACCTGCGTCGCACGGGGTGGTGGCCGCGCCTTAGAGATGATCGACGAACGTGGCATTGATATTTTCTCATCTGAATAACAGATCAGCCCATTGTAGGGGTCTGCCTTAAAGCGCAAGCCCCTACAATTAAATGATGACCGCTGGGCTTATTATCACCCGCTAAGGAACGTACATGGAATAATTTGCACAAGCGGGGTGGATACTTAGCTCCTCTTGGTACAATATGTAGTGGTGGAACAATTTTATGATGAATCCAAAATTATTGGGACATTGGTCGCTGGTGTTAGTTACCCTCGATTGTATCGGGAGTTTG
>JAKITT010000094.1 GCA_021647945.1 Candidatus Polarisedimenticolaceae bacterium
TATCTAGCCAATTACTTAGGTTGGAGGCGGCTCATTGATCATGCAAAAACTTCCTTAACACCACAGGCTTTTTTATTTGCTGCGTTGGGTGTCAGTAGTGACCAACAATTAACGATGACATAGCCAAGATTTATATACATCTTGTGCATCCGCGGTGGCTCCCACCGTACGAACAAATGCTTTTATCGCGTGGCCACCCACTGATGCAGGTTCACTGGTCGCCATGACATAAGTACTACTTGCACTGTAGTCCTGCACGGTTACCCATCTGCTGTTGGTATCTGGACCATAACGCTTGAACTGATACTCATATTGGGTTGGATCACCACCTTCAGCCTGAGCGGTGAAGGTGACACTACTGCCTGCTTGTTGGGGTGAGGGAATATCTGATGTCAGAGTGATATCGCTGATTGGGCCATAAGCTGCGGCTTCTGTTCGTAGGTTGCTGATTGCTACCGTAGCGGTTGTTGCTTGATCATTGGGTAATGAGACCAATTGAAATTGCATACCCAGTTGAACAGAAGCATATTCAGCTAAACTAATGGTGACCGTGCCAACGCCAGGACTCTTGGTATAAAATGTACTCTCTACACTCAGTGGACTGCCTGTCGCACTATCGATCAGAAAGAAGCCAAACTCATCATTGTCACCAACATTTTTTGTGAGCTCATAATCAAAGATGAGTTGGCTACCCGTACCGCCACTCATAACGACTGCATCACCGACGCCTGGGTCGTTAACAAGCAATACGCTGGATTTTCCGAGTTGCTCGTTAAGCGTTGCCAGAGAGCTGTCTACGCTTATTGTTATGCCTGAGTCAGCTTGAAAAGTAGAAAAGTTGATGGCATTGATGACTGTGACACCATATGCATGAATGGGCGTCAGCATACTAGCCAATAATGCAACAATACCTGTAACCCCATTTTTCATGCTTTTTTTCCTTTTCTAGATTTTTTCACCGCTGTTCCTCTCATGTTTAATTAGGTGCAGGGTGTAGATGTCCACATTGATCTGTATTGCCAGTCATGGCATAGAGCAAATTAATTGAGATAGATGGTGACACTGACGACTAAGAGGCTATTAAATACGTGGGCTCTATTTTAGTCTGATAAATTGTTGTGTGGCTGAAGCAGTTGATGAGGCACATATATTGATATCCTATTTATTTTTCTTGTTTGATTGCTCATAGAGGTAACAATCATGACTTATCCAGAGCTTCCTTCAGATTGGAATAAAGCCTTGAATGATTCTACATAGTCGCTTTCTAAAGTCTTGATGCCTAGTCAACAACTAGAGGGAATGCTACAGCTAAACAACTTATCTATTTGTAGGGCAAATCTGAAAAGCTTGTAGGAAAAATCCTACAAAATGAGGTCGTCAACAGAAAATTATTTAAGTCTACCCTTTTGTTATGAATCGAAATTGCTCATTTTAAAGCATTCTGGCTACTGGTATAAAGCAACGTCAACAAGCTATTTTCATTGGAAAATACGCCTTTGGTTTTAGCGGCTATGACGATTTTTATGATATTTCAGATCAAGATCACTCTGGTAGTGATAGGGGAGGAGCTTATCTATGAGTTCTCAGCCAATCTGTTTCGGCTTTTTGTTTCGGTTTGGTATTAATTCATTTTAGCTAAACCACCGCCTCAGGTGGTGAGACCCAACAAGGCCTTGCTGTTCCCGCACGCTTTCGTGCTCAGTGTAGGTGTGAATTCATTCGCACAGTCACTCACCGCTGACATCTGTGCGAATGAATTCGCACCTACCTCCATGTCCCTAGAGTATCTACGAGCTGCTTACGGGCGGCTCACTTCCAGGCAATAAATGTTGCACTTCCCTGTGCAAAGTGGTTTCTGGTTGCTAGGGCTCCCTTACAGTAAATTTGGCAGGCGCAACAGTTGCGTTTCACCATTTGAGTCATCAACACCATCATTATCATTGATGATTAACACGGTGCCATCAGCCGTTACAGCAAGCCCCTCAATCTTCTCTAGTGTCAGACCACCTGTCGCAGCAAGGTTGTCCATCAAGTCATCGACTAGGGTTTTGGTCAGTACGGGATAGGCCACCGTATCACTCCCATCGTCAGCCAATGGTGTGACACCTGCGATAGAGAATTTATAGAGACGTTTGATTGCTGCATCAGGTCCACCTTGGTTATCACGCTCAATCACCATGAACCTATCATTGCCCAGTGATGTGATATCTGAAAGACCGACCCAACCACCATTGATGGATTCAACAGCATCTAACTCATAGTGGAAGAACCGCCACTTCGCTGTATCTGTATTGTACTGGCCGATACGAACCCGATTATCATTGTCACCACGCCAGCTACGTTGAAAGACCACATAGAGCATTTCAGTGGTGCCATCCATCACTGCGGCAACGCCTTCAAAACCATAGCGTACTTGACGATCAGCCACCTCAGTTGGCAGCGTTACCACCTCTTTGATTAGGCCATCTGAAGAGATATGCAGTAGCATATTTTCAAACTCAAAGGGTTTAAGCAGGTCACCGATAGTCCCCTTCCCTTCAGAGGCGAGCCAAAAGCCACCGTTGGCTGAGGTGGCGATCCCTTCTGGATCAAGATTAACGCTCATTTCAGCATCGCCATTGACTAGATTGGCATCAACAGCAGTGAGCTGGCCATTGGTATCTTTGAGGAGAATTTCACGGTTGATTCGTGCGGGTGCCTCTGCAATATTAACTACAAAAATCCGGCTCGAATCATAGAAGCTATCGGCCACTGTATAGGCAAGATTGTCACTCTGCTGATCGATGCTCAGCGCAGATAGTGCGCCCCAACCAACCGGCAAATCACCCAGGTCATTATTAGAGACAATGTTAGGATAATGGGCAGTGCCATCTTGCAGCTGGTAGATCGTTAGCGCTGAACGGATCTTGTCTGCACGACTATCCTCTTCACCGGCAGCGATAAACAGGCCACGTTCAGGTATCGCTAACAACCCTTCAGGTTTGGTTGCCGCAGGTAACAGTTGGATAAACTCAGGATCAAAATCAGCAGTGATACGGTATACCAATACAACACTTGAGCGTTCTGAACCAACAAACAGATACTCTTCATCGCCATAGACACCATACTCAACATTCTCTGGCTCATTGCCTTTTTTAGCCGCACGTTTATCTGGGAAATGGCCACGTGATGTAATGATATGTTCAACACTCTCTGCCGACTCATAGGCGACACTGCCATCAATATTGAAAAGTGTAAAACCACGGCTACCCCCATTAAGGTCGCCTTCATTCGCCGTAGCAAAACGGTCATTGCCTAACCAAGAGATGCCATCAGGCTCACGCAATAGATCGGTCAGGTTGTCAGTCTGAGTTATCAGGCTATCTTTCGTAATATCAATGTTACTCAGGTTCACCGACCCAGCACTGAAGTGGTTGACGATGCTGCCATCACTCAAGTCAACTAAAACGATATGGTTGTTCTCTTGCAGGGTAATGACAGCAATATTGTTGTCATTGATATCAACAAACTCCGTTTCTGGATCATCTGCATAGAGGTCAGCCAAACCACTCAGGCTCACATCACGAACTTGCCAATTCGCTGGGGTGCCAGTGAGGTCAATAATTTGCAGTAGACCGGCTGGGGCCTGCGGTGGCGCACCATCACCCAATGCTTCATCACGCTCATTTTCAATGGCGATTGCCGCATATTGACCATCAGGTGATACTGAAATGGCGTCTGGCTGACCCGCCAATGGAATAGTCTCAATGATGGTTTTTGTTGTGATATCAATCACCACTAAATTACCACTGGTATTGATAAAATCTAATGAGGTGTTGACCGCAGCCAACGCATAGTTTCCAACAACGGTGACCGATGTTGGCTCACCACCCACTACCACACTACCTGCTGCCGTAGGGGCAGTGATATCTGTGATATCAACAAAACCAATTTTACCCATCTTGCCATCGGTGTAGATCAGCATGTTGCCACTATTTGCGGCAGCAACAATTTCAGCGACAGTTTCATTCCCTATATCACCATTCAAATAGACGGGAAAACTACTGACACGATTAAAATATTGAGCACCTGTGTCTGCAATCGAATCATCCGTTTCGGTATGGTTACACGCGCTCATTAACATCATTGTGGCAGCCATCACCACTACAACGGCACTCTGTTTAAATCTACGGTAAATCGGCATTTTTTCATCTCACAAAAGGGGCTAGAGATGCCTATTCTCAGTGATGGTTGTGACGAAAAAATTGCAGGCATATCTCAATCAAGTAACATGTTTTTTTAGTCTCATTTGTCAATAAGGCTTAGATTGCGTGCCGGATAATGCCTCATCTATCCAGACCCACTCTAAACCAAGCAAGTATACGAATTTAATTGCTGGTGGCTCTTTATCCCACCTCTCGCTTGCTGTATCTTCCCGCCAATGAAACCAATGCTAAATATCGCTATTAGGGCGGCCCGTGCTGGCGGCCGTGTTTTACTCCGCCACTTTGATCACGTCGATACCATTGATGTGAAATCGAAAGGTATCCATGACTTCGTCTCCGAGGTTGACCGGAGCGCTGAGCAGGAGATTATTGAGGTGCTGCGCCAGAGTTTTCCTGAGCATGGCATTTTGGCGGAGGAGAGTGGTGTACATGCAGGAAATGATTACCAGTGGGTGATCGATCCACTGGATGGCACAACAAACTATCTTCACGGTCTACCCCACTTCTCTATCTCCATTGCGCTGAAATACCGTGGCCGACTGGAGGTGGGTGTCATCTACAACCCTATCAGCGAAGAGATGTTTACCGCATGTCGTGGCTCAGGGGCTCAGCTGAATGACCGCAAGCTGCGCGTCTCCAATCGTAAAGAGCTGAAAGAGTCACTGATTGGTACCGGCTTCCCCTACCGTGATTTCCAGCACCTTGACGCCTATATGGGCATGTTTAAGGATCTGGCAACTAAATCCGCAGGTATCCGACGCCCAGGTTCTGCCGCGCTCGACTTTGCCTATTTAGCCGCAGGTCGTAACGATGGTTTTTGGGAGCTGGGTCTCTCTGAATGGGATATGGCTGCGGGCGTACTCATTGTACGTGAAGCGGGCGGCATAGTGACCGATATCGCGGGTGGTGATCACCATCTTAAAAGCGGCAATGTTATCGCAGGTGGAATTAAAATACACAATGCAATATTGCGTACTATCAAGCCTCATCTGACCGAAAGATTGCAGTCATGACTCTCTTTCCCCAATTAGCCTAAATGACTTAAGTTTTGCTGTCGATTTCCGTTACTCAGATTAACTTTGAGAAAAACGGAAGTACGATGAGACAGAAAAATAGTGGCAATAGCATCATGAGTGACCATGCGTTAGAGATGGTCATGGTTGATGTACTCGATGGCATGCTGGAGTCCTCACTGGAACTAGGCATACTCGACGGTTCGAGGAAGGCTAACCTGTTATCTCTTGTGAATACAGGGAAAGCGCCAGAGGCATATTTACAGCAAAATCCAAAGAAGACGCCCCCATAACTGGGGTCGCCTTCTAACAGATCATTTAAGGCTGGGACTCCAACTCTTCATCCGCACCCTCTTTCTCAACAGGCATGAGATCCGTTTTACTAATCCCCATCATGAGAATCGACGTACTCGCCACATAGATTGATGAGTAGGTACCGATCAGCACACCAATAATCAGTGCCAATGCAAAGCCATGAATAATCTCTCCACCAAACAGAAAGAGCGCCATCAACACCAATAGGGTTGTTGCTGAGGTGACCAATGTACGTGACAGGGTCTGGTTGAGCGAGGCATTGATGATCTCAATTGCGGTGCCCTTGCGCATCTTACGGAAGTTCTCTCGAATGCGATCATAGACAACAATGGTGTCATTCAAAGAGTAACCAATCACCGCCAGCACGGCGGCCAACACGGGCAGATCAAAATCGATCTGAAATACCGAGAAGATACCGATAGTCACCACCACGTCATGTACCAATGCGATAACTGCACCCACAGCAAAACGGTACTCAAAACGTAGCGCAACGTAGATCAAAATACCGATCAGGGCGTAGAGCATGGCCAGACCACCATCCTCTGTCAGCTCTTCACCCACTTGCGGCCCAACAAATTCAACACGACGAAGATCAGCTTTACCGATACTGGCCAACGCAGTAAAGGCTTGATCACTTAGCTCTGTATTGCTCATATCTTCGCGTGGAGCAAGACGAACCAATACATCTTTTGCCGTACCGAAGTGCTGCACGGTGGCATCTTTAAACCCACGCTGCTCCAGCGCCCCCCTGACCTTGGTTAGGTCAACTGATTCGCTATAGCCCACCTCAACCAGTGTTCCGCCAGTAAAGTCGATACCTAAACTAAGCTGTTGTACAAACAGTGAGCCAATGGCGATAATCATCAGAAGACTCGAGAAGGTCAGTGCAAACAGACGTTTGCCTAGAAAATCTATTTTGGTTGTTTTATTAAAAATACGCATAACTCAATTCCGTCCCGGGCTAGATGGCCAGTTTCTTAACACGTTTCTGGCCGTAGATCAGGTTGATCACCGCACGTGTACCCCAAATAGCGGTAAACATGGAGGTTACGATTCCGATAAACAGCGTAATGGCGAAGCCTTTAATCGGGCCGGTACCAAAGCTGAAGAGCACCACGGCAGCGATCAGCGTGGTGATATTCGCATCGATGATGGTTGAAAATGCCTTCTCATAACCGGCAAAAATACTCGCCTGCGGTGTGTTGCCAATCGCCAGCTCTTCACGAATACGCTCAAAGATCAGCACATTAGCATCCACGGCCATACCCACGGTCAAGACGATGCCGGCGATACCAGGCAGGGTTAGTGTGGCTTGCAACATCGCCAGCACGGCCACAATCATCACAATATTGATGGCCAGCGCCAGATTGGCAACCAATCCAAAGAGGCGGTAGTAGACCACCATAAAGACCATCACCAGAGCGAGCCCCATAACGACCGACATAAAACCCTGGTCGATATTGTCTTGTCCCAAACTTGGGCCAATGGTGCGCTCTTCGACGATCTCAATCGGTGCGGCCAGTGCGCCAGCACGCAATAGCAGTGCAAGGTCATGCGCCTCTTCCGAGCTATCTAAACCGGTGGTTTGGAAACGTGCGCCAAATGGCTCCTTGATATTGGCAATGCTGATAACCTCTTCCACTTTGACCTTACGTTTTATTCGCTCACCATCCACTATTTTAGTGATACTGCGAGTTTCGATAAAAACAACGGCCATCGGTTTATTGACATTCTCAGTCGTCATATTGCGCATACGACGCGCGCCCTGGCTATCCAGGCTGACGCTCACCATCGGGGTGCCAGAGCGTGAATCAAGCCCTGAGCTGGCGTTGGTGATCTGGTTACCCGTAACGATCACTCGCTTTTTCAGCAGAACGGGGGTGCCATCTCGCTCTCTATAGAGTTTTGAGCCCGGTGGTACACGACCATTCAGGGCATCATTGATGTTACCTTTGGTATCTGCCAAGCGGTACTCAAGTGTCGCTGTGGCACCCAGCATCTCTTTGATCTTGGCGGGGTCTTGTGCGCCCGGTAGCTGCACCACAATGCGGCGATCACCCTGCTGCTGAATCACTGGCTCAGCCACACCCAGGGCGTTGACACGATTACGCAGGGTGGTGATATTTTGTTGCAACGCAAAGCGTTTAATCTCTGTCTGCTCTCTTGGCGAGATATTGCCATGAATGAAGAAAGCACCCCCCTCTTCCGTGGCCTTAATCACCAAGCGCGGGAACGCCTCATAGATCACATCATTTGCTTTGTCACGAATGGTGGCATCACGAAACTTAACGGAGACACGGTTATTACCCTGTGTGAGGGTGATGTAACGCAGCCGGTTCTCACGCAGCAGTGTGCGGATATCACCGGTATAGCGTTCAACGGCCTGTTTTGCTGCGGCATCCATATCGACATCAATCAGGACGTGGATACCACCTCGCAGATCAAGACCAAGATACATCGGTTCGGCACCCAGACTACGCAACCATGCAGGTACGTCAGCCGCCAGCGTTAACGCTTGGGTATAGCCGTCACCCAAGGTAGTCACCAGTAGATCATTGGCACGAAGCTGATCTTCATTGCTGGCAAAGCGGACAAGCATTTTGCCTGCGCCCTGTTCAATAGATTTGAAGCTGATGCCGGCGTCCTGTAGCGCAACCGTCACTTTAGCTGCTGTAGCTTCAGTGACGTTGGCCCGACGGCTACCTGAGATCTCCATTGAGGGATCCTGATCATAGATATTGGGCAGCGCATAGAGTGCGCCCGTAAGTATCACCAGCAGGATGAGAAGATTTTTCCAGAGTGGGTATTGGTTAATCATTTTGAAGCTAAGCCTGAATTAAGGAGAAGCACTTAATTTTTAGGGCGCCTCTATTAATTCATGGATGAGCAGCTTGAACCCATAATTCCCAATGGCAGCGTTGCTAAGTGCTTGCAATAGAACAACTATTACAAGCACTTAGCGCCTTGCTCTTGAAAATTATGAATCTCAATCTGTCTCACCCAGAATTAATAGAGGTGCCCTTTAGTCTAAATAAAACGGCCTCCTGAGTACCAAGGAGGCCGTTTACCATTTCTTATAGCTCTTTCAGTGAACCTTTTGGCAGCACAGACTCAACCGCCTGACGCCTAATTTTCACTTCAACGCCCTCAGCAATCTCGATCTGGGCAAAGTTATCACCTATTGCGGTGATCTTGCCTACGATGCCGCCAGAAGAGACGACCTCATCACCTTTGGCCAAATCTTCGACCAATACTCTATGCTCTTTTTGACGCTTCATCTGTGGACGAATCATGAAAAAATAGAGGATAGCGATCATACCGATTGGAAAGAGCAGACCGATGATTGGATCGCCCGAACCCGCAGCAGCCCCTTCGGCCATCGCATCAGATATAAAAAAACTCATTTAGTGCACCTAAGTATTATTCAGTAAAGGTAGTTCTGAATCAGAATGACTTGTTCAGAAATGCCTTAGTGACAAAAAATGGCGGTCACCCACCATAGGGAAAATTAGCGCCGAATTATGACACAAGGAACACTCAGGTTCGAGAGCCCTCAGCCTGCCAGTTAAGATGGGGGAGACTTTGGTTTTTTAAAGGGGCGAATCTAATGAGTAAGCAAAACCATGATTAACCCGCCCTTAGTGCATAGAACTCTGCAACAAATTCATCTAATGTTCCCGCTTCAATAGCACTACGCAGACCCCGCATCAACGTCTGATAGTAGTGCAGATTGTGGATGGTGTTGAGGCGTGGCCCCAGCATCTCATTGCACTTATCTAGATGGCGCAGATATGAACGGCTGTAGTTTTTACAGGTGTAGCAGTCACAGAGTGGATCAATTGGCCCATCGTCATATTGATAGGTGGCATTGCGGATTCGAACGACACCTTGATGAGTGAAGAGGTGTCCATTACGGGCATTTCGGGTGGGCATCACACAATCGAACATATCGATACCACGACAGACTGCCTCAACAATATCCTCCGGTGTACCAACACCCATTAGATAACGTGGACGATCAGCTGGCAATTTTCGACCCAGATTATCCAGAATGCGCCAGCGATCCTCAGCAGGCTCACCCACCGAGAGACCACCCACCGCATAGCCATCAAAGCCGATCTGGCTCAGCCCGTCGAGTGAAGCCTCACGTAGTTGGTCGTAGACCCCGCCCTGAACGATGCCAAACAGCGCCGAAGGGCTATCACCGTGCGCCTCTCTGCTGCGGGCGGCCCAGCGTAGAGATAGCTCCATTGAGATCTGCGCCTCACGCTCGGTGGCTGGATAGGGGGTACACTCATCAAAGATCATCACAATGTCAGAACCCAGCTTACGCTGCACCTGCATCGACTCCTCCGGCCCCATAAAAACTTTGCTGCCGTTGACCGGCGAACGGAAATGCACTCCCTCCTCCGTGATCTTGCGCATCTTGCCAAGGCTGAAGACCTGGAAGCCACCCGAGTCGGTCAAAATGGGTTTTTCCCAATGCATAAAGTCATGCAGATCACCGTGCTTCTGAATCACATCGGTGCCGGGACGCAACATCAGATGAAAGGTGTTGCCAAGGATAATTTCAGCGCCAAGCCCCGTCAGCTCCTCGGGTGTCATTGATTTCACCGTGCCATAGGTGCCAACCGGCATAAAAGCCGGGGTTTCAATCGTGCCACGAGGAAAGGTGAGACGACCGCGTCGACTCAGGCCATCGCTGGTTATTTTCTCAAACTGCATCGCAAGAACTCTTAGCCTGGATATTCCATAAATTTGTGCAAAAATTGCGCAGGATATTGATTTCACAAGGAAATTTCTGAAGAAACCCCGTATCAGTGATTACGGGTGACTGAAGAAATATTTCTTGTGGAATCAATAGACAAGCAAGATTGTACATAATTTCACTACTGTCCGGTTAAAAAAGCCGAGGTGCTCTGAAGAGCCTGATTTCCTTGGTTTGCGGTAAAATAGCGGTTTACGAGACAGCAATTTCACCCAAAGAAATCAGGCATGAAGCATACTAACAGTATTTTCCACCAACGCTTACAACACCTCCCTCGCCAGCGCTTCCAATCCGTCGTTGATCGACATAACGGGGACTATCGAACGCGTTCACTTACCTGCTGGGGTCAGCTCGTTGCACTGCTATTCGCCCAGCTCTCTGGTCGCCAATCACTTCGCGATCTCGTGGACACCTTCAATAGCAAACAGGCACATCATTATCATTTGGGTATCCGCGCTATCAGCCGCTCATCGTTAGCCGATGCCAATGGCAAGCGACCCACCGCTATTTTCCAAGAAAGCTTCTTTTACTTGCTTGAGCAGGTACGTCAACGCCTGCCTAGGAATGATGCACAAGAGATGGTGCGGCTGATTGACTCCACCACCATTGATCTGAATATCAATCAGTTTGAATGGGCAAAATTCCGCTCAACCAAAGCAGGAATTAAACTGCATACTGTCTATGACCCACAGGCTGAAATGCCTGTTTTCTTTGGAATGACAGCAGCAAAAACCAATGATTGCAAGGCACTCGGTAGCCTTCCTATACAATCTAACACCACCTATGTTGTTGATCGTGCTTATAATGATTACAGTTGGTATTACTCACTACAGCAGCAAGGATCAACTTTTGTAGGTCGAATGAAGACCAATGCACGCTATGATGTCATTGAAACTTATGACCCGCTGGGTGAGGGGGTTATCAGTGATGAAATTATTCGTCTAACGACTAAAAAAGCACAGAGGGATTGCCCGATTCCTCTGCGCCGTGTGACATTTGTACGCAAGGAAGACCAGAAGCAGCTCGTGTTTATCACTAATGATCTTCAACGAACAGCAGCAGAGATCGCGGCACTCTACAAACAGCGCTGGCAAATTGAGTTATTTTTTAAATGGATTAAGCAACATTTGAAGATTAAGTCATTTTGGGGTCATTCTCAAAATGCAGTCAAAACTCAAATCTGGATAGCAGTATCATCATATTTATTAATAGCATACGCTAAGAAAACATTAAAATTAGACAAAACTATTTACGAAATATTACAAATAATTAGTGTGTCTTCGTTTGACAAAACCCTTGTAAATCAACTATTTAATCAAAGTGCTTTACACAATATCGAAAACACTAATCCTAATCAACTGAATATCTTTGATTTATAACGCAATGCTAATGATTTTGTTTTTAAAATCTTTCTGTTGGTTTCTTAAAATACGATTAGAAACTAATTTTCTCAATTCGCTTATTTACCTTTTTCGCGTGTTATTTTTATTTTTCGGACTGTTTAAAATAGAAAGGAAGTTCCGTTTTTCCTTTTCAGCGTTCTGCTTTTCATATTCCGTTATATTTTTGCAAACTTGCTAAATTTCGGATTTCTGTTTTTCAATTTCCGTTATATTTCTACAAACTTGCTCAAATTCTGCGTTTTGCTTTTTGCGTTCTGTTTTTTTTCGTGTTATTTTCAAATTTCAACTATTAAAATATCGAAAAAATTCTTTTTAAAGTTCTGTTTTTTTACGTTTAAATTTGGAATATTTTTCCGCAATATTTTACCGTAAAAAATTTTCGTTCTTATTGCCACCAACGTCAGTCTGTCTAAAAACCGTCAATAATTTTATAAATTTATTCAAAAATAGGCAATTTCTTTGGTTTTACTTTTAGGGATTACATTTTCAATAAAATATGCTTTGCTTTTTTTTATTTGTTCTAAAGAC
>JAKITT010000095.1 GCA_021647945.1 Candidatus Polarisedimenticolaceae bacterium
TTCTATATATAGAAACAAATTTATACATGTAGATACATGGTATCTACATGTGGATATCTATATATAGATACTTTTCACCCATCAATAATGCGTTCTTCTAGGCCTAGTGCAACTATTTTTCCATATGGTAGCTCCCACAGTTGTTGTCGTACTCGCCATATCCCACCTGCACGCTTTACTTTATCTCGGACATCTAGTTCATATCCTGCCACACGAATCCCTACTAAGTCTGAATTGTTTTTGGCTAGGCTTTCTGATTGCCACTCATCCTCACCAACAATTAACTCAACTGTTGTATATCGACGCTCTTTTTTTGCATCATAACGGTATCTAACTGCCACTAATCGATCACCGTATATTTCTCTCCATTTTTTTGTACCATTCTGCCCCGGTTTCAGGCACGCTTTGATCCTCATCCTTTGCTCCCTTTCCAGCTTTGAAGCTTTTGCACACCAAGAAACTTAATTAGGTGCTGCCACCATTACTTCTTCTGGCCCCAATGCCTCCAGTGGACTACGTACCGCTGATGCCCCCATCTGTAATACATGGGTGTAGATCATGGTGGTTCGAATATCTTTGTGCCCCAGCAACTCTTGCACCGTTCTAATGTCATAACCGGCTTCTAACAGATGTGTTGCAAAGCTATGCCTTAGTGCATGGCAACTCCCATGCTTGAGAACACCTGCTTTTTTTCTAGCCCGTTTTAACTCTCTGTTCAGGGTCGACTCATGCAGATGATGGCGACGCATTTTTTCTGATCTTGGGTCTTTTGAGATATCTTGACTATGGAATAGAAACTGCCACCCCCACTCTTTTGCTGCATTGGGGTATTTCCGCACAAGTGCATAGGGCAGATGAACTTCGCCATGCCCATTTCCAAGATCATTTTGATGAAAAGTAAACCCCTGCTCCAGCTGTTCACGTAGCGGCTCAATCAATGAGGGCGGCAAGACGGTGACTCGGTCTTTTCCTCCTTTGCCATGACGTACTGTGATCTGTTTTCGATCAAAATCTAGATCGTGTACCCGTAAACGTAGGCACTCCATAGCTCGCAAGCCGGAACCATAGATCAGCTCGTAGGTTGGGCTGAATGAAATGAAGCCCAACAATCGTCGCTCACTTCACGATGGACGTGTTGGGCTTCGTGCCTCAGCCCAACCTACAGAAGACTCATTCTCAAAACGGTAGCTCTGAGCACAAACCAGTCGATCATAACGATACAGATAGGTGTCTGCAACGGACATGATGCTGACTTTAAGTTTATGAGGTAATAAAGATCAGTATCCTTATTGGCAAAGAAGAGGCCACCGACAGGTGGCTCTCTACCGTGCCAGCAAAAATTCCAAGCGTCTGGATGAGACTTGGCATTTTTGTTCATGGCACATTATTAATAGCTCCAGAGCAGGTCTGGGTTCCCTAAGGAAACACTGAACACAATTGTCACAATATCAACACCCCTCTTAGTAAGGTAAACTGCCCGCCTTATCTAGGGGACAGAACAACAATGTCAACAACCAGTAAAAAACCTCAACACACGCCTATGATGCAGCAATATTTTCGCCTCAAGGCCGACCACCCGGAGATGCTGCTCTTCTACCGAATGGGGGATTTTTACGAGCTGTTTCACGATGATGCGGTGAAGGCGGCGCAGCTGCTCAACATCACGCTGACTAAACGCGGCACCTCGGCGGGAAAACCGATCCCCATGTGCGGCCTGCCCTACCATGCGGCAGAGGGGTATCTGGCCAAGTTGGTGAAGCAGGGGGAGTCGGTGGCCATTTGTGAACAGGTGGGTGATCCGGCCACCTCAAAGGGGCTGGTTGAGCGCAAGGTGATGCGTATTGTCACCCCTGGCACGGTGACAGATGAGGCGTTGCTGGAGGAGCGACGTGACAACCTACTCGCGGCACTCTATGAAGTGCAGGGCGAGTTTGGGCTGGCCACGCTGGATATGACCGCTGGCCGCTTTATCATTCAGCAACTCAGCAGCGAAGAGGCATTGGCCAGCGAGTTGGAGCGACTAAAACCGGTGGAGGTGTTGGTCGATGAGGATGGCCGCATCGCCGACCTGATCAAGATAACCACCGGCATCACCAAACGCCCCCCTTGGCACTTTGACTTTGAGAGTAGCCAGCGTCAGCTGACCAGCCAATTTAACACCCGCGACCTCGGCGGCTTTGGCTGCAACGATCTGCCCTTATCTGTCTGTGCCGCCGGTTGCCTGTTGCAGTATGTGCAGGAGACCCAGCGTGGTGCACTGCCACACATTCGTGGCCTAATGGTTGAACGGCGCGATGAGAGCATCATCATTGATGCCGCCACCCGGCGCAATCTTGAGCTGGATCACTCACTCAGCGGCCAGAGCGCCCACACCTTGGCCGGTATTCTCGACCACACCGCCACCGCGATGGGCAGCCGCCTGTTACGACGCTGGATCAACCGCCCACTGCGTGACCAGCTACAGGTGAGTGCGCGTCATGATGCCATTGAAGAGTTACTCAATCAGCGCGCCTGTGAGGCGCTGCATGACCTGCTGGCCGGCATCGGTGATATTGAGCGTATTCTCACCCGCATCGCCCTAAAGTCCGCCCGGCCACGGGATCTGGCGCTGCTCCGTGATAGCCTACAACTGCTACCGCAACTACAACAGCTGCTGAGTCCGCTACAAACTGCCCTACTGTGCAAATTGGCCAGCAAAATCGGCACCCACCCCGACTGTCACGACCTGCTACTTCGCGCCATCAAAGAGAACCCACCCGTGCTGATCCGCGACGGTGGTGTGCTGGCCAGTGGTTATGACCGTGAGCTGGATGAGCTGCGTAACCTATCGCAGAACGCCGACCAATTCCTGCTCGACCTAGAGAGCCGAGAACGTGAACGCACCGGCATCAACAACCTCAAAGTGAGCTACAACCGGGTGCATGGCTACTACATTGAGATCAGCCGCCTGCACTCCGACAAGGCACCCGACGACTACATTCGTCGTCAGACATTGAAGGGGGTGGAACGCTTCATCACCCCTGAGCTGAAGAAGTTTGAAGATCAGGTACTCAGCGCCCGCGAGCGCGCCTTGGCCCGTGAGAAGATGCTCTACGACGCCCTGCTGGATGAGTTGGGAGAGTTGGTCATTGAACTACAGCAGTGTGCTGAGGGGATCGCCACCCTCGACGTATTGACCAATCTGGCCGAACGGGCGGAGAGGCTCAATCTGGCCCGGCCACAACTACAGCAGCAGCCCGGCCTCCATATTGTCGATGGCCGCCACCCGGTGGTCGAGGCGCTGAGCGACAACCCCTTTGTCGCCAACGGTGTCGAGTTTGATGACCTGCGACGCATGCTGATCATCACCGGCCCCAATATGGGCGGTAAATCGACCTATATGCGGCAGGTGGCGATCATCACACTGATGGCCTACGCGGGCAGTTTCATCCCCGCCAGCAGCGCCTCACTAGGCCCCATCGACCAGATTTTTTCCCGCATCGGTGCCTCGGATGATCTGGCCGGTGGCCGCTCTACCTTCATGGTGGAGATGGAGGAGACTGCCAACATTCTGCACAACGCCACTGAGCAGAGCCTCGTCTTGATGGATGAGATTGGTCGCGGCACCAGCACCTTTGATGGCCTCTCACTGGCCTGGGCTTGCGGTGTTGAGCTGGCCACCCAGACTCGCGCCTTCACCCTATTCGCCACCCACTATTTTGAACTCACCACACTGCCGGAGGAGTACGCCAACATCGCCAATGTACATCTCGATGCGGTGGAGCATGGTGATAGCATCGTCTTCCTGCATGCGGTGCGTGACGGCCCCGCCAACCAGAGTTACGGCCTTCAGGTGGCGGCGCTTGCGGGGGTGCCGCGCAGCGTCATTAAACGTGCAAGCAAACGACTGCGTGAGCTGGAGCAGAGTGCCGCCCAGCAGCTTGAGCAGCAGCAGAATCAACTGCCACTGTTTGTTGAGGTGAATGATGAAGAGCAGCCGCTGAAAAAGAGGCTACAGACATTGGAACCCGATGAGATGACGCCGCGTGAAGCGCTGGATGCGCTCTATCAATTGAAGTCTCTATTGCAACAAAGCAACGGCTAAGGCACCTACAGGTGAACATTCCTGAAAGAGAGCCTCCAGATGTTAGAACCCGATAAGATAACGCCGTGAGAAGCGCTGGATGCACTCTACCCTTGAAGAACCTACTATAAAAGGAGGGTTAAATATTTCAGCGGCACCTCTCATTTAGCCGATGAGTACAACCGGCTGCTCTGAGCTCATATCTACAACTAACACTTCAACCTCATCACCACAAAAAGAGCCCCCTGCCACGCTCTTTTACAACCAAGCACCAACAACCTATTCAAGCTGTGACGCCCTAATCACCTACGCTTGCAAACAATATTTGAGTAGTACAAGCTCACCTGTCAAGATACAAACTCGCTTGTTTCAACACAATGAGAGAGAGCACTATCCATCCATCAATAGTCGACTTATAATTGTGTTGATAACATCAATAGTTCGTATTTTTCGAACAAACACATCTAGATACTCGAATTTATTATTGCCCAGGATCATATGACGATAGCGGGCTTTATGTCTGCCTTTCAGCCACAGAATTAGGAGCACCCCATGACTCTCTCTGCATTTACTACCCTGTTAAATTAGATATAGCACCTCCTTAAAAATGAAATCCTTCAGCTTCGCAGCACTACTATTCCTGTTCTGGATATCTTTATCAGGATACTTCGAACCCCTACTACTGGGGCTTGGGTTGGCATCTGTTGCGCTCACAGTTTTTTTATCCAAGCGGATGAATGTTATCGACTGTGAAAGCTATCCGCTGCATCTCTCATCAAAATTTCCTAACTTTTTTGTCTATCTTTTTAGAGAGATCATCAAAGCAAATATCGATGTGGTTGCTTGCATCTTGGGCTGGAGGGGCGCATCAATCAGCCCACAACTGGTTAAAATCCCTCAGCTACAAAAAACTGATCTTGGCACAGTGATTTATGCCAACACCATCACCCTGACCCCCGGCACAGTCAGCATTGAGCTATCTGAAAAGACAATAACCATCCATGCGCTCACCAAAGAGGCGGCTGATGAGCTTGCTACAGGAAGCATGTCAAACGAGATTTCCAAGCGGATTTTTGAAAAATAATGTTTATTGCAATCTCTCTGGCCATTCTCATTACGATGGGACTAGCGCTAACACGCGCCCTCGCCGGGCCAACCACCTATGACCGAATTGCTGCAGTCAATATGTTTGGCACCAAGACGGTACTGCTGATTGCAGTTTTAGCACTATTATCGGGCAGAGCCGATCTACTCGATATCGCCCTGGTCTATGCATTGATCAACTTTATAGGCGTTATTGCGGCACTAAAATTGGTGACTCAGGGTGACTTCCACACGACCGATAAAGATACGATATCAGCAGACAAGGGAGAGCTAGAGTGATTATCGATATCCTCAGCTGGATTTTACTGATGGCTGGCGGAATTCTGGGCATTATTGGCGGCATTGGCATCTACCGTTTTCCCGATTTTTATAGCCGTCTGCATGCCGCAGGAATAACCGACACTCTCTGCGCCCTGCTGATCCTATTGGGTCTTGGGCTGCAGGCTGGCTGGGGTATCGCCTCCTTTAAGTTGGCGCTGATTTTTATCTTCCTGCTTTTTACCTGCCCAACGGCATCACACGCTTTGGCAAACGCAGCACTACATAGCGGCCTTAAACCCAAACTGGGTAAGGATGCAGCGAGGTTAAATCATGATTGATATTATTATCAACATCACCTTGTTGGCCTTTCTGGCCATCACTTCAGTGGCTATTGTGCGCATGACAAACCTATTTGCCATCGTCATGCTATTTGGGATTTTTAGCCTGCTATCGGCAGGACTGTTTGTAGTGATGGATGCCCCAGATGTCGCCTTTACCGAGGCAGCAGTGGGTGCCGGAATATCTACGGTATTGATGTTAGCCACCCTGGCACTGACCAGAAACAGACAAAAAAACCCCTATAAAGAGGCACCCCATGCACACCGTCCTTGGCTGCCTCTGTTTGTAGTAGGTATAACCGGCGCAGTGCTGGTATACGGCACCTGGGATATCCCCAGGTTTGGCGATCCTAACTCACCAGCGCAGACACATGTTGCGCGCTACTACCTTGAAAATGCACTCCCTGAGACAGGTGTACCAAATGTGGTGACCGCCGTACTAGCCAGTTATCGCGGATTTGACACATTAGGCGAGGTCGCGGTGGTCTTTACCGCTGGGGTTGCTGTTCTGCTGTTAATCGGCGGGAGGCGTCCAAAACAGACCCTTAAGCAAAAGGATGAAGGGGAGCAAGATGAAACCTAATCTTATCCTGCATGTTGTCGCAAAATTTCTCATTCCACTCATTATTATCTTCGCACTCTATGTGCAATTCCATGGTGATTTTGGGCCGGGTGGTGGCTTCCAGGCTGGGGTTATTTTCAGTGCTGCGCTCATACTTTACGCCTTAGTGTTTGGTCTTGATGCCGCTGAGAAAATCATTCCATCACATATATTACGCATTCTGGCCAGCCTGGGTCTGGTGATCTATGCGGGGGTTGGCGTGGTTACGCTGCTGCTAGGAGGCAACTATCTAGATTACACCGTACTGGGAAGCACGCAGATCGCCGGACAGCATCTGGGCATTCTGTTAGTGGAGTTGGGCGTAGGCATTACCGTGGCAGCCGTTATGTTGATTATCTTTTTTTCCTTTGCAGGTAGGGGCCGGGTGTAATGGATTTTTTTATTGGCCAATACAACTACTGGGTTGTGATTTTTTTAATGATGGTTGGACTCTACACCGTGATAAGCCGTGGCAATCTCATAAAAAAGATTATCGGCCTGAGCATCTTTCAGGTTTCAGTCTTTTTTCTATATATCAGCATGGGTACCGTAGAGGGCGGCGCTGCGCCCATTATCACGGAAGGGGTCAAACTCTACTCTAACCCACTGCCTCACGTGTTAATTCTCACTGCCATCGTAGTAGGTGTTGCCACAACCGCATTGGCACTTGCATTGGTGATTCGTATTAAGGAGTCCTACGGCACCATTGAAGAGGATGAAATCCACAAGTTGGATCACTCACTGTAATGGATCACATTAGTCTATTACTGGTTGTTATACCGCTTATTACAGCGCCCATTGTCGCCGTTTTGCCCCGTGGGCGACTGCCATGGGCAGTTACCTTGGTCGTCACCACCCTATGTGCCCTGCTTGCTGGCATGCAGCTATGGACTGTGCTTCATGAGGGCGTCATCAGTTATGAGCTAGGTGGATGGGCACCGCCCTGGGGAATTGAGTACCGTATTGATGCAGTTAATGCCTTTGTGGCATTGATTGTTGCCTCTATTGCTGCAATCACCCTGCCCTATGCACTGCTTAGCGTCGAGCAGGAGATTCCTGAGGAGAAGATCCCGCTCTTCTATAGTGCCTTGTTGCTCTGTCTGACCGGTCTACTGGGAATCACCCAAACCGGCGACATCTTTAATGTCTTTGTCTTTTTGGAGATCTCTTCGCTCAGCTCCTATGCATTAATCAGCCTTGGAAAAGAGCGACAAGCCCTCACCTCCGCCTTTCAGTACCTGATCATGGGTACGATTGGTGCCACCTTCTATTTGATCGGCGTCGGCCTCATCTACTCCCAAACCGGCAGCCTGAACATGCAGGACATAGCAACCATTTTGCCTGGGGTGGTTCACCTTAAAACGGTAGATACCGGCTTTGCATTTATCATGATTGGCATTGCAATAAAGCTGGCGATGTTTCCTCTCCATCTTTGGCTGCCAAACGCCTATACCTACGCACCCTCGGTGGTCACTGTTTTCCTTGCTGCAACCGCTACGAAGGTGGCCCTTTATGTAATGTTGCGCATACTTTTTATCGTTTTCCCACACGGCTTTGCGCTGGCAACACCCGTCGAAGAGCTCTTCATCGTGGCCGGTATCGCCAGCATTATCATCGCCTCAATCTACGCCATCTATCAGGAGGATGTTAAAAGGTTGCTGGCCTACTCCAGTGTGGCGCAGATTGGCTATATGGTATTGGGGATCGGATTTGCATCTGCAACAGGTGTCACCGCCGCACTGGTTCATATGTTCAATCATGCCCTGATGAAAGGGGCACTCTTCATGGCTGTTGGTGCCATTATCTACCGCATCGGCGCATGCCGTATGGACCAAATTCATGGCCTGGGCCGTGCAATGCCCTGGACTTTTGGTGCCATTGTCATTGCCGCACTGAGCCTCATTGGCGTGCCCGGCACGGCCGGCTTTATCAGTAAATGGTATCTGGTATCCGCCGCCCTGGAGCAATCGGCCTGGATCTCTGTTGCCGTTATTCTGTTCGGTTCTTTGTTGGCGGTGGTCTATATGGGCAAGTTGATAGAGGCGCTCTACTTTAAGCCGATCACTGAGACTGGAAAAGAGGTGACTGAGGCACCACTGCTACTGCTGGCGCCCATGTGGACACTGGTGCTTGCCAATATATATTTTGGCCTCGATACAAATTTAACGGTGGGCGTTGCTGAAACCGCAGCGGCCACTCTTGGGGTCATGAAGCCATGAGCGCAGAGATGTTACTGCTAACCACCCTTCTGCTGCCACTGGCTGGAGCCGTTGGAATTCTCATTGCCCACCGTACACCTGATTACAGAGAGGCTGTCACCCTGATAACGGCATCACTCATTGCTGTTCTAGTGGTGGAGATCACCAGTCGTTATATGGCTGGAGAGGTGTTCGCAATGACACTTATCGAGCCAATGCCGGGCATTGCCATCGCCTTTGAGATTGAAGCACTGGGCATGCTGTTTGCATTGGTTGCCGGGCTGCTGTGGCTGGTGACCTCCATCTATGCCATTGGTTATATGCGTAGCCAGAATGAGCCAAATCAGACCCGCTTTTTTGCTGCATTTGCTGTCTCTATCGCCGCGACGATGGGGATCGCCTTCTCAGCCAACCTCTTTACCCTATTTCTCTTCTACGAGCTATTGACTCTTGCCACCTACCCACTGGTCACGCATGCAGGCACCCCAGAGGCAAAGCGCGGTGGGCGCGTCTATCTCGGCATTTTACTCGGCACATCTATCGGCCTCTTCCTGCTGGGGATTCTGATCACATGGTCTCTCACCGGCAGTGTTGATTTTCAGCACGGCGGCATACTGGCGGGACATATTGATCCCGCATGGGCCGGCCTGCTCTATGCACTGTTTCTATTTGGCGTAGGTAAGGCGGCCGTGATGCCCTTTCACCGCTGGTTGCCTGCGGCGATGGTGGCACCCACCCCCGTCAGTGCGCTGCTGCATGCCGTGGCCGTGGTTAAGGCGGGTGTCTTCACCCTGCTCAAAATAACCATCTACATATTCGGTAGCGATTTCATCCTCTCCAATGATGTGACCGGTGGACTGATCTGGGTGGCCGCATCCACCATATTGATCGCCTCCCTGATTGCGATGACCAAGGACAACCTCAAGGCACGGCTCGCCTACTCCACGGTGAGTCAACTGAGCTATATCGTGCTCGGGGCGATGTTGGCCAGCAAGGCGGGGTTGATCGGTGCCTCAATGCATATTGCGATGCACGCTTTTGCCAAGATCACCCTCTTTTTTGCCGCTGGGGCGATCTATGTTGCCAGCCATAAAAAACTGGTAAGTGAGTTAAATGGGCTGGGACGGGCAATGCCCATCACCTTTGCCGCCTTCTTTATTGGCACCTTAAGCATCATTGGCCTGCCACCTTTCGGCGGCATGTGGAGCAAGTGGTATCTTGGCTTAGGTGCGGCCGAGACCGCACAGATGTCGCTGCTAGCGGTGCTGATGATCAGCTCACTGCTCAATATCATCTATCTGCTACCCATCCCGATTCGCGCCTTTTTCAGTAAGCCCGAGAGCGGTCAACACTATACGGAGATAGCAGAGGCACCCAAGCCGATACTGCTGGCTATGATTGTTACCTCAACCGCTTGTGTGATCCTCTTTTTCTACCCCGATCCCTTCTATCAACTGGCCAGTTTAGCCGCTGGAGGCTCTTGATATGTCAGATGAAAAAGAGAAGGTCTACTTTTTTGATCGACCGGAAAATGTTAAACGGCTGCTCAAGGGATTCTATGCCATCTGTGTTCTATTGGTACTGGTCGATTTTGTACTCCATCGCCACATCGGTTTTGGCTGGGAAGAGATTCCCGCCTTTTACGCCATTTATGGCTTTGCCGCATGCGTGGTGCTGGTTGTTATCGCAAAGAAGATGCGCAATATCGTGATGCGTAAGGAAGATTATTACGATGAGTGAGTTATCCCCCTTTCTGCTCTATTTTGTTGCGGCACTGTTCATTGCATTTACCCGTGGCCTGCCACGCCAGGTGATATTGCTGGCAACCCCTGTGATTACCGCGCTGCACCTCTGGTTAAACATTGAGATTGGCAGCACCGCCACTCACGCCATAATGAGCTACGAGTTGATCACACTGCGGGTCGACAAGCTCAGCCTATTGTTCGGTTACCTGTTCTGTATCGCCAGCTTTATCGCCGGTATATTCTCGCTTCACATAGATGATACCAAGCAGCATGTAGCTGGGGTGGTGTATGCAGGCAGTGCATTGGGTGCCGTATTTGCCGGTGACCTGATTACCCTGTTTATCTTCTGGGAGCTGCTGGCATTAAGCTCTGTATTTCTTATCTGGGCACGTGGCACCGAGCGGGCACTCAAGGCGGGCATACGCTATCTGGTCTTTCAGGTGCTATCGGGGGTACTGCTGCTAGCGGGCGCACTGCTCTATTTCCACAATACCGGTTCACTCGCATTTGACCACATTGGTCTGGAGGCGGGCGTTGCTGGCTGGCTGATCTTTATCGCCTTCGGCATTAAAAGTGCCTTCCCATTCCTGCACAGCTGGCTGACCGATGGTTACCCTGAAGCGACCGTCACCGGCACCGTTTTTCTCTCTGCCTTCACCACCAAAGTAGCCGTCTATGCTCTGGCGCGTGGCTTTGCAGGTGAAGAGATTCTGGTCTATATCGGCGTCACCATGGCCTGTTTCCCCATCTTCTATGCCGTTATTGAGAATGACCTGCGCAAGGTGCTTGCCTACAGCCTGATCAACCAGGTCGGCTTTATGGTGACGGGCATTGGCATCGGCACGGCACTGGCACTCAATGGTGCCATTGCCCATGCCTTCAGTGATGTGATTTTTAAAGGCTTACTCTTCATGAGCATGGGTGCGGTGCTCTACCGGGTGGGTAACATCAACGGCTCAGAGCTGGGCGGGCTCTATAAATCGATGCCTAAAACCACCGTACTCTGCATTGTTGGGGCGCTCTCAATCTCTGCTTTCCCGCTGTTTAGTGGCTTTGTCAGCAAGTCGATGGTGATGACGGCACTGATGTATGAGGATTACGGTTATCTCTGGTTATTGATGTTGTTTGCCTCAGCCGGTGTATTTCACCACGCGGGGATCAAGATCCCCTACTTTGCCTTCTTTGCTCATGACTCTGGTATTCGTACCGAAGAGGCACCAAGAAACATGCTGGTTGCAATGACGGTTGCCGCAGTGCTGTGTATTTTTATTGGCACCCAGCCGCAATATCTCTATGCGCTGTTACCTTGGGAGGTGGATTACTGGCCCTATGATGTAACCCATGTCTTGGCCCAACTGCAGCTACTCTTTTTCTCTGCATTGGCCTTTGTCTGGTTGAACAAGAGAGGGCTATACCCGCCTGAGTTGGCCTCGGTCAATCTGGATATGGAGTGGTTATATCGCAAGCTAATACCGGCAGGCGCACAGCGAACAGTGGCTCTTCTACAGCGGGCAAAAAGCACGGCATTGTCGGCAGTGGCGGCACCCATGCAGGGCGTTCAATCTGAATTTGCTAAATCCTCGGTGGCCAAATACTACCTCTCAGAGAGCTGGCCTACGGGTAGTATGGTCTTCTGGGTTTCAGTCATTCTGGCCGCATTTCTAGTGTTAGATGCCTTTGGCTAGCTACAGATATGCTGGGGAAGTTTGGATCATAAACTAACGCCGCAGTTGTAGAGGAAAAGCGCCTACATCTGCGGTGTTAAAATAAACAGATATATCTACAGCGTTCGTAAGCGTCTGGGCAACTGCAGGATTGACCCTAACCTTTCAGGTCTTCCATTTTTAGATTTTGCGGCAGCAGAGCCAATAGAGCCCGTTCCGATTTAGCCGCCGGCAATCTCTCGAACAGGTAAT
>JAKITT010000096.1 GCA_021647945.1 Candidatus Polarisedimenticolaceae bacterium
GCTCGGAGAGAGCGTCGCTAGTTGTTGAAGAAGGGCGTGGAAGGCACTTTCGTTCATGGTGTGTCGCTCCTAATTTGGAGGTCTTACCAGAAGTATAGTATCTACAACAGCTAACTACGACATAGCCTTTTTGTAGTGCAGCTTTTAATGTTTTGTTGGGTGGCGTTCTAATGCCCCTTCAACAATTACAGTTTTTGGTGTGTTGTGGCAGCGCTTACAGTCAGCAAAGGTAAATGAGACCTTACCGTGGCAGTTGCCACAAAAACGCCCTTTCGACATCTCAGTCATTTTGATCTTGGTGCCACCTAGTTCGTCACTAAAAAGCGCCGGGTGGCAACTTGAGCAGTCGATCCAGTCGGCGTGGACTTTGTGGCCAAACAGCACATCATCAAGAAACGAGCTTTTGCTGACAAAACGAATAACGTTATCCCGTGTCTCATTTTTTGCATCTTTATCCAGCGATGAGAGCGGCTTAAAGACATCCAGCTCCTTTAGTTTAAGCCAATCGATAAACTTAAATTTGTCCAGCGGCATTTTGCCATCTGGCAGTCTTTCAGGATTCCATTTAGCACCAACGGCAAGTGCCGATTTAGCCAGTTGCATTTGATCCATCTTAGCGGGATTGTGCAGTTTCTCAGCCGCAGGCAGGCCAGCCATGTGGCAACGCTCACACTTCTCTTCAGCGCTGAAGGCCATTTCCCCATCGTGACAGACGCCACACTGCTTACCAGCCACGATCTTCTCTTGCGTAATATCGTTGGTCCAACGCTTCATCTGGAAGATAGAGTCATGGCACACTTTGCACTCAAACATAATACGATGCATCCAGTGCGGATAGAGCACCGGAGCCAGTCCAGCATCCTCAGTCTTTTCAGGATTGGCTTTTAGCACAAAGTTGCCAATATTCCGCTCCTCTTTTTTCCACTTCATAATCTTGGCAACCCGTTTCTCCTCAATTGCCAACTCTGATTTGATCAGAGGCTCAATGACCTTTAGTGGCGCTTTATCACCGTTCCAGTAGGAGTGCATATAGGCGATGCTGCTAGCGTAGTCGAGCAACCGCATGCGTTGTTCGAAGATAATCCCATCCTTCATCGCCTCTGCAACCAGCGCGTCAACAGCGGCAGCTATCTGCTCACTATTCTGCTCAATCAACTCAACTTGGTCATCATATTTACGCTCAATATGATTATTGATGAACTGTTCAATGAAAGCAGAAGTATCAGCCAGGGTGTTGGTGGAGAGAGACAGCATGAAGATACTGAGAGAGATCAGCAGCATTTCTCGAACTCTTATAGCGATGGGTCTCATTCTTGGTTCTATCCTCTTCGATGCTTGGGTAGTAGTTTAACTAATGGTAGTCTCTGTATAGTAGACCAAGCGTACAGCAGCCCTATATTTTCTATCGACAGCAATAGCAACATCTAATCGCTGTAATGTAGAAGAAATTATTATTGAGCGATAACGAGTGAAAAGCAAAGAGATATCCATACCGCTCAAGGATAAACCCTAGCATGATTACTGAGTCACCCAGCAAGATTCTCCACCTAAGCCAGGTCGTTCTTGACCTAGGTCAAAGCCCTATGATACTAATCCGTTTCTTGCAGTATTGTTGAGCGATTTGGTTGGCTATATCAGGGCAATTAGGCAACCCGTCGTGATTAAAAAAACAGGATCAGATTTAAAGTAAACTTTTTGCTACGATCCAAAGCACATGAGAACGCGTTATGAGGAGTAATGATGATTAAAAAAATGATAATGTCCACTTTGTTGGTTGCGATTTTTATCGCCTCCGCCAGCTCGGTGGTGGTGGCCAGAGAGTATGGTGACATCTACATGGATTCTACTCGTGACAGCATGAGAAAATCTGATGTTGGCGCAGTCATTTTCCCTCACTGGTTTCATCGTATTCGTTACAAATGCAAAGTTTGTCATGAAAACATCTTCATCATGAAGAAAGGGGCAAACCACATCTCTATGCGTCGCATTATGGAAGGCGAGGCATGTGGTACATGTCACAACGGCCAAATTGCTTGGGAGGCGCTCTATTGTGACCGCTGTCATTCAGCTTCATTAGACGAAGGCGAAGCTAATCGTTAAGCAAGGAGATGAGCATGAATAAATTATTTAGTAAGAAAAGTCAGATACTCACCCTTCTAACACTTTTCAGCATGTTGGCTTTGATGGTCGGTTGTACAACAGAGACCAAAGATGCGCCAAGTGCAGAGACCACTGAAGCCCCTGCGGTAGAAGAGAGAGCACCCGTTGTTGTGGATACCGCACCTGAAGCAGAGGAAGCGCCGGCACCAGTAGCTGCACCAGCGCCTGTTGCCGTAGCTCCACCTGCACCAGAGCCACCAACTATAGCCTCTTCAACGCAGCCTGAAGTTCAGACGTTGGCCCCCAATGACCCTAGAAGCCTTATCTATATGGGTAGTGATGGCACCATCAAAGGAACGGGTGACCCATTGACAGCAGCAGGAAGTTTGAATCAGTTCACAAAAGGGTCGCACGCTAAAGCTTTAACGCTGCCTGGCATGCCGAAAGATAAGTTTGGTCTTGTAGATTGGATGAAAATGGCCGATGACAAGATTATCAATCCAGCGGGTTCACTCGATGTTAATAAAATTGATGTCCCCCCTTTTGATATGAGTGTTCTGATCAAGGCAAAAGGTGATTTTGTTAAAGATGTGATGTTTAATCATAAAACACACACCTATTGGCTGAGCTGCGAAATCTGTCATACCGGTATCTTTCAGATGGCTAAAGGGGCAAACCATATGAGCATGAAAGGTATCGTTGAAGGTAAATGGTGTGGCCGTTGTCATGGAAAAGTCTCTTTTCCACTCGCCGATTGCAATAGATGCCACGTTAAAGAAAAACAGTGAGGTAAAAACATATGAGTGGTAAAAAACGTGGAACCGTCAGGCAACTGCTACGCAATCTACAATTTGCCACTTTTATCTTTTTAAGTCTTTCGATATCAAGTGCATTCGCATTAGATAAAGAGGAACGCAATAAACAGTCTAAGAAGGCGGTGAACCACCTCTGTGCACAGGTTTTAAAGTCAAATTGTGACGCCTCCCAAGAGGACTTTCTAAAAGAGTTTCTCAACGATCTCGAGCTCTTCAGTATCACTGAAGAGCTCGAACAGATCCCTGGTGATATGCCCGCGTTTAGTGCGCTGCCAAAAGATCAGTTTGGCATGATTAACTGGAACAAGTCGGTCTCTTCAGGAATCATCAAACCTCTCGGCTCTCTGCACGGTGAAGAGGAGGGATATGAGGGGTTCTTAGATAACCTGATGTTATTCCAGGTAAAAGTATATTTCATGGCAGATGTGATATTCCCTCACGGCATGCACACCTACTGGGTTGGATGCGATAGCTGCCACCCCGAGCCATTTTCTAAAGTGAGGGGTGAAAACCTATTCAATATGAAAGATGTTATGGAGGGAAAATATTGCGGGAAATGCCATGGCAAAGTCGCCTTCCCACCCGGCACCTACAAAAACTGTCGGCGCTGTCACTCGATCACCAAGGATATTTTGGGTCCAGATAAAGAGAGTTTCGGTTTCTAGTCACTCTTTTCCAAACTATATTGATTAAAAAGCCCGGTCTAATCCGGGCTTTTTTGTGCTCTAGACCTCAATCCACCTAAAGGATCAACTTTATACACCCCATAAGGGTGGTGGGGTCTGTTTTTCAATCAGGCTAATGAGCCGATTGATCTTCAGCAGGCAACTTTTTCTTTGCCATTTTATCATTGAATACAATCTCAGCTTTACTACGTAAACCTTCGATATAGCGCGCCATCACCGTTCGTTGAAGTTCAGATTTTAGCTGCTCACGAACTTTGGCAAGAGGGAGTTTTGGAGTATCACGTCGCTCTTCAAGCAAGATGACATGCCAACCATATTGCGTCTGAACAGGTGAGTTGCTAAACGACCCCGCCTCCATGGCTTGGATCGCTTTGGCAAAGGCAGGCACCATAGAATCTGATTCAAACCAGCCCAAATCTCCTCCAGTGTTGGCTGATGGGCCCGTCGAATTCTCTTTGGCTAATGCGGCAAAATCAGCCCCTTTATTTAACTGCTCAATGATCTCTTTCGCCGCATCCTCTTGCTCGAGCAGGATGTGGCGAGCCTTAAACTCTTGTGCTGTCCCTGCCCCATAACGCGTTTCATAGAGCGCACTGACATCTTCATCTTTGGGGGCATTATTACTGATATGGTGTTGTACACCCGCCTGGGCCAGCAGCGTTGATCGACTTAACATCAATGCAACGGCGATATTAGGCTCTTCAGGCAACCTGTTTGCTTCAGCATCCTGCGTGATCAATATGACATTTGCCAACTCATTGAGCACCTTCATCTGTATATCGGGTGACTGTTTGTCTCCCTTCATCGTTTTTGTACGATCTTGAAAATAGAGTGCGTACATGGTTTTTGTAATAGCTTGACCATTGATGATGACAAGGGTGTCATCATCCAGCGTGCTGATGGTAGGATTTTTTTTGCTACCCGTATCTGAGTCGCTCTCTGCATCAGCCAAGGCTTTAGAGATAGTGGCTGCTTTATTCTCATTGGGTGCGTTAACGGGACTATTGCAGGCACTTACTGCAAGTACAGCAGCAATTATTGGCAGAGCAAGTCGCTTGTTCATATTCGATATTTCCTGAGAGATTTAGTTAGGTAAAACAAATTTGAATGGTTTAACGACCACCTGTTGATAGACACCCGCCGCGATATAAGGGTCATCATCTGCCCAGTTTTGAGCACTATTCAGGTCATTAAATTCTGCAACAACTAAGCTGCCTGTAAATCCGGCACTGCCTGGCTCTTCTGAGTCGATAGCAGGGTGTGGCCCGGCGATCAGCAGCCGGCCCTCCTCTTGAAGCTGAGTTAGGCGTGCAAGATGCTCAGGACGCGCCTGCAACCTTTTCTCCAGCGTTCCTGGGTAATCTTCCGAAATGATAGCGTAATACATTATTGATCCTTACCAATGGGCTCTTCTTGTATGTGGCGAGAGAGATAGAACCCCTGGAGAATAATGAACAGGAAGGTCAACCCCATCATGCCAAATAGTTTAAAGCTGACCCAATTCTCTTCACTTATTTGCGCCTCATTGCAGAGCATCAAAACCTGTGCACTAAACTGTTCAGCACAAAGGGAGAGATCAATCTCTAACAGGCCGGTCACATCACGCAGTGCACTATCAGCAATGAAGAAAAAGTTAGCCACATAGAGGTTAAGCGCCCCAAGCGTGACAAAAAACAGCACCCAGATATTGTTCAGGCGCAGCCAGATCGGTGCAGCTAAATTAATATGACCAGCCATCATTCGTTCGATCAATGTACGCTCACCGATAAACTGACTGCCAAAAAAGGCAATGGCAAATAGCCAGTTGATCACGGAGGGCTTCCACATGATAAAGGTCTTGTCTTGTAGTATCAGCGTTAGTCCACCAAAGAAGACCAGCATAGCGAGTGTGACAAGGTGCATATTTTGCACCGCTTTATGCTGTAACCAGTGCCAACCCACCTGAACAAAAGAGGCGGCAATTGCCACAGCAGTCGCGGCATAAATGCCGTAGAGCTTATATGCGACAAAGAAGAGAAGGATGGGGAAAAAATCAGCTAAAAATTTCATCTGGAGAAACTAAAGAAAATAGGCCATTAATGCAAGATTTAACTCAGATAAGTGCTCAATCACTCACTACGATGCACCTAAGTTGGAATAGTTCCCTGAAATACACTGCCCAAATCAATTGAAAACAGAAGTAGTTACAAAATATCCTGCAATTCGTAGGGTAGCCAGCCCTGCGTCTATCACAGTTGATGGGGTACAATACTCTGATGAATAGATATGACTTGCACTGCCACTCTACAGCCTCTGATGGTGTCTTCTCCCCAACGGAGGTTGTCGCTACCGCTGTCGAGGCGGGCATCAACGTACTGGCACTGACCGACCATGATACGACTGATGGCTTAGAGGAGGCGCGGCAGGCGGCAGATTTACACAATATTTCGTTAATCAATGGTCTCGAGATCTCTGTTAGTTGGTTTAGCTACAATGTTCACATCGTCGGTTTAGGTGTTGACCTGCACTCAGAACCACTACAAAAGGGTCTACAGAAAATTCGTGATTTTCGCGCCTGGCGTGCTGAAGAGATTGGCCGTCGTTTACGACGTGATGCCGGCATTGAAGGTGCTTACGAAGGTGCCAAATCATTTTCAAATGGTCAATCGATTGGGCGTGGCCATTTTGCTCGCCACCTCATCTCAATCGGCGTTGAGCCTGACTACAGCAAAGTCTTCAAACGCTATCTGGTCCGTGGTAAACCGGGATATGTACCGGGAGAGTGGGCGGAGCTATCAGAAGCGGTCAATTGGATTAATCAAGCGGGTGGGCAAGCTGTTATCGCTCACCCGGCAAGATACAAAATGAGCCGAAAAAAACTGTGCCAATTATTGGTGGAGTTTCGTGAACTGGGAGGCGCTGCACTTGAGGTGGTCTCTGGCACCTATAGTAAAGATGATATTTTTAATATGGCCAACCTAGCGATCAAATATGAACTGCTTGCATCCGCCGGTTCCGATTATCATGCACCCGGTAATTGGTCAGATTTTGGTAAACTGCCCAACATACCCGACAACTGCAAACCCATTTGGCACGACTGGCCCACTGAACAGGCTATAGGCGACAACTAACTCATGGCTCAATTCTTCCAAATCCACCCTGATAATCCACAACCACGCCTCATTAGACAGGCGGTCGATATCATTCGTGCAGGTGGTTTAATCGCCTACCCTACCGACTCCTGTTACGCTCTGGGTTGCCATATTGGCGATAAACGTGCCATGGAACGCATTCGACAGATCCGTCAACTCGATGATAAGCACAACTTTACCTTAGTCTGTCGTGATCTCTCTGAAATCACCACCTATGCCAAAATCGGCAATCAGGATTATCGTCTGCTTAAGACCCTCACACCTGGCCCTTACACCTTTATCCATACGGCCACCAAACAGGTGCCACGTCGGCTACTGCATCCAAAGCGGAAAACTATCGGCATTCGAGTACCCAGCAATCCAATTGCCCACGCCCTCTTGGAGGAGTTAAATGAGCCGTTGATGAGTTCCACCCTGATACTGCCAAATGATGACTACCCGATGACAGACCCCTATGAGATGAAAGAGGTGCTAGGCAGCGAGGTTGATCTGGTCATTGATGGAGGGTATTGCGGCTTTGATCAGACAACCGTTGTCATGATGACAGAAGATACCCCTGAGGTGACCCGTGTAGGTAAAGGTGACGTCTCACTCTTTGAGGCGCTTTAAGCCACGGTCAGTGCCGTCATCAAGATCACCTGGCGCTGTAGAGACTGAGCTATTATCTCTCTCGCCAAGCGCACTTTTCGCGCTGCTCTTGCTCCTTTTTATCCGCTAAAAATATCCGTTCCAACTCTTCACGTGCTTTCATTGATAGATCGACCCGTTTCTCCAGTTTTTCAGTACGGTAGATCTCTTGCAGGAGGGCGTGTTCATGGTCACGGAAATTATTCGCCATCATTTTCGCCTGATAGGCACCAAAACCGAGTGACTTCAACGCATCTTCACCCAGGCGCAGAGCCGAATCCGTCGTCTCATAACGGAAGAGCGTAATCTCCCGTTTCACCAGCTCCGTCGCATGGGCAATATTTTTTACTCGAGAGAGAATTTGCAGGTTAGGGAAATGGGCCTGTGCTAGATCGACAATCTCTAACGCCATCTCTGGATTATCTACCGCCACAATCAGCAATTTAGCCTGCTCGGCACCCGTCGCCCGGAGAATATCTAGACGGCTAGCATCACCAAAGTAGATGCGGTAACCAAATCGCCGGGCCGACTCTATCTGATCAGGGTTGTGATCAAGCACCGTCGTATCAATGCCATTGGCATGCAAAAGGCGGCCAATACTGCGGCCAAATTGGCCAAATCCAGCAATAATCACCGGATTATCACTCTCTTCAAAAGACTCATCTACCGGTGGTTGATGACCAAGACGGATAAAGCGCGGGTGAAACACTTTCTCATTAATCAGTAGCAGCAGCGGTGTGCTCATCATTGAGAGCGCCACCACCACAAACAACAGACCGACCAATTCACTACTGAGCGCACCACTTGCCAGGGCGACACTGAATAGAACAAAGGCAAACTCACCCCCTTGGCAGAGTAGAAAGACAAAAATGCCACGCTGCCCTTCAGGGATGACACCATTAAAGGTGATCCCCACCAACACCAGCAGTTTGATCAACACTAGACCAACGACCAAAGAGAGAATCAGCAGCGGCTGCGCCAGCAGTTGGCCAAAGTCGATCGACATGCCAACCGAGATAAAAAAGAGGCCGAGCAGCAACCCTTTGAAGGGCTCTATCTCCACCTCCAGTTCATGACGGTATTCAGACTCTGCCAGCAGTACACCCGCGAGGAAGGTGCCCAGTGCCATCGACATATCAACCGCCTGCATCAACAGGGCAATGCCGATCACCAACAGCAACGAAAAGGCGGTAAAGATCTCACGCAGGCCGGTGCCTGCAATGTAGCGGAAGATGGGGCGAATCAGATAGTGGCCACCGATAATGATGCCGAAGATCACCGCCACCGCTTTCATCACGCCCACCATTGGATCGCCGGTATGATCCAGCGTCTCACCTAATATAGGGATCAACGCCAACATCGGGATCACGGCCATATCCTGAAACAGCAAGATAGAGAAGGCGGAGTTACCCGCCTTTGTGCTGAGTAGGCTCTTCTCTTTTAGCGTCTGTAGTGCGATTGCGGTGGATGAGAGTGAGAGCCCCATCGCAATCACCAACGCCGTGTGCCAGGGCAGGCCAAGTAGAATAATCACCAGGAACAGCAACAGCGTCGTAGCCACCACCTGAACACCCCCCATACCGAAGATGGGCCGTCTCATCTCCCACAGGCGGCGCGGATGCAACTCCAGACCAATCAAAAACAGCAGTAACACCACACCAAATTCAGCAAAGTGCAGGATGTCACTAACATTGTTGATCAGGCTCAATCCCCAAGGGCCAATCGCCACGCCAGCAATCAGATAACCGAGCACAGAGCCTAAGCCAAGCCGCTTTGCCAGCGGTACGGCAACCACCGCAGCGCTGAGATAGATCAGCGTATTGACCAACAGGCTGTGATCATTCATCACACTTTCCTTGCAAAAATGCCTGCAGTCGTTGGCGATAGATGGCCGCTTGTTCAGCCACCTGCTCATCACTCAGTCGTTCAGCCGCATAGATCGCCAAAGGCTTCAGATAGGTCATGCCACAATGGAAGGCGGTCTGTTCAAACGGACGCAGAAAATCCTCAATCGGATAACGATCATAACCCTCTGTTTGGTAGGACTCGGCACTGTGCCCAATCGTCACCACCGTCATCAACTTCTTACCATGCAGCGCAGCGCCCCCCTTGCCAAAAGCAAACCCCTCCTGCAACACCACATCCTGCCAATGTTTCAATAGACCCGGTGAGCTGTACCAATAGAGTGGATGTTGCATGACAATCAAGTCAGCCCTTCTAAGCGTTTCTTGCTCTGGCTTTGGTGGAATATGGAAATCGGGGTAGCTTTCGTAGAGGTCATTGATCAAAACCCCAGGCAAATCACGCACCGCCCCCAACAGCTGACGGTTCACAGAGAGGCTACGAGGTGAGGGGTGCGCATAGAGGATTAAAATCCGTTTAATACGACTGTTTTTATTACTCATACAAACCACATGTTCACAAATCAATAACAAGAAAAGAGCATGCCTGAGAACCTCAGAACACGCCATGCGGAGAGAGTTTAAGCAAGATCCAACACAATATTTGGTCTCTACAGATCTATTAAAATAGAACTTTGATGAGCCCATTTTAGAAAGAGGCCCCTTAAATAAAACATTAACATCTGAGCCACCGTTAACGCTCGCCGCAAGGATACTCTCATCATTGTTATGATCGCCTCTCAGCACGTCAAGCACCAGCACAACAACCCTTGGCAAGTGCAGGGTAATCATGTAAAAACATGCTAAGAATAACCTAATACCCACATTGAAATTCAAGGTTTCTCATTACTGGTCGTAAAAATAGTTCAACGTTAAATTTCATTATCCAGTGACCTATGGCTGCTATGACAACGGATATAGTAAAAACACCGTCTAAGAGTATCCTAGGCGAACAGGTGCAACAGCTCTATTCCAATGCGCCTATTGCCAACTTTTCTGTCATTGGTATCGCTTTTTTTTGCATGGTGATTTTGTGGCAAAAGGTAGAGACACAGCCCCTTGTTCTCTGGTTTATCACGCTCACAACCGTGGCTCTGATAAGAGTTATCCTGGTCTATCATCATAAACGGCACAACAAAAGCCACACCGTAAAACAGTACGCACTCTGGTACACCATTGCGACACTATTGGTCAGCTGCTGCTGGGCGCTATTCTGTCAATTTCTCCTCAGTGAAGACCCCTTTGTCCATTATTTTGTCATCATCGTTATAGTGGGCGTCATTACCGCCTCTGTTCCAGTCCTGGCAATGATAAAAGTCACTTTTTTTGCTTACATTCTCCCACCCGTTATTACATCCATACTCATCCTATTAACCACACAAAATACAGACGCCCATCTGCTTGCTTCATGCATGGCTATCTATGCCACTCTGATAGGTGTGACAGGAAGCAATCTTAACCATAGAACCCGCTATTCACTCCAATTGGAGGCCGACAACAAAGAGCTCATTGCTCATCTTGTTGATGAGATAGATCAAAAACATGCTATTCAGAAAGACCTGGAATTGGCTATGGAGGCCTCCGAAAAAGCCAACATATCCAAGAGTGAGTTTCTGGCCAACATGAGCCATGAAATCCGCACGCCGATGAATGTAATTATTGGTCTATCACACCTGGCATTAAAGCGAGACCCTTCCCCAAAGATTGAGGCTTATCTTGACAAAATACACCTCTCTGGCCAGCACCTACTTGGCATCATCAATAACATTCTAGACTTCTCAAAAATTGAAGCCGGCAAACTAGAGATTGAGAAGACCAGCTTCACCATGGAACAGGTGATGAACACCTTAACCACCATCACCATCAATGCCATCCAGGAGAAAGGGCTCACTTTTAATCTCAATATTGACCCGGCGCTGGCCATACCATTGAAAGGTGACCCACTACGTCTTGGGCAGATACTGATCAATCTCACCAACAATGCCATCAAATTTACCAACCAGGGCGGCATCAACGTCTCAGCCCAGCTTCAGCAGGCCTGTGAAGAGCGGCTACAGGTCTACTTTGAAGTCCAAGATAGCGGCATTGGTATGACCCAATCACAGCAGAAAAAGCTATTCAACGCATTCCAGCAGGCTGAGGTCTCGACCTCACGCACCTATGGTGGTACGGGGCTAGGGCTGGTCATTTCTAAACAACTTGCTGAGCTAATGGAGGGCGAAATTGGGATCACAAGCGCCCCTGGCCAAGGCAGCACTTTCTGGTTCACTGCCTATTTTGAACGGGATTTTGAACCCACAGAGCAGAGCAGCAACACCTGCAATGTGGCGGTGCTGTCAGGTGCACGTATTCTGGTTGTTGATGACAACGTACTTAACCAGCAAATTGCACAGGAGTTACTCTACGAAAGTAATGTAATTACAGAGGTGGCCAGCGATGGTTTAGAGGCGATTGATATGGTCAGCAGCGGCTGTTTTGATGCGGTATTGATGGATATACAGATGCCGATATTAGGGGGGCTAGAGGCAACACGCCTGATTCGCATGAGTGCAACGGGTAGAGAACTCCCCATCATCGCTATGACGGCCAATGCGACCAAACAAGAGAGGGAGAGATGCCTCGCCGCCGGGATGAATGATTTCATCCCCAAACCGGTTCAGCCTGATCAGCTCGATAGAACATTGGCTCGTTGGTTACAGCAACGCACTACAAAAACCGCCGCTAAAGCTTGTGAACCATCAACCCACAGTGAGCATACGATTGAAGCACTCTTCCCTCGCTGACCGCCAAGGAGAGTGAAACGAGGGCGGTTAGCCCCCGGTAGCTGTGAGGCCGCACCGTATACCCGTCGTGCGCGAGCGCCAGAGGGGATACGAAGTAGGCATCCGAACACAGCGTCAAGT
>JAKITT010000097.1 GCA_021647945.1 Candidatus Polarisedimenticolaceae bacterium
CCAGCGCCGCGCGGTTATCCCGCTCAGGCAGTGTTCCCAACGTATCGAACGTCAATGCAATAAGTAGTAGAAAGAAAAATGCGGTGCCACCATAAAAGATGTTCCGCGCCATTGTTTTTGTAAAAGTTTGTGCCATGAGCCACTCCTGGCGGTGAAAAATAATCGAACGGAAGTATCGCTGAGATGTCCGTATACAAACATTGATGTAGGTCAATTTTTCTCTAAAGGATACCCTTGAAAAATGTGACTGTATTGATGGTATCAGCCCTTTGGTTTAGAGGCGAGGTTGGTTTTTGATAAAGGTCAATGATGAGAGGTATGGTGCTCGCTAACATTAAACCATGAACATCTAAGAGCGTATTGTTAAGAGAGGGTCTAACCACCTGAATTTAATATCCCGTATGAATACGGAGTATTTACTCGCCGGGTTCGAGCGGCATAATCCGCCCATGTTTTTATTTTATAACGGTAGTTGATAGCTAATATGACAGATATAACAACCACAATGAGTGCCGATCATCGTATTTGTGATGAGGTCTTTGCCCGTGCTGAAGAGCTTATTGCTGATGGGAATTGGGATGAAGGCACAGCAAAATTTAAGGTATTCCATGATGCGATGGAGCACCACTTCACTATGGAGGAGACGGTGCTTTTCCCCGCATTTGAGACGCGCACAGGTATGACCATGGGGCCGACGGAGGTGATGCGTGGTGAACATGTACAGATGCGTGGGCTTTTTGCTGAGATGGCTGAGAGTGTTGAGAAGCAAGATTCAGAGCAGTATCTCGGGCTTTCAGAGACCCTATTAATGGTGATGCAACAGCACAACTCAAAAGAGGAACAGATGCTCTACCGCATGGCGGATCAAGCGCTGGGCCAAGGTGTGGAGGATGTGTTGGAGAGAATGGCGGCCGTTGGCCAGTAGTTTGTAGCGTTCCAGTGAAATGTGCTATCTCGTATTTAACGAGATTTTTTCTTGAACAAAATGTTTGATTTTAACGGTGGCAATCAAGGAATGATCGCCAAGTTGTAACCTCTATTGACTTAGGGCACCGATGATCACGTCATGATTGTTTTAGACTGGCCGAAGCTGCCCCGATTCGTCCCGAAGATCGCTACAATAGAGTGACTATTCCAGCTCACTTCGATACAAATCAGAACAGTTTCATCTCAGCCTAATTCTTAGCTGAGCTTTAGCGAGCCTTATGCTTTAGTGCAACCAGATTTAATCAGAGGATAACTATTCAGCGTGTTTAGATTTCGCCTCAAACCGAGGCATTTTTGCACGGAAAGAGGGCGCATCTAGGGCATATGTGACCGATTGAGTGCGGAAATAACGAAGAGTTGAGGCAAAAGATGAATACGCTGAGTAGTTATATCAGAGGTTCTTTAGTGAAACAGATGTATGGAATATAGACTTAATGTATGTGGCCTGCCCGCACCCGAGCCAATGGAGCAGATTCTTGGTGCTGTCCAGGGGTTGAAAGAGGGAGATTTTCTTAAGGTCTCTCACAACCGGGAACCCTTTCCTCTCTACTCTATGCTGAATGACGATGGTTTTTTCTATCGTACTATTGTGGGCGGTAAAACAGGCTTTTTAATCTTTGTTTGGCGCAGTGACGATGCCAAATCCGAACTTGCTGTCGAAGCCTCTATTGCGCGGGAAAACCAATGATCGGTCAGGCATCCCTCTCACTTGATCAAGCTCCGCCAATCTCTGTACCCTTTCGCTTCTTTCTAACGGCCCCCCTGTTCCTGTTTTGTGCGGGTTTGTTGTTGCTGGTCTATGGTTCGGATGCGTTGGTCTCTCGTTGGTCACCGATCACTTTGGCATTAACGCATCTGATCACGTTGGGTTTTCTTACCTCCGTGATGTGTGGTGCCGTGATGCAGATTTTGCCCGTCCTGGCAGGTTCCGCCGTTCCTGCATCATTGTGGGTGAGTCGTATCGTACATCTGCTACTGACGGCTGGTGTGATCTCACTGGTCTCTGCCTTCCTCTTCTCTTTCTCTCCGTGGATGGGCTTGGCAATGTTCTGCTTAGGCGGCGCTTTGTTTGTCTTCGTGGTCTCCGTAGCCATTGCACTTTGGCGGGTAAAAATACCCAATGAGACGGTGATCGGTATGAGCGTGGCGATCGCCTCTCTGGCAATCACGGCTGTTTTAGGGCTTTTTTTGGCCGCTAGTTTTATCTGGCCCATTGGTTATGGATATATCCATACGCTGACCGATAGCCATATGGGCTGGGGAATAATGGGTTGGGTTGGGCTACTGGTGATGGGGGTTGCCTATCAAGTAGTGCCGATGTTTCAGATGACCCCTGAATATCCAGGCTGGATGGTGAAGTACCTTACGCGGACACTTTTTGTGGCTTGCTTGCTATGGGGCGTGCTGACCATCGCTCATACACTCGGTCTGCTTTCGCCGCTCTGGGCTGAGTGTTGGTTACTGTTGATGGTGCTTGGGTATCTCTCATTTGCCATGATGACATTAGATGTGCAAAAACGACGTCGGCGTCGCTTGCCTGATGTAACGCTGAAGTTCTGGCGAATCGGCATGTTTTCACAGATGGCCGCTTTTCTGCTCTGGTTCTGGGGCCCTTTCTGGGGTGAGGTGATAGGGGAGCAGGCGCGCCTATTGCTATTGGGAGGGTGTTTGTTAGCGGGGTTCGCTCTTTCAGTGATCAACGGTATGCTCTATAAAATTCTGCCATTTCTCAGTTGGTTTCACCTTCAGCACCGCAGCATCGCATTACTTGGCTTTGGCCGGGTGAAAATCCCCAATATGAAAGAATTTCTTCCCGATAGGTTGGCAAAACAGCAATATATGCTCCATCTGCTGGCACTCATGCTGTTGGTTATGGCAGTATTGGCACCAGATATTTTTTCTCGGCCGTTGGGGTTCGCAATATGCGCCTCGAGTCTGCTGCTTGAGTTTAATCTGGTCCAGGCCGTTGTTCGCTATCGAAATATCAATAGTGAAATCTCGAAAAAAAGTAATGCTAATGAAGAGATGACGGTTGCAGAAATGAGTAGAATGAGGGGAATGAATGGAACGTCTGCGTAAGACCTACCTATTTGCAACACTTGATGATGCGCAGTTGCAACAAGTGATGGCGATGAGCCAAAAAATCACCCTGTCAGATGGCGACATGCTGTTTGAAGCGGGGACCACGGCTGACCGTTTTTTTATGGTGCTTGAAGGGCAGATAAAGCTCTATCGTCTGTCATTAGATGGCAACGAGAAGGTGATTGAGTTATCACGACCTGGGCACACTTTTGCTGAGGCGTTGATGTTTATGGATCAGCCAAGCTATCCCGTAAGCTCCACAGCGGTTGGCGATGTCGAACTACTCAGTTTTGAGAATCAAGCTTTTTTGGCGTTACTGAGCAACTCAGTCGATACCTGTTTTCGTTTGATGGGTGATATGACCATGCGTCTGCACCATCTAATTAAAGAGATTGATGACCTCAGCCTACAGACGGCAACAGGTCGTGTAGCGGGTTTCCTCTGTAGCAAGTTGGTTGAGACAGACGGGATGATTCAGTCGATTGTTCTTGATACACCGAAGGGTGTATTGGCCTCCAGACTGTCGGTGAAACCTGAAACCTTCTCGCGCATTTTGCACAACTTTACTGCTGATGGGCTGATTAGCGTCTCTGGTGCTCACATTGAGGTGCTGAGTCCTGAAGGTCTGAAAGAGAAGGCTGAATCAATCGGGTTTTGCGGGGCGAGTATTTCACCTTAGGGTTAGCCCAGATAATTCATAAAAATGGGTATCTACTCCATTGGCCTAATATGGCTGTAGGTGCACATTCATGTGCGCGTTTGCAGGTTCGGCTGGTCGCATAAATGCGACCCTACACGAGCATAAAGTGTTTGGAGTGGAAAAAGTCCAATGAAGTGGATACCCCTGATTCCACAAGAAATATTTTTCCAGTTACTCGTAATCACTGATACGGGATTTCCTCAGAAATTTTCTTGTGAAACCAATATTCTGCGTAACCTTTGCACAAATCCATGAAATACCCGGGTTAGAGAGCCGAGCTCTAACGCTGAAACAGCCAGAGCTTAGGCGTCGCCTCGCTTCTTCATCTGAATGCCTTGCTGCTCAGCAAAGTCGAGCATGCGTTGAACAGGGCGTAGCGCACGTTCTCTAAGCGAGGCATCGATCTCAATCGTATTGCGGCCACTCTCCAGTGTTGCCGCCAATGTCTGTAGTGAATTCATCTCCATCCACGGGCAGTGGGCGCAGCTCTGACAGGAGGCGCCATCCCCAGCGGTAGGGCACTCAATGAGTAACTTATTGGGTGCCTGCTGCTGCATCTTGTGGAAGATGCCACGGTCAGTGGCGACAATAAACTCAAGATTATCCATGCTAGATACCGCCTTGATGAGTGCGGTGGTAGAGCCAACGACATCGGCCTGGTCGATGATGGCCTGTGGTGATTCAGGGTGTACCAAAACGGCGGCGTCAGGGTGGATGCGACGAATACGCTCCAGAGCGACTGATTTGAACTCTTCATGTACGACGCAGGAGCCATCCCACAATAGGATATCGGCACCGGACATCTGCTGCACATAGTGACCAAGGTGTTTATCGGGCGCCCAAAGAATCTTTTTCCCCTGCTCAGCGAGATGTTTAACGATAGGCAGGGCGATGCCTGATGTCACCACCCAGTCGGCACGGGCTTTCACTTCGGCACTGGTGTTTGCATATACCACGATGGTTCGGTCGGCATGTGCATCACAGAATCGGCTGAACTCATCAATCTTGCAGCCCAGATCAAGTGAACAAGTCGCCTCCATATCTGGCATTAGAACGCGCTTTTCAGGGTTGATGATCTTTGCGGTTTCACCCATAAAACGGACGCCGCAGACTACCAATGTCTTTGATTTTACCTTTGATCCAAAGCGGGCCATTTCAAGAGAGTCAGCGACACAGCCACCGGTCTCCTCAGCCAGTATCTGTAGATCAGGGCTCGTATAATAGTGGGCAACCAGCGCGGCATCTTGCTCATCGAGAAGTCTCTTGATGTGCGAGGTGAGTTGCTGCTTCTCCATTTCTGACAACGGCGGCCAGTGTGGGTGCTCAGGAACTTCTACGGCTGATTTATCTGTTTTGGTCTGTAAGTTGTCGCTATTCATGATGATTGAATCAGTTAATCAATACTCTTGCTAACGCACACTCCGAGTCCTGTTGGAGTGTTGGTGTTGAGAAAATGGTAATGCTCTTTGATCGAATAACTCCCCCGCTTTTCTCTGTCATTGACCACGCTTTTGGCGACCCTCAAGGAGTGCTTAGCAAATGTGGTTATTGACAGCCATGAATGCATTTTCGTCTTAAACTGACGAACTTCAGGGGCAATCTAAACAGCTACTAAAAAATATATATAAAGGGGTTCCCCCCGTTTTTTGGATTCTACCTGATTGACAAATGGTTGGGAAACATTCGAAATGATCTAAAGAATATTAGGAATTAGCCGATTATATTTCACTGGGGATTTTTTTCATTGAGGGCACCATGAACGATGTAGAACGTAAAAATAGAAAGAATAAGGTTTTGGATATTAAACATCTTCCGCCGCTCTCTGCGACCACTACTCAATTATTAGAGATGGTTTCAGATCCTGGGGTTGAAATCGACCTGTTAGCTAAGATTATTGCAAATGACCCTGGCCTCTCAGCCCGCATTTTAGGCTTGGCGAATGCGGCTTTTTTTGCCCAGGTGAACCCAGTGAATACCGTTAAGGAGGCGATTGTACGTGTACTGGGCCTTAATATGGTGAAAAGTTTAGCCATGAGCATCGCCATGTGTGGTGCTTTTGATGTCACTAAATGTAAAGAGTTTGATCTTGCACAATATTGGATCACTGCCTTGGGTTGCGCTACGTTGTCGCGCCAAATTGCCGCGAAAATCCCTGCTGCGGAGCGCCCTGATATTGATGGTGTCTACCTCTGCGGTTTGATGCGGAATCTGGGTGCGTTGATATTGGCGTATCGATTTCCGGTGGAGTATGGGGGCGTTTTCCAGGCGCTAGAGCAAGATCCTATGGCAGATAAGCGAATACTTGAAGAGCAGATGGTTGGTTTGACCATGCCGCAAGCGGGTGAATGGTTGGCTGATCGATGGCATATGCCATTATCTGTAGTTTGTGTCATCGGCCAGTATGGCAACCGTGACTATACCGGTGATTATGAGCGCGAGGTGCTGATTGTGGGTGCCGTATCGGACTGGCTCATTCGCTTCCAGTGTGGTGAAGCGTGTGCGCTTCGAGATGATGAGCGCTTACTGCAACGAGTAGAGCTAGAACCCGTCGTATTGGATGAGATTGAAGAGGCCTTTCGCGAGATGTGGGATGAGATACGAAGTCTGGCGAATGGTTTGGTTTGAGATACCCAATATAGAGATTATGATAATTAGTTTGATGTGGTTTGTTGGGCTGACCGATGGTTGGAAGGTGTTGTCTGCACTTCCAGCTGTCTCACGCTAGGTGTAAAAAAGGTACAACATGACTCGTTCAGGTATACAGGTGACACATGATATTAGAGATCGCTTTTTTGCTCTGTTGGAGTCACTCTCCGCACTTCGTTCGTTAGCCAATCTTGGTCAAGGGGTGGAGAGTGAGGCTGACCTGGCCTATCAGGCACTGGTGCAGCTAGTAAAGCATCAGAACCTAGCGTTCTGTTCCATCTTCTTTCTGGAGGATGATCTGTTGCGTTGCGTTGCTGGGACGGGTTTTGATGAGGAGCATGCCAAGCTCTCTGGTCAAGTGCAGGTTAGTTTAGCGCCGGATAAGAGCATGCACTTCTCAATGGATGAGGGCGTTATTGGTCTGGCATGTCAAACGGGACAGCTACAATACTGTCGTGACTGCAGTACCGATGAGCGCTTTAAGCCTTTTGATTACCCGGCACAACAAAGCGTGCCAGGTTCACTTGTTGTGGTGCCACTACAGTTTGGAGGGGAGATGATGGGTGTCCTCAATGTCTCTCACCCCGTTCCAGAGAATTTTGAGCCGTGGCAACAGCATATGTTGTCGCTCTACGGCAGTGTTCTGGCTCAAATGCTGCATTCATACCGTCTGATGAATAGCCTTGATACGCTGGTCAAGCAGCGTACTCAACAGCTGCAAGAGGCGTTGAGTGAGAGTGAGGCGATGCGCGAGCAGTATAAGCGTCTCTCAATGATAGATGGCCTGACGGGCTTGTTTAATCGGCGCTATTTTTTTCCGGAAGCGGAGTCTCAGCTCTCTCGTTCAATCCGCTATGAGCAACCCTTTAGTCTGCTGTTGCTTGATATCGACTTCTTTAAGCAGATCAATGACCGCTGGGGGCATCAGGTGGGTGATAATGTGCTGAAATCTATTGCGAGTGAGTTGCAGAGAATAAGCCGTCAAGGGGATGTTGTGGCGCGGCTTGGTGGTGAGGAGTTTATTGTTGTATTGCCAAATACGGATATCGACGGTGCGGATCAGATCGCCGAGAGAATTCAGGCGCAGGTAGCACAACTTGAATTTGAGCGTGAAGGGCCAAAAGGCATCACGCTCTGTATTGGTATGACCTCATTAAATGATAGATCTATCAACCATATGGAACTCTCTAGGTGTGTTGATATACTCTGCAAAGAGGCTGATATGGCGATGTATGAGTGCAAACGGCGCGGCCGAAATCAGCGGCTTGTTTTCGATGAAAATGAGATCTGTCTGTTGGGCAGCTCGATAGGCCCTTAACTTCTCCTCTTACGGCCCTTAGCCTTTGCCGGTGCTTTTCTTCCTGATGGGTTGGTGAAACCATCATTGAGCGCCTGTACATAGGTCTCAGTATCTTGAATGACATTGGCCAGTAGTTTCTTGGTACGGCGTCCCCAGCCTGCTGGGTTGGTGAAGAATATACTGCGTATGGGTCGGGTGCTGCGGTTGAAAGCAGCGGGTAGATCAATGCGTAGCGCTGAGCGTGGGCTCTGTTGCCCCAGTTTTCGGCTCTTCCAGCGTCGGGTGACACTGCGAACAGCAAAGTGAATGCCACTCAATATTATCATTGTAATAATGAGACTGCCCCATTTGCCCATCTCAGCGGTGCTCTCATCGGCCAGCCAGGGTGGCGCAAAGCTCAGTCCGTTCCAATAGCCTGCGTTGATGGTTAAGGTAAGAGCGGCCACAAAGAACATGGTGAAGATAACGGCATCTCCAATGAGTACCCATTTGCGCCACTCTTTGAGATGAGTGCGTAATTTTGGAACAGCATGCTCCTCAATCTCCTGTACTGTTTTTTCGAGCGCGCCAACGATGCGGTAGGCACGTTCGATCTCAACCTGCTGCATGCGACTGTGGATCTCACCTAGATCTTCATCCCGTTTCATCTCATAGCGTGCTTTGAGTGCTTCATCCTCGATGACGACGGCAGCATCTGGGCTATATATGGAGTAGAAACGGCCTGCGGTGAGACCACGTTCACCCAGTGAACGTTGCCAGGCGGCGATAATATCTTCGGGGTTATTCTCTCGAGCGGTAGTGTCGATCTGATTTAGGATATAGAGAAATTTACTCGAGTCAGGCCGGTGTATCGTGCTTGATATCAGGTGATCCAGTGTGTCACGCATGGCCCCGGGTTCGGGGTGTCGGGCATCAAAAAAGACCAGCACCAAGTCAGAGAGATTGATGATGTGGTCGGTGATGCGTAGGGTGGATGTGCGTTGGGCATCGGCATCAAACCCAGGGGAGTCGATGATGATCTTGCCACGCAAATTTTCACTGGGGCAGGTCTTTAGCTGTAGATAGGCATCAATGCGTGCCCCTTCGCCTGCGGCCACCTGCTCAATCTCATTAGACATCTGGTAGAACGGAAAGCGGGGGTCGGCATCAAGCGCGATGCCGGGCAGTGCATGGGGAGTCTGTTCTTGGCTGTAGCAGATGACGGTGAACTTATCGTCCACAGCCTGGTTGCCACTACGTTGCAGCGGGGTGCCTAAAAAGTGGTTGATGAAGGTTGATTTGCCCGCCGAGAAGGTGCCAAGAACGGATATGAGGGGCCACCAGGGGATCTGTGTCGCAAAGGAGCTCTCCTCCGAGAGCAGCCCCATCCGATAAGCGATGCCATCAAGTTGACGAAAGCTACGAATAGATTTCAGTAGAATCGGATTCTCTTGCTCAAGATGGGATTCTAGTTGCCTAAGGCGATTATCAATGGCGCTCATTAGTGGTGATTAAAATCGTAGTCGAAGGAGTGGGATGGCTCTTGCAGAAAGTAGCCTCGGATGTAGTTGACGCCGATGGTCCAGAGAATGGCCAAGCTGCTGGCATCTTCCACACCCGTAGCAACAGTCTTGATGTCAAAAGAGTGTGCAAGTTTATTGATCGCATTCAAGGTATCTTGCTTCTCTTGATTGTTGGCCAGATCATGCATGAAATCGGGGGCGAATTTGATGAATTTAATGGGTAGGCTTTTGAATAACTTCTCGGGATTTTTGGCGTGACCAAAATGATCAATCGCTAGTGGGCATTTGATTTTTTGTAGTCCCTCGGCCAATTTCTGTGTGGCATCAATGTTTTCATGTGCATTCTTGTCAGAGATCTGGAAGGTGACCCAAGGACCTTTCGCCTCAAATTCGCGTAGAGAGTCGCAGATCCATAGTAGCAGCCCATCGTCATTCAGGGCGTCGGCAGAGATATTGATGAAGAAGTTGACCTTGCGCCCTGATTTTCGTTGAGTGCTGAGTTCCGCAATGGCATTGCGGATGACCCAGCGGTCGATATCGACCATTCGACCAAGCTTCTCCGCCTGTTTTAGGAAATAGTGTGGCTGAATCTCCTCTTTGTTGCCATCAAGAAGGCGCACCAAGACAGCATAGTTCTCATGTGTATCGCCTTGCAGGCTGACAATGGGCTGATAGACGAGACGGAATTGGTTGTGAGAGAGGGCATGATCAATCAGCTGGCTGAGATCGGTTTCGCTCTCTTGCAGCTCATCTTCGCACTCTGTGGGCGCTGCAATGGCGAACTGGTCACCGCCATTTTGACGGGCTGTTTCACTGGCGTGATAGGCTAAATTGAGCATATCCTGCGCGCTGGTCACCTCTGGTGAGGTTGATGTGACGCCGATGCTACAGGTGGGGGAGACAAATTGAGCGTTCATGGAGAAGGTATGGTTGCCAATGGTGCTACAGATGAGACTGGCCAGCGCTTCGGCATCTTCTGGTTGTAGTGCGGCGGTGAGCAGGGTGAACGTATGGTCGCCAAAATGGGCCAAGATATCTTTTTTACCGGCCAGAGGCTCTAACACCTCTCCGACCTCTTTTAGGATGGTGTCTGTCACCACCACGCCCGAGGTGTTTCTGATCTCCTGGAAGTTATCTAGGATGATGTAGAACAGCGTGGCTGCGGGACCATCATTCAGGGCAATCTCAATGGTCGCTTCAAGCTTGTCGAAAAAATAGGGCCGATTGTAGAGGTTGGTGTGGATATCTTTGTTGCTGAGCAGGTAGAGCTTCTCCTCCAACTCTTTCTGGATGGAGCAGTCGTGAATGATCACCTGAGTGCATGGCTCACCGTCAATACTGGCCTCTGATGTTTCGAGGGTAGCGACAAAGGTTTCACCATTGCTGCGCAGACACTCGATCTCAGTGGTGGTGGATTGGCTGTTGTCGCGCGAGAGGCTGCGTAGAAGCTTTTTAAAGGCAGGGAGGTGGTCTGGCGCAATCAGCTCGAGAATGGGCAACCCCTCAATCTCCTCCATATCGGTGCAGCCAAATAGCTGTAGGTAGGCGGGGTTGGCGCGTACATGCATCCCTTCATGCACATAGGCGATGGCTGCCTTGGAGCTATCAATCAGTGACGTGCAGCGGTTTTCTGCCTCTTTTAGTGAGTGCTGGGCCTTGGTCAGCTGTTTGCTTACATTGAGATTACGCAGCTCCCGGATGATCGCCAGTTTGAGGTGATCCTCATTGTCGGCCGGGACCAAGTCACGAACGCCGGTGTTGATAAGTTGTGCAAAATTGGCCGTGCTGTTTTCACTGGTCAGGATGATGATAGGTAGATCGGGTGCTTTCTGGCGAAAAAGCGCAATGGCCGCCTCCACCGATGTGCCTGTTGCAGACTCAGCAAAGAGTGCGATATCAAAGTCACCGTTAAGCGTCTCTTCAAGCTGCTCAGTGTTGTTGTCTATTCGACTGAGGTGGACAGCAAACCCTGCGTTCTTCAAGTTTGTGGCGCATGTGTTTGCCTTCTGTCGTGAGTCATCAACGATTAGCAGTTCAATAGCTGTGTCGAAAATAGCCGTTTTGTTCATCGATATGGGTCTGTCCAGTTCCGTATTAAATTGAGGGATAAACTATAGGTAGATTTAAGTTACTTCTCAAATCTTCATTGCATGGCTTAGCTCTGTTTCCGACGCGCACGAACCGCTTCCGCGAGTTCGCGCAACAGTGGCTCGCTCTGCTCCCAGCTGATGCAGGCATCAGTGATGCTTTGGCCGTGGGTGAGTGGTTGGCCGGCGACCACTTTTTGCTGGCCGGCGACCAAGTTACTCTCAATCATCGCACCGAAGATGCGTTTGTCACCACGGGCAATCTGGCTGGCAACATCGCGCCCCACCACCAGCTGACGTTCGTAGTTTTTACGACTGTTGGCGTGGCTGAAGTCGATCATCAGACGGGGGGGCAGGCCATTGGCGATCATCTCTTCGGCAGCGATGCTGATGCTTTCAGAGTCATAATTTGGTCGGTCACCGCCACGCAGGATGACGTGGCAGTCACTGTTGCCACTGGTGGAGAAGATGGCGGAGTGCCCCTCTTTGGTGACTGAGAGGAAGTGGTGCGGGTGGCTGGCCGAGCCAATCGCATCGACCGCTATCTTGGTGTTGCCATCGGTGGCGTTTTTGAAACCGACTGGGCAGGAGAGGCCAGAGGCGAGCTCGCGATGGCATTGGCTCTCGGTGGTGCGCGCACCAATTGCACCCCAGCTGACCAGATCGGCGATATATTGTGGGCTGATTAGATCAAGATACTCGGTGCCTGCGGGCAGACCGAGATTGTTGATGTCGAGCAGTAGTTTACGTGCTTGGCGGATCCCTTTGTTGATCTCAAACTGACCATCCAGGGTGGGGTCGTTGATCAGCCCTTTCCAGCCGA
>JAKITT010000098.1 GCA_021647945.1 Candidatus Polarisedimenticolaceae bacterium
AGTTTGTAAGGTAGAATGTGTGTTGGCCTTGGTTGTTTCACCCATTGGGTGTCGGTTTGTTTTGTCGCTAACCATTATACAACCAAGGCTTTCTGCGTTTTACGTTTTTCTATGTGGGGATTAGGGCTTAAATCTTTCCTAAGTCGATAAGTAGTCCCATGTATTTTTTGGCCTAAAAGAATACAAACACACAGATCAAGCTGGCTGACCCCTTGATTTCTACCTTGATTTCTAATTTAGAAGAAAGATACGACATTGTAACCGCACGCATTTAATTCTTTAGTTATTTCGGTTTTCCATGCTCCAGAAGAATCTAAACCCACGTAGACCACACCGCTAATATCATTAGGTGTTTCGATTTCACCCTTGACTAACGCACAGACATTTTTTCTTCCTAATTTTGCCATCAAGTAACCATGTTCAAATACGACATTTTGACGTGCGCGATTTTTCGGGTGCACCTTTGACTCGTGTATCCCCCTACCGTGGTCACATGCGGTATATAGAACAATCGCAAAATCGGCGTCATTCGCATAATGTTCTATTTTTTCGATGATCGTCATGCCGCTACTTGCCTGCTCATGAAGAATAATTACATCGATACCAAGGCTTTCTACGTAGCGAGCAACTTCTTGCTTTGCCTCATTGTCCCTACCATGAACAAGGAACACTTTCTTTTTAGCGGGTTGGTGGGGCTCGTCATTGGTTAGGCTAGCAGGTATGGGTTGAGCTCCTGATTTATTTTGGACTTCTACCGTATGACCGAACTCAAGTAGAATAAGTACGGGAGAAAACTCTTCAGACAGAAATTTTCTCCGATCTGAATACGAGCCAAACTTTGGCTGTATAAAGCCCCAAAATGAATCCAAATTTCGATGTATCTTCAACCAATCTGGGAGTAAGGATGAAATATTATTGTTACTAAGTAATTCATATCTAAGGGCTTCGTACTCTTCATTTAATGCTTCTCCTCCTGTTGCCCGAGCAGTTAGAAGACTTGCTAAGTAGCTTACTTTTTCAAAGTCCGTATTTAGAAATTCTATGCTCATTTATCTGAAGCCCAAATTTGTCGTGATATTTGATTGTATGCTTATTATGTTACACCATGGATGGTAAGCCTCGACTGCTGGATCAACTCGTAACGTGTCGTATCCCTTGCCATAGTCATGTTCAATAACAACACCATTCATCGTTCAGTAGTGGCCTGTGATTATCACCCAGCAATATCGCTATTTTTATCCCGAGGTTTTTCGTGTCCGATTAGGAATGATAACAAGGCAGGCACGACGAATAGGGTTAGTACGGTTGAGAGTGCCAGCCCCCCTAATATTACCGAACCCAACCCACGGTAGAGTTCTGAGCCAGACCCTGTGGAGAGCACCAGTGGTAGCAGGCCGAAGAGTGAGGTGGCGGCTGACATGAAGATGGGCCGGATGCGGGTTCGTACTGAGTGCAGAATGGCATCCACTGATTGCATGCTTTCATAACGCACATTGTTGAGTGTTTGGTGCACGATAAGGATGGCGTTATTGACGACGGTGCCGACTAAGATGATAAAGCCAAGCATCACTAGAATATCAAAGGGCTGAGGGGCTACAAATCGGTTCACTAACGCTAAACCGATAAAACCACCTGCGGCGGCCATCGGCACGCTGAAAAGGATGACCAGTGGGTAGAGATAGTTACTAAATAGGGCGGCTAGCAGTAGGTAGGTGATTACTATGGCCAGCAAGAAATTCCATTGTAGTGCTAACCGGGTTTCAGTCAGTTTGTCTGCATTACCTCCTACATGCACTTCGACGCCGGCAAGCTGGCCTGTCGCTTGGAGCTTTGGAAGTAGCTCTTCATTGATGGTCTCAAGGGCTTGTTGCAGAGCGTGATCTTCGGGGGGGGTCACTTCCAGGCGGATATTTCGTTTGCGCTCAAGGTGATCTACTTGCGTCATGCCTTGGGTATATTCTATCTCCAGCAGATCACCGATTCGAACCAACTCACCATAGGGGGTGGCAATGAGGCCGTTCAGCAGATCTTCGGGGGCTTTGATCTTCCCGGTACTTGAGGTCAGCACCATATCCATCAATTTTGACCCTTCAGGCTTATATTCGCCTATCTTGCGACCATCCATCAGGACATCAATATAGATGCCGAGCGCCTGCTCTGAAAGCCCGTTGGCTTGCACGCTTGCTCGATCAGGGATGAAGTTAACCTCTGGGTAGCCAATCTCCAGTGAGGGGACGGGGCGTATTTGTGAGCCAGGAATGGCTTGGGAGAGTGCGCCATAAAGCACCCGAGCGGCGCCGACGATGGTGTTGTAATCTTCGCCTGAGATGTTGACATCAATGCCGCGTCCTTTACCGATACCGCTTTCAAATATGCCTCGCTGGATTGATACACCAAAGACACCCGGTATGCTGTTCATGACCTGGCTAAAAACGGGCATCATGTCACGCGCTTCGGTGACGTGTTTGGAGGTGCCGCCAAAGATGGTGAACCGTTCAGAACCCACATAGAAGAGGTTTTCTATCTGTGGCACGCCATCTTTGTAATCCTCCTCCAGATAGGGTTTTAGCTCATCCATGATGTAACGCCCCATTTCAGCGCGCTTATCATCAGAGTAGCCGGGGGGAGGGATCAGAATGTTCATAATCAGATTGCGATTACCTTGCGGCAAATACTCTGCTTTAGGCAGTAGGTTTTGCACCAGTAACACTGAGCCAGTGACAAAAATGGCTACGGTAACCAGACGGGTGATGGTGTTCTTTAATGTCAATCGAGAGCAGAGCATCAGAAACTTAACTGCGGGATTACCTTCGCCGGGTGGTTTACTCACTTTTACCTTGTTGCTGAGGCCGTAAAAGAGTCGTGTCATTGCTGGGATGACTGAAATGGAGACCAACAACGACAGCATGATTGAGAAGCTGATGGCGATGGCGATATCACGGAAGAGCTGCCCCGCCTCCTCCTCAATAAAAATGATGGGTAGGAAAACGGCGACTGTGGTCACGGTGGAGGCTAGCACCGCCCCCCACACTTCACGTGCACCATCATAGGAGGCCTGAATAGCCGCTTTTCCCATATGCCGGTGGCGGTCAATGTTCTCCAGCACCACAATGGCATTATCGACCAACATACCGACGGCAAAGGAGATACCGGCCAGTGAGACGACGTTGATATTTCGGCCAAAGAAATACATGAAAAGAAAGGTGCCGATTACGGAGATTGGGATGGCAATGGCCACGGTAATGGTGGCGCTGATGGAGCGCAGAAAGAGCAGCAATACACCAATCGCCAAGACGCCACCCAGTAACAGGTTGGTTTTAACGGTGCTGATGGCGGTGTTGATGTAATGGGTCTGGTCATGCACCCAATCGAGATAGATGCCATTCTCTTTTAGCAGCCCTTCATTGAGCTCTTTTACCGCTTTGTGTGCTCGTTCTGTTAACTCTAGAACATTGGCTCCGGCCTCCTTACGTATCGCGACGACAATCATCGGCACGTTGTTATGGATATTAGGCGCGGCATTGGGGTAGTAACCCAGTTGAGTAGTAGCCACATCGGCCAGATAGACGCGATGTACGCCATCATCTTTCAACACCACTTCACCTGGCTCATTGATGGATTGAAACTCACTGACCGTACGCACCCGATAGTTGCGTTTACCCACCCCGAGCACCCCAGCAGAGACATTGGAATTAGCACTGCTGATTCGCTCAATAACATTGCTGATCGTTAACTCACGAGTCGCCAGCGCGAGTGGGTCAACAACTATCTCCAGCCGTTGCTCAGTGCCACCAAAAACAAACAGTGACCCCACGCCTGGGACACGCTCCAAGGTGTGCCGCACCTCATTCTCAAAAAAGCTTCGATAATTGACGATCTGCTCAAGATCCCCCTTGCGCATCTTCAACATCATCCAGATGATGGGCGCACTATCTCCCCCGGTGCCACTGATTACTGGGCGATCAGCATTATCAGGGTAACGTTTGACCTCATTTAACTTGTTGGCTACCCGCGTCATGGTTGCTTCTAGGTCAGCCCCTACCTTAAAGGAGAGACGAATTTCAGCGAAATTATTGAACGAGGATGACTCAAGCTTTTTCAGCCCCATAATCGACTTCAGAACCTCCTCTTGCCGTTCCACAATCTCCTTTTCAATCTCATATGGAGAGGCGCCAAACCAGCTGGTGGTGATGGTAATGGTGGGCACTTCAACGTCTGGTGTGAGTTGCACGGGCAGACGAGAGAGGCCAATCAGACCAAAAAGCACCACCAGAATGACCACTGAAAAGGTCGAAACAGGCTGCCGTATTGAAAGTTGGATTAAATTCATAATTTACTGCACAACCACCTGTACCGCTTGTCCAGGCTGCAAGCGATCATTGCCATCAACAATCACCGTTGCACCGGATTTAAGGTCGCCTTGCGCTACCGTAATAAAACCACCCCGTCGGCTTACAATATCTACAATGACCGGTGTCGCTTTACCATCGACAATGGTGTAGACCGTATCGGCACCTTGATTCTGTAGCAGTGCTGCACGAGGAATCAGCAGCAACTTGCGAGGGGCGGCTGTAGGTATGTGTGATTCGACCGTCAGGTGTTCAATCATGCCCTCTTCATAAGGCAGAGAAATTTTCAGATAGACCGACTTTGAGCGTAACTCTGCAAAAGGAACGATGCCCGTTAATTGACCGCTGATTTTTAGCTTTAATGCAGGAATGGTGACTTCAAAGGTGTCGCCACTCTGCTGAAATGGCAACAGCCGCTCAGAGACAGGAATAATAGCCTGAATATCCTGAGTAGAACCAAAACGAGCCAGTGCATCACCTTTACCCAGCCAGTTACCCTGATCACCCAATTTTTCTAAGACGATGCCATCAAAAGGGGCGCGCACTTTGCTTTTGTCAATGGAGAGCTGGATGCGCCCCAACTTGGCTTGAAGTGTCTTCTTGCGTGCCTGTAAAACCTTATGGCTAAAAAAAGCCTCATCATAGGTACTGCGGCTGGTTAACTGACCCTGTTTCAGTGCCTCAAGGCGTTTTACCTCACGTGCCAACTTCTCGATTTCCGCATCGGCTTCAAGGATTTGTGACTGAATGATGCCTCTATCTTTCTGTATAAAATCGGTATTTAACTGGGCCATGATGGTGCCTTTTTTAAGGCTCCAACCGGTATCAAAATGTTGCGTCTCAATCACCCCTTCAACTTCAGCTGCCACGTTTGAAACCTGTGCAAAACGCAGTACACCCACCATCTCGCTGGTAGGGCTCAATATCTTAGAGGTAATGGTGGCCGTTACCACGCTGGCAGGTGGGCGCTCCTGGCTCTGGGCCAATGGGGTAAAGAAGAAAAGAAGCAAGATTAAACGGGCGTACATGAAACACTCCGGCCTGGAAAAGATATAAAACTAAAGGTGATTAGGTACAAAGCTCAGTATGTTTGTAAGAGCGGTGCCCTCGCCGTGATTGGGCTTGGCAGCGGGGGCTCTTCGTGGCGAGGTGCCGCTCCTACAGATGACACTCGGAATGCTGGGCTTTGTACTTAATCACCAAACTAAATGACTCACCTCACTCTTTCAAAGCAAAATTAAAGGGCAATACTGAAGAGGAGGGGTTTTATGCACACACTAATGCAATTTGGTTGGTTCGTATATGGAATTTGATGTGCGGGTATCGGCAGTTCGGCCTGAGAATTCAGAGGGTAGTAGACCCATTGTCTGGTTCAATTTAGGTCAACCACCGCCACTGGCGGTGAGACTCGATAAGGCGCTGCCGTTCCAGCAGGCTTTTTTGCTCGTGAATGGAGAGATGTAGGTGCGAATTTATTTGTGCGGTCACTTACAGCAACGGAGGTCTATGCGAATAAATTTGCACCTACATTCGTTGAATATTTGAACATGCAGTTGGTAATAAGGAGCCTCCAATCAGGCTTAACCAGAGGTGCCTAACTCACTGGCAAGCTCACCCAAAAGAGAGCGCCGGTCGGTTCAACCGCTTCTACACCGACCTCTCCCTGCATTGCTTCAACCAATGCCTTGACGATGGATAGACCAAGTCCGGTGCCACCGACCTCTCGTGAGCGCCCATTATCAACACGGTAGAACCGCTGGAACACCTTTTTTCGGCATGATTCGGGGATGCCGGGGCCACTGTCTTTAACGGTGATGAGCATGCGGTCAGCCTGTCGTTGGCTCTTAATCTCTACCGATCCCGCTGGTGGGGCATATTTGATCGCATTCTCAATCAGGTTGAGCAATATCTGCTGCAGTGCTTGTGGGTCTGCGCGAAGTGAAGAGGTTTGCTCTAGATTGATGTTGATCTTGATCGCTCTCTGTTGTGCGAGTGCTTCGAGTGTTTCGACGGCACGCGTCACATATTCTGGCAGGTGTAGATTGGTTACTTCAAGGTGAGTCTGTTTAGCATCAATACGTGCCAGATCGAGCAGATCGGCGAGGATGAGTGTTAAACGTCCGGCATTTCGATCAAGTGCTTGCAGCAACTTTGGCCCCATCACCTCATCTTTGATGGCGCCATCCAACAGGGTCTCGGCATTGGCGCGGATCACTGCGACGGGGGTGCGCAGCTCATGAGAGGCGTTAGCTATAAATTGCCGCTGGTCACGCTCCATGCGACGCAGCTCGGTGATGTGTGACTCCAGCTCTTCTGCCAGATGGTTGAAGGAACCGGCTAACAGCTCGATATCATCACTGGCACTCGATGAGCCTGCGGGCAGTGATTTGGCGTGACGAATCAGCTTACGCAGTGTGCCGGTTAATAGGTGTGAGGCGAGACCACTCAGTAGTATCGCTAGCAGTAGGGCGAGGATGCCGGTAAAAATAAGTGTCAGGCGCAGCTCTGAAATGGCGTGATCAACCTCGGCCAGCGGTTTGGCGGTGCGTACAGTGCCTAATATTTTTGGTGCGCCAAATGGTATGGCGACGTAGAGCATCTCGGTCTCTATGGTGGTGCTGTAGCGGCGGTAGATCCCTTTGCCGTGCAGTAACGCCTCCAGCACTTCGGGGCGTTGGCCGTGGTTTTCGACGGCAGCCACTTCATTCAGGGTGAGGTTGGAGTCTCCCAATACGCGTCCATCCAGCGCAATAATGGTGATACGGCTTGTGGTTGCTTGGCCGAGTCGGTCGGCCAGTGAGTCAAACTGAAGTACGGTCTCTGCTTTTGATTCAGCGACCAGTTCGCGCGCTGCAGCGGCGTAGTGTGACAACTCCTGTTCAATCTGTTGTTCAATGGAGTTGCGTCGTTGATGCTCTAGAAAAAGACCGGCGAAGCTGCCGACCACCAGCATGAGGAGTAGTGAGAAGAGTGAGAGTTGGCTGCGGATCCCCAATTTCAATGCGCGACCTCATCGGGGTCCTGGATGAAGCGATAACCAAAGCCACGCACGGTGTGAATGTAGTCACCCGCTGCGCCAAGTTTGTCGCGTAGACGTTTAACATGTACATCGACTGTGCGGGTCTTTAGGTCGACCTGGATATCCCACACATTGCTGAGCAGGTCAGCGCGTGAGTGGGCCTTCTCTCTATTCTCAAGAAGATAGGTGAGTAGGCGAAACTCCAGTGTTGAGAGGGCCAATGGTAGATTGCTGATGGATGCTTCGTGCCGATCATAATCGACCTTCAATAGACCAAATTCGGCGGTGCGGGTGGTCTCCTGTTGAGGTGGGGTTTTGCGGCGAAGGATCGCTTCAATGCGCAGCGTCAGCTCGCGTATGCTGAAGGGTTTCACCACATAATCATCGGCACCGCACTCAAGGCCTCTGATCCGATCACTCTCTTCACCACGTGCGGTCAGCATGATGACCGGCAGATGTGTCGTTGCCGGGTATTGGCGAATCATAAGACAGACATCGGTGCCGTGGATGTCGGGTAGCATATAATCGAGCAGCACCAGATCGGGTAGCGGTTCCTGTCGACTCAGCTTGACCGCCTCACTGCCGGTCAATGCACAGCGGGTCTCAAAACCACTCTTCTGTAGATTGTAGCTGAGGGTATCGAGCAGATCCTGCTCGTCATCGACGATGAGTATAAGGTCAGACATAGGGGGTTCAGTCTCTCTCCCAATAGTAATGGCGCTGCTTTAAAGCATAGTAACACCCCGAAAATATGGCGGGTGTTTTTGTGTGGTTAAGGCTATAGATAGTGGCTGCTGGCTGTTTCAGCAACAGGGAACGGGGAGGTGAGTAGTTGTGCTTGGGGTGCTGGTCGACAATGATCGCTTAACAGGCTGGTATAGAGCAGATCCTGTTTAGAGAGGAACATGACGCCCAGCTCTCTTGTGGAGCTATGGGTGACGACGGCAGGTATCTGCCAATGTTTGTCACCGATATGGAAGTCCAACTCCAGAAACATACCTGTCGGTATGCTCAGCGCTTCAACCTGTAGCCCCATTCCCTCAGACGATAGGTTGACTGCATAGGCCGTGAAGGCCCGTTTACGGTAGATCAGATGAATCTCTTTATTTATTTTTAAGCGTGCCTGATAGCGTTTCTGTACAGCCATAGTTATCACCATTTAGGTTGTTGGTATGAGAGACCCTATAACGAAAACTGTTTTTTCGTGCAGAGGTCTCGGTATAGCTATCATGGGGCTGTTTTGTTGCTGTTTTATTACGCAAATATTAAAAGTTTGTTACAGCGTGGTGGTGTCACCCATCCAGTGAATAAACACCCCTGCCGCAAGTGGACGGGGTATTCCTTTGTAGGTTCGCCTTGACCTCCATGGATGGAGCAAATGCAGTGGAATTGTTGGGAACAATTCCTGTAAGGCGAACGTATGCGGCTGAAGCCGCACCTACATAAATCTATTGCTGCACTAGCAGTAGGCGCTTTAGGCGAGCAGCGGGGATTTAGACCCATAACGATTAAAATGGCTATTCAGCATGTTACAAAAGCGTTACCCACACGATCCAAAATGGTAAAGGCTGCTCTCTAAAATTGTGCTTGAAATCAATAGACAACAGAGAAGAGATAATTATGAATTTTTCAATAGTCGTTGGCCAAGATCAATCGGCAAGCCTTATTAACCGTGCGGGTGAGGTGCTATGGATATTTCCAAACCAGTATTTTCCAATTAACAAATGAGTCTTTACAAGAAAATAAATTCGAAAGGCAGCAGCTCTCGGGTAAGATTTTACTGAGTATTTCACCTCCTCCAGTTTTAGCGCTAGACGGCTCTGTTTATGCGGCAGCTAGATTCTGGGATTATAGTGTTGAAGAGTTGCCTTGGTATTGGTGTAAAACATTTGGGAAAGAGAGTGTCACGGGTTTTTTGAATGATCTTTTACCTGATTGCGCAGAAGAAGACTTAAAGCGAAGTATTAAAACAATGTTGTTTTGGTGTAAAAATGGGGCCTAAAGCCTGTCCTCTGCTCACTGTTTCAAGACCTCAAGCATGGGAAAATGTTAAAAATTTGGTCATCCTAAGAAGCTTAAGTAAGTGCCATTCTGATCTGACCCCGGTTTTCTCTTCTTTGCGTGCAGCGAAGAAGGGGAGAGGAAACCCTCTCCCCTTTGGTCACAAAATATCTGCCATTTTACTTCGTGATCTAAATGTCACGCAGCGCTTCCCATAAAACGGTTAAATTAATAGGAAACGCTGTTAGGCAGCTGCTTTAGGGTAAAACCTCAAAAAGATCATTTGCTACCATCGTATTATTGTCCTCATTAGCTTCATCTACTCGATCATAGTAATCGACAATCACGCCTATATAATAGGTGCCTGCTGAAATCGTAGCGGGTATTGTCGCCGTACTCGTTCCGCTATTCTCTGCCCCTGCGGATATGCCATAGAATGTGCGAGTACTAAGGATAGTATCACTTGCATCGATAATCTGATCGGTTGATAAAAAATATCTCACTTGCTTATAACCGACCTGGCTGACTGGATCTGTCCCCTGGTTGATAAATGTATCATTCAGGGTAATAGTACCTCCAGGCGCTGCATTTGTTGCAGATGCTGTTAATGCTGTCGGCGTAAGATCAATACCCACAATCAAATTTGGATCAACTGAGACATTCAAAGCCGTACTTGCAATAAGCGTGTTGTTGTTCTCATTGGCTTCATCAACTTCATCAGTGTAATCGACAACAACGCCGACATAATAGGTGCCAGCTGAAAGAGTGGGGGGTATTGTCACCTCAGTCGCTCCACTATTTTCACTCCCTACAGCCACGCCATAAAATGCGCGTATGCCCAGAGTCGTATCAGCTGTATCAATGATCTGATCGGTTGAGAGGTAATACCTTACTTGCTTATAACCGACCTGGCTGACTGGATCTGTCCCCTGGTTGATAAATGTATCATTCAGAGTAATGGTGCTTCCGGTTAATACACTCGTTGCTGATAGCGTTAGTGCAGTCGGTGTAAGATCAGGCCCTAAAGCCGTATTTGCTATAGAGTACTTTACAGTGGCATAGTCGGGAAGGTTGTACATTCCTAAACCGTCGCTGCTCCCTGTCACATATATATTGCCAGTCACATCAAGCGCAAGAGATGCGCTGAAATCATTTCTGCTGAATGGTGCTAACCCGAAGTCGGAGCGAATAAGCCACTGCTCGTTTCCATTGGTATCGTATTTTACTGTTACATAATCATAACCTGTACCACCCGTGTAAACTGAACCCCACGTGCTCGACCCAGTAACATATACGTTCCCACTACCATCAACAGCAATATCACTGGCTGCATCAGTGGAATCAGTAGGGTGCCCACTGTAGCGGTTCACCCACTGCTGCATTCCATTATTGTCGTATTTTACTGTTGCATAATTATTGTTACTTTCTCCTGTAACAAACACATTACCACTGCCATCGATAGCAATGGATGTAGCTTCATCATCTTGATTCTGAGGGCCGTTGTAGCGTGAAGCCCAAAGCAAGTTGCCGTTTGAATCGAACTTTACTGTAGCATAGTCATCGAGTCCTGCTGCATCAGGACTTTTTCCTGTAACATACACATTGCCGGCACCATCCACTACGAGGTCATTTGGGTAGTCCCAGCCGTCACCTGGGCCATTGTATTTGTTTGCCCACAGTAGCGTACCATTTGTATCGTACTTTATAACCACATAGGCGTAGCCCCCTCCATCCTGGCTAGACCCTAAAACATATACGTTGTTGTTGCCATCAACGGCGATACCCCTGGCATAGTCCCAGTTATTAGATAAGATGCCCATACCCCCACTATTAGATACAACCTCCCATAGAAGGTTGCCGTTTGAATTGTATTTTACCGTTGCATAGTTCGAAGACCCCTTGTGGTAGTCGCTTGTGCCTGTAACATACACATTGCCATTACTGTCAACGGCAATGCCAGCGACGCTATCACCCATACCTGAAGGACCATTGTAGCTAGTCTCCCAAAGCGTATTACCATTTGTATCGTACTTAACAATTCCGTAATCGTTGTAGGGTGACCCACTGCCGCGGACAATTCCAGCAACATATACGTTGTCATTATTATCAAGAACAAGGTGGCGACCGTAGTCATAAGCACTAGTACCGTGGCGTGCCTCCCATAATTGCACGCCATCTGCATCGTACTTTACTGTAGCAAAGTCCGAATTTGTTCCTGTACCTGTGCTGGTTCCTATAACGTAACTATTACCGCTACTGTCCACAGCAATAGCGGATGCTTCATGCCGCCCTTGAGTGCCATTATTATCATAGCGTGCCACCCACTCTTCGGTCGGCTGCGCCAAAACAGCAGTGGAATGGAGAATTACGCCAAGTAAAATAGAGTTACTAGTGACATGCTTAACTGCTTTCTTCATTGTCAATCCTTTCATGAACTATATCCTCGAAATATGATGGTGACTCGCATACTGCACACCTATAGTGACACGAGCCAATCTACAGACTCTATAACGTGGGGCTAATAGAGAAGTAATTAAGATCAGTGTAACGTTAATAAAACAAATGCTTAGTTAATTGTAACTACTCAGCGTCAGTGAACTCCGTGCTCACCGCGCACGTGCAAAATTCAGGCAGGAGTCCTTTGAACGCAAGGCCCATAGCCACAGCAGCACTGACGCCCTGCTTCCGACAAGTCGATAGAT